>JBEKQO010000130.1:0-19171 GCA_049519635.1 Terriglobia bacterium | reverse complement strand
AAAGTGGAAGGTTGAATTGGCCTTTAGGCCCTGAAGCAAGCTCGCTTCAGGGGCTAAAGCCCCTAAACCCCTCCTGAGTTCTGCGGCGGGGCTGAAGCCCCGCCCTTCCATCCGCCGACTTGAAATAGCGCTAATTTCGGCAACTAAGCACTAGTAGGGCGTACAGCCGACAACTCACAGCCCACAGCCAACAGCTCACAGTTTACAGTAGGGGCGGTTCGCAAACCGCCCCTTCTTCCACCGCGAAACAATCGTAGCGCCGACCGGAACCTGTCTCGACAACCCGTGAGGAACCAAAGGCTGGCGAATTCAATCGGTCACATGTACGGGTATGCCGTTACACGGCCAAGTGGAATTCCTATAGGCGCGATCCATGCACAGTCGTCGAAGGGCAAAAGCACGTTCCCTAAGCGACGAGGGATTCAAGTTGGTGTAACCAACGGTTAAAATGGGGGCATTCGGCCCGAATTGGGTCCAGCCCAATTTCCATTATCGCAAGCGCGCCAAGAAGGGGTTTGTTGTAGCCCAGGACGAGCCCCTCAACACGCTTGGACGGCGCGGTGACGGAGGAATCGTTGATCTCTTCCGGAGTGGCAAAGCCTTGACGAATCTGGCTGAAACTGGGTTCCAGATCAGGACGGCAGATGCCGCGCGCGAACGCGGCGCAATCACTGAAAAGCAGGCCCTCGAACTCGTGCACCACCACAAAGGGCAAGAATCGGGTGATATCGAAATTTGCCCCTATTTCATGGGCCAGATCATTGCGTAACGCCTCTTCCACAATCGATGCCTTGTGGTGACCTGACGCTCCAACTGCGGCCGCGCGTCCCGGCCATGCCCGATCTCCGTCTTTGGGTAGGCCATAGAAATCCACCATGGTCGTTGCGACGCAGCCCGGATCCTGACGAAGGTGATTGATGATGTCTCTTCTGACCGCGAGCCAAGGGCGGATGCCGCCCCGACTACGCCTCAGCCGCGCATTACCGACGATCCGAGCGCTAACCGATTCATAGCCACAATGCAATAGGTAGCTTCGAAGGACTTCATTAACAAACGTTTCTTCCGTCTGCCCTTCCACGTGCACAAGGAGTCGGGCCATTGTCACTCCGGGTTGGGTCGCCCCGCGAATTCGTTCTTTTCCCAAAGTTGGCCAAGACTGTAGTCTTGCAGCCATGCGGCCAGATCCGCCGAATCGAGATGCTCGATTTCAGTCGCGCCATCCTTGCGGTTGGCAACCAGAACATCCTCAGGTTCAAGATGGTCCAATAACTGTGATGACTGTGTCGACACGATCACCTGCGTGTTCGTGGAGGCAGCCCGAATGAGAGACGCAAGCATTTCAATTGCGTAGGGATGCAGGCCTAACTCGGGTTCATCGACAAGGATGACCGAGGGCAGGTACTGTTTTGGCTGCAAAAACAGGGTGGCCAGAGCAATGAATCGAAGGGTGCCATCCGAAAGCGACGACGCGTCGAAGTATTGATCGGAGTTTTTATGCCTCCATTCGAGTTTGATGCTGTCCGGCTTGAGCCTCAGCGGTTCCAATCGGAAATCATCGAAAAATGGCGCGACGCGCTGGACCGTCCGACGAATCAAGCTGTAGGATGCCTCCTCCCTTTCGTGAAGATAGTACAGGAAGGCTGCAAGATTTGAGCCGTCAGGTTGCAGAAACCGGTTATCGCTCACCTCTTTCGTCTTCCGCATTTTCGAAGATGAGCTCGTGTCGTGGACGTGATAAATACGCCAATCCGCGAGACGCTCGCGTACCCAATGCGGAGGAGAGTCGCCTGGAAGGTTCGGATTACTGATACCTGCTTCTCGCCCATTTTCGCGCCGCGCAAGGTGTATAGGTCCATGACTACCAGGCAGGAAATGCTGCACTGATTCTGAAGCCGGGTAGAGGCCATCATCGTTTGTTGGAGCAAGGGTCAACACGTATTCCGACGGATGAACAGCCTGCGCGGTCGGGTTAAAAGCGGGCGCGAACGAAAGTTGAAAGTCTATTTCCTTGGTGTTTTTCGATCCGAAGTGAAGCACCTTCTCTGCGCCCCCTGCCTCGATCACATATTTCTGCAGGTCTCCTTCACAAATGGCGTGAAGAAATGCGAAGACGCCAATGAAATTGGATTTCCCTGAGCCGTTCGCACCGATCAAAACACTGCAGGCTTTTAGCGGGATCCTTTCTATTTTCGTAATACTCTTGAAACCGCGAATGGTGATGTAGTCAAGCGCGTTTTGGGGCATAGGATTTGCGATCGGCACGACATGCGACCCGCTTGGGGTTCGCTTCCGCCTGAACCTCGCCGCCCCCTAGAATAACTCACGGCGGCCATTTTTGGCAGATATATGATCAAGGGGGCGAGAGGCACGATAGCGAACGCGCGATTTCCCGAAGGGGCCTGTGCAAGCTAACGGCTCGACCTCAGTTTGCTTGTAGGTTTGGACGCACCCGGAACTCACCGGCAACGCGCAGCCTGGGTTGATATATGGGGCGGGCTGGCGCAGAGCGAGCGGGTAGCCACGGTCAACGTTTTTTTGACCGTGGGCTTTTCTCACGCCATTACGCCGATCATTGTTATAAGCGCCGTCGCGACAATAATTCAACAGTCGTTCGACATCCAGGGGAAAACCCACGGACAGGAAAGCACTGTCCGTGGCTACCACCCCGCTAATATTGGTCACCTGGACGTATAGTCGCCATAACCGTAGATGTGCACCGCGCGCTGGGGTTGAGGGCTTAGGGCTACTTGCCCAGGACGGTGTCGATCCCGGCGAGTACCAAATACAGATTGGAGGGTGGTAGCTTGCCCACGCGCTACGTGAGGAGGTCCTTATCGACGCTGACGATCAGGGAAACGTTGGCCGCGGAAGCCTTGGGCAGACCGGTGAGACGTGCGGAAAGATGGACATTCCCCGGGGCCAGGGCCCATTTGAGATTGCTGGTCAGCGGAACCCAGACGACTGTGGCAATGCGGCTCCGATTCAATGCATCACCCGCGAAGAAACCCCTCACCCCCCGCCTTGCGGTCCCCCCTCTCCCCAAGGGAGAGGGAGAGAAATCAGAATCACAGCCCTCTCCCAGGGGAGAGGGTGCCCGACGGAGGAGGGGGGGTGAGGGGTCCATTTCAAACCCATTAGACTTTGACGGTGCCCTGTTGGGGCCGATAGAGGAGGTTGGCGCAGATCCCGCACGAAGGGGTCTGCGATTTCACCGGACGGTCGCAGACTGCAAAAAAATAAGCAGTCTGCGCCACCTTGCCCGTCCCACATAGGATTTGCCAATCAACTGGGGTGACATACATAGAAGTCAAAGTATGCGCCACCCCGGCGAACCCCGAATTCCGCCTCTCACGAATCCTCTTCATAATTCTCGTTTCCTAATCCATAATCCCCTTGACGGGTAGTAGGTCAATTGGAGGTAGAGGCGGCTATACGCCGCCATTGGGCGAGGTGAACTTGCCGCTACGACATCAAATGGACCCACCCCTCTATGGCGACCGACCATCGAGAACGGGCCGCAGGCCGCAGACTTCCTCATGAAAAAGAAAGCTTCCGCGTGCAAGCCCTCGAAGCAGTTCGTGCTCATCACCGGGATGAGCGGTTCCGGGAAGGGTTCCGTCCTCAAGGCCTTTGAGGATCTCGGCTATCACTGTGTGGACAATCTTCCCTTCGACCTGATTCTGAAGTTTGCCGAGATGTCCCAGCAGCCGGGCAGCCGCATTGACCGCGCCGCGGTGGTGGTGGACATCCGGGGCGGCGAGGCGTTGAGCCAGCTCCCGACGCATTATCGCGATCTCCAGCGCAACAAGCTTTTGCGCCCGTCGCTGGTCTTCCTGGAAGCTTCGGACAAAGCGCTGATCCGCCGCTTCGAAGAGACGCGACGTCCGCACCCGCTGGGACGCGACTTGCCGGTGCGCGAGGGCATCCGATTGGAACGCATGCTGCTGAAGCCCATGCGCCAGCTTGCCAGCGTGGTGATTGATACCACACGCTTAAACGTTCATGAATTGCGCGACCTGATTCAAATCCGCTTTGGCGGCATCGAGGCGCGCCGCGCGATGCTGATTTCCTCGGTTTCCTTCGGCTACCGTTTCGGCGTCCCGGCGGATGCCGACCTGGTGTTCGACGTGCGCTTTCTCCCCAATCCCAACTTTGTTTCCCGGTTGAAGAACAAGACCGGGCGCGACGTTGGCGTGCGCCGGTTCATGGAATCCCATCCGCAAACGCACGAGTTCATGAGCCGGCTGATGAATCTGCTCCTCTACCTGCTGCCCCAGTACGTCCGCGAGGGCAAAAGCTACCTGACCATCGCCATCGGTTGCACGGGGGGACGGCATCGCTCCGTTTACCTGGCGGAAGAGGTGGCCAGCGCGCTGGTACACGAGGGCTACAAGACCAAGGCTTCGCACCGGGATATTGGAAGAACGTGAAGCAAATTATGAATTCTGAATTATGAATGCAAGGCCCCTTGAATTTGCTCTGGCGCAGCGGAGATTCGCGGGTGGCGCCTACATTGGTTTCCATGTATGCGCATTTTTGCAGATGCTGGGTGCGTACATAAAAGGCGATCTATGGGCCACCGGCGAGTTGTTCATAATTCATAATTCAGAATTCATAATTTCCTTTCCCCCCGTTTTGAGGTTCCCATGAAAAACGTTCTAGCAGTTGACATCGGCGGCACGCATTTTCGCACCGGCCTGTTTGACGAGCAGGGACGGCGCCTGCTGGCGCTCGAGGGTGACACCGACCGTGCCGCCGGGCGCGATTGGATGCTCGGCCAACTCACCACGCGCTGCCGCGACCTGCTGGCCCAGACCGACGCGCCCGTCAAGGCTTGTGGCCTCAGCTTCGGGGGACCGGTGGATTTCCGTAACCAGAGTGTGACCTCAGTTCATTCGTCGGGATGGAAGAATTTCGAACTGGGCAAATGGGTGGAGCAAACTTTGGGCATCCCCTGCCGGCTCGATAACGATGCCAACGCCGGCGCGCTGGGCGAATACCACTTTGGGGCGGGGCGGGGCGCGAAGCTGATGGTCTATATCACCATCAGCACGGGGATCGGCAGCGGCATCGTTTACGAGGGCAAGCTTCTGCGGGGCAAGGATTACATGGCGGGTGAAATCGGCCACATTCCCATGTCGGACTCCGGCGCACGCTGCTCCTGCGGAGGCCGAGGGTGCTTGGAATGCTTCAGTTCCGGGGGCGCCATTGAGACTCGCGCGCGGGAATGGGCGGAACGCCGTCCGGAGCGCATCGCGCGCATGTTGGAGCTCAGCGGCAGCACCCAAATCACCGCCCGAGGTCTGATGCAGGCAGCGGCAGAAGGTGATGCGGTCGCCACCCACATCCTCCGCGAGACCACGCGCTGGCTTGCCCGCAGTTTGCTGATGATCATCCGCTTGCTGAATCCGGACATCATCGTTCTGGGCGGGGGAGTCGCACAGTCAGGCGTTCTGCTCCTCGACACCTTACGGGGCTTCCTTGACGAATTCGCCTCGCCGACCATCACCTACTCCACGGAAATCGTTACGGCGGCTTTGGGGAATTACTCTCCTCTCTACGGCGCCGCGGCCATGGGACTCGATATCCCCTAGCCCGCATTTCTCACCACGCTTGGATGGGGCTGCCGGAAGGGCGGGGCTTCACAGACTGCGGAAAAACTCGGCGGCACTGTCATTCTGAGGAGCCACAGGCGACGAGGAATCTCGCACTGCCTTGAAAATACTCAGAGTGCGATCCTTCGCTTCGCTCAGGATGACAGCATTGGAGGGTTTTTCCGCAGCCTGTGAAGCCCCGCTCTTCCTAACCCGTGGTGAAAAATCCGGGCTAAGACCGGCCCCCTGAGTACTAATTAGTAAACACATTTCATGGGAGAAAATTTCTTTCCAACCCAAAGCAAATAAATGGGATGCTTTCACCTCGGGCGTGCTGAGGTTCGCCTTTTGTCGCAATTTTCTTGACGAACCCCCCCTGCGGTAACTAACATTCTTATTTTTGAGGGGATTAGGGGTATTGCCGCCTTGGGGGGCGGCAGACGGAATGAGTCAAGTTCAACGCCTGCTGGGTTTCATACGGCCTTATAGCTTCCGCTTGTTCGTGGCGGTCTGCTTGATGGTCGTCGTAGGGGCCTGCGAGGCGATCACCGCACTTTTAATCCAGCCGATATTCGACCGCGTCCTCTCACCCGACTCGGAGACGTCAGGGATTGTTCTGTTTCAAATACCCTATTTCCATCACGCGGTTTACCTCCAGGATTTCCTTCCCCATTGGGTCCACAATGTTTGGACCGTTGTGGCCTTCGCCATCATCGGCGTAGCGCTCGCCAAAGGCATTTCGGAATTCCTTGCCACCTATTTCATCAACTATATTGGCCACTCGGTGGTGCGCGACCTGCGTAATCTCCTCTATTCCAAGATCATCGCGCAGTCCATTTCCTTCTTCCATAAAAACCCCACCGGCCGCCTGATGTCGGCGATCACCAGCGACATCGAACGCATCCAGTTTGCCGTTTCGCAAACTGCCGCGGATATGCTGAAGCAATCGTTCACCTTGGTGGGTTTGTTGGCGGTGATTTTTTATGTAGATTGGAGGCTGGCGCTCACCTCCATGGTCTTAATTCCCCTGGTGGTTTTCCCCTCGGCGAAGCTTGGGCGTTATATTCGCGCTTCCAGCCGTAGCAGCCAGGATAAGATGGGGGAACTCAACAATGTTCTTCAGGAGACCTTCTCGGGCATCCGCATCGTTAAGGCCTTCGCCATGGAAAGATTTGAAATAGAGAAGTTTAAGACCGCTACGCGCCGTCTGCTGGGAGTCAGTCTGCGTTGGGTGCGGGCCCAGGCAGTATCATCGCCTCTCATGGAAGTTCTGGGCGCCATCACCATCGCCGGGCTGTTGTTTTACGAGCGCAAGTTAATCCTGCACCATATGCAAACGGCGGGAGGCTTTATTGCCTTCCTTTACGCGCTGCTCAAATCCTACGAGCCGGTGAAGCGGCTAACGGGCGTCAGCAACTCATACCAGCAGGCTCTCGGCGCCTCCGAACAGGTTTTCCATTATCTGGACTCCGTGCCGGAGATGGTGGACAAACCCACGGCCATCAGTCTGCCACCTTTCGAGCACGAGATTGCTTTCGATCAGGTGGAGTTTGACTACGAGGACGGGGTCCCCCTGTTGCGCGACATCAACCTGCATATTGGCAAAGGCGAGGTGGTGGCGCTGGTGGGCTCCAGCGGGGCCGGCAAGACTACCCTGGCCAGCCTGATTCCGCGCTTCTTCGAGGTCACACAGGGGCGCATCACCATCGACGGCCACGACATTCGCGACGTCAAACTCGAATCCCTCCGGGCCCAGATCGGCATCGTCACCCAGGAAACCATACTTTTTAACGACACGGCCTACAACAACATCTGTTATGGCAGCCGCTTGCCGACGCAGGCGCAAGTGCGGGAAGCCGCGCGTGTGGCGCTGGCGGAGGATTTCATTCTGGAAATGCCGCAGGGTTATGAGACCATGATCGGCGAGCGCGGCCAGCGCCTGTCAGGCGGGCAGCGCCAGCGCATCGCCATCGCCCGGGCTTTGCTGAAGAATCCGCCAATTCTGATTCTGGACGAGGCGACTTCCGAACTGGATACGGAATCCGAAATGCTTGTCCAACGCGCTCTCGCCAACCTGATGGCGGGCCGCACCGTGGTGGTGATCGCCCATCGGCTCTCCACCGTGCGCCGCGCGGAGCGCATCGTGGTTATCGACCGCGGCGCCATTTGTGAAATCGGAAGCCATGGGGATTTGGTCAATCGCGGAGGCATTTACCAACGCCTCCACGATTTGCAATTCGTTGATGTGGAGCCTTGAAAGAAGCTGATAGCTCACAGCCGACAGCTTACGGTTAGCTGTGAGCTCTTAGTCTTACCAGGAACAGACATGATTCGCAGCATGACAGGTTACAGCCGGGTGGAAGTCGAAGAGGCGGGATTGGCTCTTACGGTGAGCGTCCGCGCCACCAACCATCGCTTTCTCGATCCCCAATTGCGCCTGCCCTCGAGCCTCGAAGCGCTGGAACCCGTGGTGCGCCGTCTGCTCAAGGAGCATGTTTCGCGCGGCCACGTGGAAATCTCGGTGGGATTGGCCGGCTTGGGGTCCACCGAATTCGAAATTGACCGTAAGCTCCTGGCGGCGTATGTTAAGGGGTACCAAACTCTGAAGCAGGAATTCGGCGCTAGGGCAGAGCCCAACTTGATGGACTTGTTGCGCGTCCCCGGCTTGCTCGTAACCGGCAGCGGCGAGATGGCGCCGGAAAAGTTCGAGCTCATCCGCCAGCTATTGGAGCGTGCAGTGGCACTGGCGCTGGCGAAGCTAAATGAGATGCGCGCCCGGGAAGGCGAGTCCCTGGAACGCGATTTGCTGGCACGGTTCGCACGCCTGGAAACGCTGCGCAGCACCGTGTCCCACCTTGCGGAGAAGGCGCCGCAATACTACAAACAGCGGCTGGAAGGCCGCATCCGCGATCTTGCCGGTAGTGGGGAAATGGACAGCGGCCGCTTGGCGCAGGAGGTGGCTTACCTCGCTTCGCGCTCCGACATCGCGGAGGAGTTGACGCGCTTCCAAAGCCACCTGGACCAGGTTCGCCAACTTTTGGCAGAGAATTCGGAAGTAGGCAAAAAGCTCGATTTTCTGCTTCAGGAGATGAATCGCGAGGCCAACACTTTGCTCTCCAAGACCACCGACGTCCCGGAAGTGGGCCTGGAGATTACCCGGCAGGCAATCGAGATGAAGACCGAAATCGAAAAACTACGCGAGCAGGCGCTAAATATCGAATGAACGTGAAGAGGACGGAGGAGACGCCGGCGGCGCGGGGCAGCATTTTGGTGATTTCGGCCCCCTCGGGCGCGGGAAAATCGACTCTGGTCAAGCGCCTGATGGCCGCTTCCCCGGGCCTGAGCTTCTCGATCTCTTACACCACGCGCCCGCCACGGGCGACCGAGAAGCACGGCCGGGATTACTTTTTCGTTGCGCGCAAGGTTTTCGAGGGCATGGCCCGCCGGGGCGAATTCGTGGAATGGGCGGACGTTTACGGGAATCTTTACGGCACCGCGCACAAGCAATTGCAAGCCGCTCAGGAAGCGGGCCAGGACATCCTGCTCGATATCGATGTACAGGGACACCAGCAGGTTCGCAGGCGGCTTCCGGAAGCGCTCAGCGTGTTCATCCTGCCGCCGTCCTTCCCGGAGTTGTCGCGGCGTCTTCGCGACCGCCGCTCGGACGCGCCGGAAGAGATTGAACGCCGGTTACAAACGGCCCGCGAGGAAATTGCCCATTGGCCTGAATACGATTACCTGGTAGTGAACGATAACCTGGAGAATGCCACCCAGGCGCTGCGGGCAATTGTTTTAGCGGCGCGTTTCCGCCGTCCCAGCCAGGCGGCGCGGGTGGAGAAAATCATTGGGACATTTGGAGGAATGTCAGATGGAAATACCTCAGAACCTGGATAGCAAATTTCGTTTCATCCTGGTGGCGGCCAAGCGTGCCCGGCAACTACAGGCGGGGGCCAGACCCCTGATTCAGACTCCCACAAAGAGATCGACGCGGGTGGCGCAGCAAGAGGTCAGCGCGGGACTGGTGCCGATCGAGGTTTTGCTCCTCTCGAACCTGGATAAGAACTCCAAGAAGAGGGCGGCCAAGTAGGGAGAACTGTGACAAGTGACAAGTGACGAGTGACGAGCAAGATGGATCGCCCTGCAAAAGGGGAATCTGCTTGTCACTTGTCACTTGCCACTTGTCACTCCTTTATGCGAATTGCCTTAGGCGTATCGGGAGGAATCGCTGCCTATAAGGCGGCGGAGTTGGCCCGCCTTCTCCAGGACAAAGGCCTGGACGTGCAGGTAGTGATGACCCGCAACGCGTGTGAATTCATCACTCCCCTCACCTTCGCCGCGCTCTCCGGGCACAAGGTCATCACCGAGATGTTTGGCGAGGCCGGGGGCGCGAGCAACGTGGAGAGTGCCATCGAGCACATTGCGGTGGCGCACGCGATTGATGCCTTCGTGATCGCTCCCGCCACGGCCAACGTGCTGGCCAAGATGGCGCACGGCATCGCCGACGATTTCCTGACCACCCTCTGCGTGGCCACCAAAGCGCCCCTGCTTGTCGCCCCTGCGATGAATGTCAACATGTGGGAGCACCCGGCCACCCAGCAAAACCTGGAAACCTTGCGCCGCCGCGGCGTGCGCGTGGTGAATCCCGATGAAGGTTACCTCGCTTGCGGCATGACCGGCGCCGGCCGTATGGCTTCACCGGATTGCGTCGCGCAGGCCGTATTCGAAACCCTCGGCCTCCGCGATGATATGGTGGGCGAAGTCGTTCTGGTGACGGCGGGCCCCACGGAAGAACCTCTCGATGCGGTTCGGTACATCAGCAACCGCTCGAGCGGGAAAATGGGTTACGCCCTTGCCGAGGCCAGCCGCCGCCGCGGCGCGCGGGTTCTGCTGGTCAGTGGACCCACGCACGCGGAACCGCCCGCAGCCCACGCCTTCGAGCGGGTTCGGACGGCCGGGGAGATGGCGGAAGCGGTGTTCCGCCGCGCCGACACCGCCACCGTGGTGCTGATGGCCGCCGCCGTCGCCGATTTCCGCCCCACCAACGCGCACACCGGAAAAATTAAGAAGCAGCACGGCGCCCCCATCGTGAAGCTCGAACCCACGGTCGATATACTCTCCGAAATTTCGAACCGTCGGCAGAATGGCCAGATCATCGTCGGTTTTGCCGCCGAGACGGAACATTTGGTTGAAAACGCTGCGGCCAAGCTCCACGCCAAACGCCTGGACCTTCTGGTGGCAAATGACGTCAGTCAGGAGGGCGCAGGTTTCGAAGTGGACACCAATATCGTTACCCTGCTCTTCCCCGACGGGCGCAAAGTTGCGTTGGAGAAAATGAGCAAACTTGACGTTGCGAACCGCGTGCTCGACGAAGTCATGGAGATTCGCAAACGCGAGGGCGGGAAGAGTTGACAGGCCGCGGAGAAACCCTCCAATGTGTCATCCTGAGTGCGGCGAAGGATCTCGCTCTGAGCATATTCGAAGCAGCGCGAGATTCTTCGTCGCCCAGCTTGGATTTCTCACCGTGCGTTTGGAAGGGCGAGGCTTTAGCCCCGCCGTTGCAAGGCCGCCTGATTATTTCCAAGTCCCGCACCCCGCGCAGCTTGCAGCCGCAAGCTGCGCGGGGTGCGGGACAAATAGAGGGTGGGAGGCGCGATTTCGGCGGGGCTGAAGCCCCGCCCTTCCGGCTGCGCCCAACCGTGTTGAGAAGTCCGGGCTAGGGCTCCTCGGAATGACAGCGCTTGCGAGTTTTTCCGCAGACTGTAAAACCTGCCGTCTGTTTGCGCCCGACGAGGCTGGCCTTTAAGACATATGAACGACGAAACACGTAAGGAACTGACGGCTTGGCTCGAGTTCTATCAGGAACTCGGTATCGAGGGCTTTTATCGCCGCGAAGCCGCCGCAGTGGAATCGCCGCCAAGTCTTGAGGCGGCTCGGCCTGCTCCACTGGCGGCAGCACCCCCGCTGAAACAAGTTCCACCACCCGCGCCCGCCCGCGCAGCCATGACTGCTGCGCCCCCCAAGACCGTTGCGCCCCCAATTCCTCCGCCCCTCGTCATTCGACCCCCCGCTCCCTCCTTCAGTCTATTCGAAGCCCCACCCGCACCGAAGGCCGGCCCTGAAACGTTGCAACAAATTCGTCAGGATCTCGGCGATTGCCAACGGTGCAAGCTGGCGCCTACTCGCAAGACCATCGTGTTTGGCGAGGGGAATCCCCACGCTGAACTGGTATTCATTGGTGAGGGGCCGGGTGCCGACGAAGACGAACAGGGTCTCCCCTTTGTGGGCCGGGCCGGCAAGCTCCTGAACCGCATGATGCAAACCGTGGGCCTGAAGCGCGAAGACGTTTACATCTGCAACGTCGTGAAGTGCCGCCCACCGGGGAATCGCACGCCGGAGAAGGATGAAGTCGATGCCTGCTCGCCCTTCCTCTATCGCCAGATTGAAGCCATCAAGCCCCGCCTGATTTGCTGCCTGGGCGCGCCTGCCGTCCGCACCGTGCTCGGAATCAAGGAAGGCATCACCAAAATACGGGGTCAGTTCTACGATTTTGGCTCCACCAAGGCGCTCGCCACCGTCCATCCCGCTTACGTCCTTCGCAACCCCCGCGAAGAGAAAATCCTGCGCGAGGATTTTGAGAAGATCCGCGACTTCCTGAAGGGTGCGTAGCAGGGCTTCCGGCCCGCAAGCGTTAAATTAAAGCTCTCGGCATTCTTCCAAGGCGAGTTAGATCGAGCCCGCATTAATCCGCCACCGCCGTGACTCAGTCCCTGCCCTACGCGCTTGCCTTGCCAATTATGGGGGTTCCCCCCCTTCCATCCACTTGACTAAGAACAGCTCGGACAGGTGAGATATCCTTCCTAGCGCGGATCTCTCAGCACGCATGGACGCCCTTCACCCAGTTCCCCAGATGCGTTGCATTGTGGCGAGAAATCCCAGTCGAAACCGCAGCCACGCTCGCGCCTGAGTGCAAGTCACTTCGCCCGGAACTGGAAAGCGGGGGAACGCTTTGAAGTTGGAAGTTTCAGGCCGCGTGGGGACGTTCGCAGTCAAACGATGAGAGATCGAGCTTCATTTCAATCTCGTCACCGTAACCGCTGGTGGTGTGAAAGCCCAATTTCCGGAAAAGGCGCAAGGCCCGGAAGTTGGAGATTTCCGTGGTGAGATAGGCTTGGGTAAAACCCATGTGCAGGGCCCAACCCAGGGTGGACCGGCTCAGCGCCGTGCCCAGGCCTTCTTCGCGATAGTCCTGATGGACGAAGATCGTGAATTCCACCGAGTTAGCCGGCATGGGGCAGAGGACGGTGTGCGCAACCACCTTACTTCCCTCCCATGCCAATAGCGCCTGGGACTTTTGCTCCAGCCGGTCGAGCCAATGAGCGATGCGGGGGACGTCCGGCGGCGGGATTCCTTGGGCTACACGCTTGGGCTCGAAAGCCTTGTACATCTGGACGAGGGCGCCGAAATCCTCCCTGGCAAAAGGGCGGACCTCCAGTTCTCGACCCTTGTGAGTCTTAACCGCGACCGGCTTGAACGTAACCTCCACCCCACTCGCCATATTCATTTACTTAGCAAATTAGGGTCCAGTCTTGCATTGGCCGTTGTTCCGACGAGGTTAGAGGGTGAAAAGGCATTTTGCCAACGGCAAGTCATTGGAAACACGCTCCTTCGTGGAAAGTGGCACGACGCCCTGCTTGCCCTCTCCCTTTCCTCCCGGCTAACTTGCGTGATAACGGCTCAGGTCTTGATTCGTGGCAATCGCCGCTCCCGCTGTTGCAAACTTCCACAGCCCTGTCCCCCTCCACTTTATTTACCCTCGCGCACCGGCCAGATTCACAGCTCGTGCTTAGTTGCAGAAGCCAGCGACCCTGTTTGTCATCGGGTGGAAGGGCGGAGCTTTGGCCCCGCCGCAGGACGCGGGAAGGGCTTAGGGCTTTACAGGCTGCGGAAAAACTGTCCTCGGCGTACGACCACCCCGGCGCCCTAGGCGCCACCCCTCCTGAATCAGGAGGGGAGTTGTTGAAAACGCTCCCCTTCTCAGATGAGGAGGGGTGGCGCGCCAAGCGCCGGGGTGGTGCTGACAGTGTAAGCGCCAAGCGCCACAGATTTTTTCCGCACCCTGTTTAGCCCCGCCCTTCCGAGTGCCATGAACAATCTCGCATGGTTAATGCAGCTAGGCGCTGGACCCATGAGCCAAAATCCCCACCGCAGTTTGTCTGAGATGCGTCTAGCCTTCACCCCTATTTCCCGGCGAAAGCGCCAAGTCACGCACCTTGAGCCCCAGTGCGTAAGGATGCTAAGCTCAAGCGATGGGAAGCCCCGGCTGTCTGGAACCCTCGAACCTCGCGACTGTCGAGCGTTACCGCGCGCTCCTGCAGGTATCCGAATCCATCGCCTCGCACCGCGACCTTCCTGAGCTATTTCGTTCTCTTGCGGCGTTGCTGCATCGCCTGGTAACGTTTGATTTTATCTGCCTCACCCTTCCCGAACCGGCACGCAACATCGTGCGGCTGCACGTTCTGGAGAGTTCGCTCCCCACGCGGATTCAGCCCGGGCTGGAAATCCCCATGGTGGAAAACGTGCGCCAGATAGTTTGGGAGAACCAGCAGCCGTTGGTGATCTCCCATCTCGATCATGACGAGCGTTTTCCCATTGTCAGCGACGTGCTGCGCCAGGATGGCGTGCAGTCACTCTGCGTGCTGCCGCTAACGACAGCCCACCGGCGGGTGGGCGCGATGGCACTCGGATCGGTCGAAGCCAGCGCCTACGATGCCGCCGACCTCGAGTTCCTCCGGCAAGTTGCGGCGCAGGTTGCCGTGGCCGTTGACAACGCCCTGAACTCCCAGAATGCCCAAATCTACCATCAGGAACTGGCGCGCGAACGCGACCGCCTGCGCTTGCTGTTGGAGGTCAACAACGCGCTCGTCTCCACGCTCGACCTGCACCAGTTGCTTTCCGCCATCTCCGCCTGCCTGCGGCGGGTGATGAATCACGATTACGCCAGCTTGGCACTTTATGAACCTGACGCCCAACAGCTCCGCCTGCAAGCGCTCGACTTCCCGCAGGGCAAGGGGTTGCTCCAGGAAGAAATGGCAATCCCGCTTGCGGGCACGCCCTCCGGCGAGGTCATCGCCACGCGCAAGCCCCTGATCATATCCGGCGCCAATGTCAATGCATACGAGCAGAACATCAGCGGCCTCTTCCTGGCCGAAGGGCTCCACTCCGGTTGCATTGTGCCGCTGATCACCGCCAACCGGACCCTCGGGACGCTCAGCCTTGCCAGCCTCCGCACCAGCGCCTTCACCCAGGAGGACGTCGATCTGCTGATGCGCGTGGCGAATCAGGTGGCCATTGCCATTGAGAACGCTCTCGCCTATCGCCAGATCGCCGAACTCAAAAATAAACTGGCCGACGAGAAACTCTATCTGGAAGAGGAAATTCGCACCGAATACACCTTTGAGGAAATTGTGGGCGAAAGCCCCGCGCTCAAACGCGTGCTGAGCCAGGTGGAAACCGTGGCCCCAACGGATTCCAGTGTGCTGATTCTTGGCGAGACGGGCACCGGCAAAGAAGTGATCGCGCGGGCTATCCACGACCTGAGCCCGCGGCGTGAACGCACATTTGTGAAAGTCAATTGCGCCGCCATCCCCACCGGCCTTTTGGAGAGTGAGCTTTTCGGCCACGAGAAAGGCGCCTTTACCGGGGCTATCGCCCAAAAGGTGGGGCGCTTCGAACTCGCCCATCGCGGCACGCTGTTTCTCGACGAAGTCGGCGACATCCCCCTGGAACTCCAGCCCAAGTTGTTGCGGGTTCTTCAGGAAAAGGATTTCGAGCGTCTGGGGAGCACCCGCACTCTGCACGTGGATGTGCGCGTCGTCGCCGCCACCAACCGCGACCTGACCCAGATGGTTGAGGAGCGCCTTTTCCGCAGCGACCTCTACTATCGGCTGAACGTTTTCCCCATCGTCGTTCCCCCGTTGCGCGAGCGCGCGGAGGATATTCCCCTGCTCGTCCGCTACTTTGCCCAGAAGCACGCCCGCCGCATGGACCGCCACATCGAGACCATTCCCACGGAGGAAATGGAAGCCCTCACGCGCTATCATTGGCCGGGCAATGTGCGCGAACTCGAAAACCTGATCGAACGCGCCGTCATCCTTTCGCGCGGACCTGCGCTGCGTGTGCCCTTGCCGGAAGACCGCCTTTCCGGGGAGGCGTCCGCCACCTCTCCCGTGACTCTCGAGGCGGCGGAGCGCGAGCACGTTCTCCGCGCCCTGCGCGACACCAACTGGGTCATCGCCGGCCCGAGCGGCGCGGCGGCACGCCTGGGCATGAAACGCACTACCCTCCAGTCGCGCATGGCCAAGCTTGGTATTTCCCGCCCCAGCCGCCAATCCGCTTGAGTCTTTTTCTCCGACGTGAACCAAGATCGGATGATTTTCGAAGTCGGCAAACTGATTCATTTTCTCACCTGGAACTGCCGATAACCGAAACGGGGAAGTGTGTCACGCGGGAAGTTGATTGTCGGCGCTGCCCGTTTTTCTCTCTTATCACCCTGTCTTTGGCTTTTCGCTTGTCACTTGTCCCGAGTCACTTCTCCCTGCCATTTTATTAACTCCTTACTTTTCATCAACATCCTGGCAAGAGTAGCATAAGACGCCTGTTTTCATGAACATCCTGGCAAGGCGAAAAACTGACATTGTCGCTCTATTTGTTTTCAATAACATCGCGATACTAGGTAGCATTTTTTTAATCCCCTTTTTTCCCCTGACCCTGGACCCCATGCAACTACTAACTGCTTTATTTGCAATAATATCGATCTTTGCGAAACTTTCGCAGTCCATTCCTAACCCCTTTTGTTTCTGGTAGATCGTGGAGAGGCGCGTGATCGGGCCAGCGCGCCATCGGATCGTTTTCGATTTTCGATTCCCGATTTTCGATTGGTGATTTACAACTTTCGATTTCCAATTTGCCATCTGAGATTGGTGATTCAGTTCCCCGGACTGTTCTTTACTTGCCACTCGCCACTGTTTTTATCACCGGGCCATCTAAAACGCACTGCGTGCTCCTCCGATGCCCTACCCGCTTCTTCGCCCGCCGCCGCGCCTCTGCGTCATGGCCTAGTATACCATAGCTATTTATCTTGTCAATAGAAAAGTGAATGAAGAGGCTACACAAGGCCAACAAGGACAAAACGCCCTGGCCTTGGCGGCCGCCGAGAATGATCTCTTCCCCGGCTGAGGGTGAAGCGATACAGGTACTCGTAGCGGCGGGGGGGAATTTATCCCGATCAGCGGGTAGCCCGGAGATAGCGGTAGCGCGGAGCTACGCGGGGTTTGCGTTCCTCCGCGGGTCTTCCCCTATATGTGCGGTGCTCAGATGTTTACGAGCGCGAACGCGGGATGAAAGGCTGCACAGGAACGCAAACTACGCGTACCTGTGCGCTACCCGCCTTTGCAGGGGTAGCGCGTGACAATCCCGTGCTAAAATCGTAAGCTTAGGGTGATTACATGAAGGCTAACCCATGATACATAAAGCCAAGGATCTATCCCCCGAACAGAAAGTGGCAATCGAAAGCCTCATCGGACGGCACGTGGAGGACGATGAGGCGATTAGCGTGCGCGCCATCGAACCTCCCGCCCTCTCCGATCAGCAGAAGCATGAGCTGGCGGAGCACCTGAGGAAATACTTCGCAGCAGTGGATGCCCGCCGTCATCCCGGCTCCGCAACGGAGGCCGAGGACATCCTGACGGAGGCCATCCGCAGCAGCCGTCCCGGCTACCGTCCGCATCTGTGAAGATCGTTCTCGACAACACCATTCTCGTTCGGGCCCATGAACACGCGCACGGTCTTGGCCGCGAGCTGCTGACCAGCCTCATTGAGAGCAAACATGTTCTGTTGCTTTCAAACGAGATGCTCCATGAACTTGCGGGAGTGCTTCGCTACCCCCGATTGCAGGAATTCTTTGGCCTCACGGAAGATCTTGTTTACGACTATGTTGCCTTCCTTCGGCGATCTGCGGAAATTGTAACCTCGAACCCTATGCTGACTGCGCCCATTCGCGACGTAAATGACGTGATCGTTGTTCAGACTGCGATAATCGGCGAGGCAGACATAATCTGCACGAATGATGATGATTTCTTCGAAAAACCCATCGCTCAATACTTGAGCAATCACGGAATTCGCGTCCTCGACGACATAGCGCTCATGGAATGGTTACGTTCTTGACATGCTACGTCGGCCGGTTGAGCCTGTGTCCCGCTCCCCGATTGCCGGTAGTGTCCTATTTTGAATGTAGCGCCGCCCTTTAGGGCGGCACATGCCGGGCTAAAGCCCGGCGCTACGTCGCAAATTAGGACACTACCCGATTGCCTCATAGCTTGACCGCATTCGGGGCATCCGCGATAATGATTTTCTCTTCTAACCTGCAAACGGCGGGGGGCAACTCATGCGCGACATCCGCAAAGTGGCTGTGCTGGGCGCTGGGACGACGGGGGCGCGTATTGCTGCCCATCTCGCCAACGCCTCCGTTCCCTCCCTGCTGCTGGACATCATCCCCAAAACCTTGACGCCCGATGAGCAAGCCAAGGGGTTGGGGCTTGATTCGCCACAAGTTCGCAATCGCCCGGCGCGGGCGGGTTTGGATTCGGCACTCAAATTGACGCGACTTTTGCTACTTCCGGTACGTACGCTGCCTTTTCGGAAGGGGGAGCAGCTTTCAGGAGGCCTATGATCATTCCACGAATTCTGTTTTTGCTGGCAATGGGGATTTCCGTGGCTGCAAGCGCCGCGCTTGCTCCCACTGCCAGTCCGCACTGGGAGATTGCGGGCGACCTCACGGAAGCCTGCACCTGTGGCGTTCCGTGCACCTGCAATTTCCACGAGGGGCCTTCACCCCATCACTACTGCTGGTCGTTGTTCGCGGTGGCCATCGATAAAGGCAGTTTCGGAGGCGTAAAGCTGGACGGATTGCACCTGGCCGGCGCGCACGGGAAAAAGGCGCATGTCTGGTATATTGACGACCTTGCCACACCCGAGCAGGCCGCGGCCTTAAAAGCCATCGCCGCCCACATTGACTCAAAATCCTCCACGCACGTAGAGACCGCTCACATCGTCCAGGAAGTTGGCGACAAGGGCAACAAGCTTGAAATCGGCGACAAAGGAGGCTTCGAAGCCCATTACGTCATCGGCATGGACGGCAAAACCCCTGTGGTCGTTGAGAATAACACCTCCTGGAATATTTCCAAGTCAATAAAGGGGAAGACGACGTGGTTCCGCTACAAGGACCAGTACGGAACGAAGTACGACATGACGGGGACAAATTCCAATCAGGGAAGGTTTGATTGGACCGACCAGACGAAGAGATATTTCTAGCAGCTTGCCGGGGGGAGAATTAGGCCAGGGGCAGCCATCAATAAAACCAATGTAAACGGCGGGGCCATCGCCTTAGGCCGGACTTCTCACCAGGTTTGGACGACTTAGGAAGGGCGGGGCTTCAGCCCCGCCGAAATCGCGGCTCCCGCCCTCTATTCGTCCCGCACCCCGCGCAGCTTGCGGCCGCAAGCTGCGCGGGGTGCGGGACC
>JBEKQO010000129.1:0-19176 GCA_049519635.1 Terriglobia bacterium | reverse complement strand
TTTATTGCCCTCGCCCCTTTGGGGGAGAGGGTGGCGCGCATCCGGCGTAATCGCCAGCCGGGGCGGGCCGGGTGAGGGGGTCTCGCCTATTGTCAATTCTTACGTGGGACACCACACTAGCGTAAGGGAATGAGTCCGGTTCCGTCGAGGGAATTTGATGAGCCAGTAGGGTTCAGTCAAAGTCGCGCATGGCGCACACCTCGCAAACAGGGCTACGGATACATCACCCGCGAAAGACCCCTCACCCGCCCTCCTCCGTCGGGCACCCTCTCCCCTTGGAGAGGGATAGAAATTCAAATAACAGCCCTCTCCCCAGGGGAGAGGGTGCCCGACGGAGGAGGGCGGGTGAGGGGTCCTCTTCAACCCGTTTGGATTTTGACGGGGTCTTGGCGGGGCGGCTCCTTCATTTTCCCGCGAGCTGCGGGGACCCGGCAAGCAAAAGCTTCTCCAGGCCAGACAGGCGAACGCGCAGCTCCTTCATTTCTTGCTCACCCAATTTCTCCGCGCAGCCTACGACAATTCGCCTTCCCCGCTCCACCAACGTGCGGCGGTCTTCCGGGTCCGGCGTGGTAACAGCGATGTCGCCGAGGGCTCGCATCATGCGCAGACTCACTGCGAGGTCCGACTGCGAATACAGGCGGATTTGTTCGAACGCCGAATCCAACAGCCTGGCGAAGTGGCTCCACATGATGCTGACGCGCACCACGCCGGGCGGATCGCAAAGCAACTCCGACGGCGTATCCCGGGAAGCAAAGCGTATTAACACGCGGCTGAGTTGATCTACGCAGGTGATTGCCGTGCTGGGGTCATTGACGGCCGGGGAAATGGCCTTCAGCGCCACGTCCACAATCTGCAACACGCCAAATTCTATGTCCTGCTGCAAGGTTCGCGAGGGGCCAAAGTCAAACGCGTTGCGAAGCTCCATGCCGCCTTCCGCAGACAATCGCTCCCCCTTGTACACCCGCAAAAGCGGTACGCCCTCCGGAACGAACTGGCCCACTCGCCTTAAGACCTGCACCTTCACGCGGTACGATTTTGCCGTGGCCAGAAGCCGATGGGTGTCGATATAGCGGATGTAACCCGAGGTCTCACCCAGGACGGTTGTTTCCCAAGTACTGGAATCGATCGGGTCAATTTCCGGCACGCGCGGGTAGCGGCGCGGGTACGGCATCATTTCGTCGATCATGGCCACCGTCTCGTTGGCGATGCGGTCCACAATTTGATTGACGTTGATGGCCTGCGAGATGTGATGAATAAAGAAGAGGAGCCAACCGACGCAAATCAGCGAGAGCAGCATGGCGCCCAGAACCGTGGCCACAGGCGCAAAGGGCTTGGGCGCAGAACGCGCCGCCGGAAGCGCCGCCATACAATAACAGAAGGTGCCGAGAAAGATGCCGAGCGTCCACTGTGTCACCCGGTCACGCACAAAGCTCACAATGATGCGGGGAGAGAATTGCATTGACGCCAGGGTGAGGGTCATCAGCAGAATGGCAAATACAATCGACACTACCGTCATGATGGAGGTGGCAATGCCCCCCAGAATTACCTGCGCCACTTGCGGATCAGAGTGCGAGGGAAAGAGCACCACGGGGACCCAGGCACTGAGGACAGGTTCGGTCTCCTCCAGCCAGGAGAGCAACGCGCCGGCGCAGCCCAGCGACAACGCAATGATCAGGGGGCGCACCAGAAATCCGCCCCGCAGGTTGTACATGATGTGGCGAAACAGTAAGGGTAGGCGCTTGTTCATGGCTAAGTGTCTCTGTGACCTCCGCGCTCAGAACGGCCTCAACACCGAGGTCGCTGAGTTGCTCCGTGTGCCCTGCGTTGAAGCTTGCATAGCACAGAGAACACGGAGAGCCACCTTTGGGTTGCGGCTCGGCCGCGCGAGGTTCTATGGCGCTAGATTACCAGAGTCGCGACGAGCGGGCGAGACTTACCGGCACGCGGGCCCGCGCCACCCTTCCCTTTTTCTACCGGGCGGTAATCTGCAAATAATGGTATCGCCCCTGGCCGTCAGGTTGCCGGACTATCCAGTGAGGAAGGGCGTCGGAGTGAAATCGCACACCTACAGTCAGGGGAAATGCCGGCTGACCAGATCTCTCAGCACGGGTTTGGAAGGGCGGGGCTTCATAGGGCGCGGAAAAACGCCCCAGCGTGACAAGCACCCCGGCGCTCGGTGCGCCACCCCTCCTGAATCAGGAGGGGAGTTGTTTAAGACGCTCCCCTCCTCAGGTGAGGAGGGGCGGCGTGCCGAGCGCCGGGGTGGTGCTGCGCACGCGACTAAGGGACGGCGTGATGGGGATAAAGGAGTAGTGTTGATAATGACAGCGCTTTCGAGTTCTTCCGCCGCCTGTAAAGCCCCGCCCTTCCGCCAGCCAGCAAAAGGGTTCGAGGCTGGGGAGAATTCCGGGCTGAACCGCCGTCGAAAACTCGGCGCATTGATAAATCTGTGGAAAGAATCAAGCCTGCAACTCGTCTGCGGGACCGCCAATATGTCCACGAAAATGAGGCAGGGGGCCCGCACCCCAAAAAGTATCAAAATGAAGGTCGACCCCGAGGAGTTATTGAAAACAAAGAGGGGAATTAGCGACATAATGTCACATGCCGATGAGTTATTGAAAATAAACAAGTTGGCTTTTTGGCCGATGAGTTGTTGAAAATGCAAGCGTTAGCATGATTTGAGGGCCCCGAAATTGCCCAAAAGCACCTCAAACCCCCGCTAGGCCGATAACTTACAGAAAACACAATGCTTATATATTCAAGATTCGCGCGAAGCCGATGAGTTTATGAAAACAAGGTGGATAGCTGCGCTGCTAGGGTACGAAGGGCGAAGGCCTTTTCAGGCTCCGGCTTCCCTTCCCGTGAGCCCTTTGTTATATTCGCAGCTTCGCCGAACGATTGGGCAAAATCCGCTCTGGAGGTTCGGGAAAAAGCGCGGAGAGCCCCAGGAGCACTTATCTTATGACTCCACCAAGAACCTACATGAACTTTATCGACGGTGAGTGGGTAGCCTCGGCCAGCGGCCGGACGTTTGAGAATGTCAACCCCGCGGACCGCCATGAGCTGATCGGGTTGTTCCAAAAATCCGCGCCCGAGGACGTGGACGCAGCCATCGCTGCCGCCCAACGCGCGTATAAGTCGTGGAAGAACACTCCGCCCCCCAAGCGCGGGGAAATCCTATATCGCGCCGGCATCTTGCTGCAAGAAAGTAAGGAGAACTTTGCCGAAGCCATGACGCGCGAGATGGGCAAGGTGCTGGACGAAACGCGGGGCGACGTGCAGGAAGCCATCGACATGACGTTTTACATGGCGGGCGAGGGGCGGCGGCTGTTTGGACAAACCACCACATCCGAACTCCCGAATAAGTTCTGCATGACGGTGCGCAGTCCCCTGGGCGTTTGCGGACTCATCACGCCGTGGAATTTTCCCATGGCGATTCCCTCCTGGAAGATCATGCCGGCACTGATCTGCGGCAATACCGTGGTTCTGAAACCCGCCACTGACACGCCGCTTTCTTCCTACAACCTGGTGCATGTTTTGGAGGAAGCAGGCTTGCCGCGCGGAGTGGTAAACCTGGTGACCGGCGCCGGGGGCGATGTGGGAAGCCCCTTGATGCAGCACCAAGATGTGCGTGCAATTTCCTTTACCGGCTCGACGGAAATCGGCCGCAAGGTTTCCCAAGCCTGCGCGCCAAACTTCAAGCATTGCTGCCTGGAAATGGGCGGTAAAAACGTTATCATGGTGCTGGATGACGCCAACCTGGACCTCGCCGTAGAGGGCGCCCTTTGGGGTGGCTTCGGGACCACCGGCCAGCGCTGCACGGCGTCCAGCCGCGTGGTGGTGCAGAAAGGCGTTTACAAGGATTTCATCGGCCGGTTCGTGGAACGCGCCCGTGCTCTGAAGGTCGGCAATGGCGTGGACCCGGCGGTGCAGGTGGGTCCGCTCATCAACGAAGCACAACGGCAGACCGTGGAATCCTACGTCGAGGTGGGAGAGAATGAGGGCGCCAAACTTCTGTGCGGCGGGCAGCGGCTTACCGGCGGCCATTACGACCAGGGCTGGTTTTATGCTCCCACGATTTTCGGCGAGTGCGCCCCCCAGATGCGCATCGCCCAGGAGGAGATCTTCGGTCCCGTCGTTTCTGTCATCCCCTGCGATAACCTAGATGATGCCATTGAAATCGGCAATGGCGTTGCTTACGGCCTTTCTTCCTCCCTCTACACGCGCAATGTGAACCACGCTTTCACTGCCATGCGGGAAATGGAAACCGGCATTTTTTACGTGAACGCCCCCACCATTGGCGCGGAAACCCACTTGCCCTTCGGGGGAACCAAACAGACCGGCAACGGCCACCGCGAAGCTGCCACGGCCGCCGTCGACTTCTACTCCGAATGGAAATCCATTTACGTGGATTACAGCGACAAGCTCCAGCGGGCGCAGATTGATACTTAACCAAGTTACGAGGGCGGTGCAGCTTGGGAAACCGGCGGTGCGGGAGGCGTTACGGAAAGATCGCCTTGGGCAGCGCCTGGACTTGCAACCCCTACCGCGCCATGATCAAGTTCAGCCGGGAGCGGGTGGGAGCCCAGACCGAGTTTCATCAGCGACTTGGCATCCGGCAAACCTGTCGTAGGAAATCCATTCATCGTCTGATAGCGCAGCATGGCTTCCCGAGTGCGTGAGTCCCACTGGCCGCTCGCATCACCCTGAAGGTAACCCTCACGTGTCAGCGCCTGCTGAATTTCTTGTACGCGCTCCGGTTGCAAATGAAGGCGCGCCAAGCGCTGCTGGCCCGTCAGGGTGCGGGGCTGCCCACCACGCGCGGGAGAGCCTTTGCGTTGTGGGGCGTGAGCGTTGGCGTGACTCGGGGTCCTTTTCATGGCCGGCGCCGAGGATGCGTGCGGGGTGGTTTTCCTCGCTCCGTAATGCGCCGAACCCCGGTGGGGAACCGCCTTCCAGTTGGTGGCGTAATGTGATGCCGTCGAGGGGCTTCCCGCTTTCTTCGCTGCCGGGTGGCCGGCCGGGGGAGAGGTGGAATGAGCCGATGGATGCGAGACCGGCTTGTGCGCGCTATTTGCCGTCGAACTTTCTGCGGCGTATAAACCGTTGGCCGCCAGGCAAACTCCCGTCAACAGAACAAGCAGTCGCTTGCTGGCTTTGTGACCGGAAGAATTCAAACCGCTCCTTTCATCCCCCTAAGGCAGACGGTCAGCCAGGAACAACGTCGTAAAACCGTGGGGGCCGTTTCGGCGAGCCACCAATAATACAACGTCCACGCCGGATTTCAACTGTCCTTGCAGCTTGTTGTAGTCATCCACGGAGGCCACGCTTTTTTGATTGATGCTGAGGATCACGTCACTCCGTTCCACGCCCAGGTCGGAAGCAAAACCACTCGCTTGCACGTCGGTCACCAGCACCCCTTGCTTGGCTTCAAGGTGGAGTTGGCCGGAAAGCTCCTTGGCCTGGTCGACGGTAAGGTTCTTGACCGCCAAACCCAGAATGCCGCCGCCCTCTGCGCCGCCTTCCGGACTATTTTCTCCCTCCTGGCTCGCGCGGCTCTCCCCGATGATCTGGTTCCGGTCAGCCACTTCCACATCGGCGGTCGCGTGTTTGCCCTCGCGCAGGTATTCGACGCGTAATTTCTTGCCGATATCGGTGTCAGAAACAATGGCCACCAGTTCGTCGCCCGTATGCACGGCTTGGCCGTTAACGCTCAGGATCACGTCCCCCCGCTTCAGCCCTGCGTGGTCAGCCGGACTGTCAGGTTGGATGGTGTCGATGACAATGCCGTGGTCCGCGCCAAAACTACGCAGTAAGGCAGGGTTGGATTGCGCATTGAATTGCACGCCGATGGCGCCGCGTTTCACCGACCCGGTGGTGATAATGGCGTTGTATACTTTGCGAGCGGTATTCGAAGGCATCGCAAATCCGACTCCGTCGTAGCTCCCGCGCCGGGTGGCAATGGCCGTGTTAATACCGATCACCTGCGCAGCCAGATTCACCAGAGGTCCGCCGCTATTGCCGGGATTAATGGCAGCATCGGTTTGCAGGAAGCGCTTAAACTGGCCCTCTTTTCCGCCCTCGATGTCGCGGCCTTTGGCGCTTACAATCCCTGCGGTCACGGTGGAATCAAGACCGAAGGGGCTCCCGATCGCCAGCACCCAATCACCCACCCGCATGGAATCAGAGTCACCGAGTTCGACCGAATGCAATGCCTTCCCCGCGTCAATCTTAATGACGGCCAAGTCCGTCCACTTATCGGAGCCGACCACTCGGGCTTTGTACTTGGTATCGTCGCCGTGCAAGAAAACCGTAATGCGATCAACCGGCTTATCTTCGGAACTCTGGGTAATCACGTGATCGTTGGTGAGGATATATCCATTCTTGTCAAGAATCACACCCGAGCCCAGACTTTGCTGCCGGAAGTTGTCATCCCCTTGGTCGGACTGCCCCGGCCCCCCCTGAAAGAAATGATCGAAAAAGTCATCGAAGGGCGAGTCATCAGGCGAATGCGGGCCCCGGCGGCTGATGCGCACCGTCGTTTCGGTATTGATGTTCACCACCGCATCTTCGACCTTGTCGGCAACCTGGGAAAAGGAGTTGGAAAGATCGACGGGAGAAGGTATAGGGAGAGCCTTGGCATCGGCGCCGCCAGGAGACCCTTTGGCCGCCCGGACACCGTGGGAAACCACCGTGCCAATCAGAATTCCAATCCCCAGGGTTACGGCAATGACCAACGCGGGCAATGCCCGTCGACCGCTTGCGCTCATCTTAACCTCTCCCTCAACGCGAGAATCCCCCGATAATCCGTCGTTTTAGAGTATACACCACGAAACCGGTTTCACCACTCCTGTCGTGCGAAAAGATGCTGACGCAGTTCGATAGGCACGGTAAGCACGCCCCGGACCCGCCTATCCCTCGACGGGAGCTGGCGCAGCCCCGCCCCACACCTCTGAAATCACCATGCCCGCCAAAATGAGTGCGGAACCCACGAGCACCTTTCCGCCCAGGTGTTCTTTGGATACGACGCGCGAAGTCAGAGCGGCGAACACGGGTTCCAGAGCAAAAATCAAAGCGGCATGCGCCGGCGGAGTGTACTGCTGCGCCCACACCTGAGTACCAAAGGCAAACGCGGTAGCAAAAATTGCGGTCACGGCAATAGCGAATACCAGCCGGCCGGTCCAGTGCAGGGTCGAAGAGGGGTCGAACGGAGTGGCCAGAGTCGCAATGATCCCCACCACCAGGATTTGGCCTGGCGCCAGATGCAGGAATGAATAGCGGCGCGTGTAAGTACCCACCAACACAATGTGAACGGCGAAGGCCATGGCCCCAAACAGGGTCAGCAGATCGCCGCGATTCACGGCTCCGGTTCCAGAGGGTAGGACGAGAAAGTAAAGCCCCAGCAAGCCCAACGCTGCTCCGCCGGCATTCGCGGCACGCAAGGGGTACCCGTGAAGGAGTGAAATCAAGGGCACCAGAATGACGCTGAAACCCGTGATGAAGGCGCTTTTTGACGGCGTGGTGAAAACCAGACCCCACGTTTGAAAGGCGAAACCGGCAAAGAGCAAAATTCCCAGCAACACGCTCGCCAGGAGCACTTGGCGTGGTATGCGCCCGCGGGCCATGACTCCCAACATCAGCAGTCCCGCCAGGATGAAACGGATGGCAATAAAGGGAAAGGGGGAAGCATCGGCAAGCGCGCCTTTGACAATCACAAAGGTCGAGCCCCAGATGAAAGTGGCGACAGTGAGAAGGAGTTCAGCTTTCGTGCGTTGGCTCAAGACCGGCGACCTCGTCTTCATCATGTGTGGTGCGGTGGAGTGTCTCATTGCCGAGGCGAGGCGCGACGGCGGAGGTCCCTTCCGGACCGTCCGCCCGTTTCCAGTCGAAGTTGAGGTCGCTTGTGGAACGCATTTCGGATCGGGGAATTCCCAGCCCGCTACGGTATCGGGTTAGGGGGGCCTGTGCGCAGCTACTTGGGGCTCTTACCGAAGAAATCGCCCCAGAGCGTTACGGGGCGGACGTGAAATTTTTGGCCCGCTGTCGATACATCCGCCGCCACCGGGCGGTAGAGCATATGGCAGCGTTCGCAACGGTAGAGTTCGGAATTCTTGCCGAATTCCTTTCGGGCCGCTTCCTCTTCCTCGCTGAAAGCGAGGCGCAGCGGGTGGTAATAGTACCAGCGCTTCAGATGCCCGACGCACAATTCGCCCTTGGCATCCTTTTCATCACAGGCGCGCTGGCCGGGCTTCTTGTCTTTGACCTTCAAAGTTGCAGTGCTCAATGAGGCTCTCTCTCTTTTGGATTTTGGATTTGCGATTTTGGATTGCACAAGCAAATCTGCGCCGGTGCCCCGAATCGGAAATCACAAGTTATTTTACCCGAACCGACCGTTAAATTCCGAAAATCTGATGTCGCCAAGATCCGGCCATGGGGAGATCCGGCCTTTGTCGCACGGAATCAGCGGTCCTTAATTGGTCGGGACGATTCGCGGCCTGATGATTCAGTTCCGTCCGTGGCCCGATGGCTCGCTGGCCCGATCACTCGATGGTCGTACTCCACATTCATCAGACAAAGGCCTTGTGCGGGCGCGGTAGGGCCGGCTTGGCTGCGATCACGCGCCGCAAGGATGCTTAAGATGTCACTGGGGGCAAGTTTTCCCCTTCCCACCTCAATCAGAGTCCCAACGATGTTGCGCACCATGTAACGGAGGAAGCCCTTCCCTGTCACCTCATACACCAGCATTGAGGATCGCGGGCGCCAGAGTAGGCGCGACCGAAATATGACGCGAACACGGCTTTTCGATTCTTCGTCCTCTTGCGAATCGGCGGCTGCGAATGAGGTGAAGTCATGCTCACCTTCAAAGAGCCCTGCCGCCTCCGCCATCTGCGTACGATCCAAGGGATACGGATAGTGCCAAACGAATCGCCACAAAAGGGGCGAGCACACCGGGGTTAAGACCATTCGATAGCGGTAAGTTTTGTATCGCACGTCGTAGCGGGCGTGAAAAGCCGGGCTGACATCGTCCGCCTCCTTGATCCGAACCGTAGCCGGGAGCAAATCATTCAGAGCCTTGACGAAATTCCCACAAGGGATTGTGGAAGCGGTTAAGAAATTCGCCACCTGATGCAAGGCATGCACCCCGGCGTCCGTTCGCCCCGACCCGCACAGTTGCGCGGGAGCACCCGTCAGCTTCTGAAGAGCGTCTTCCAGGCACGCCTGGACAGTGGGAGCTTGCGGCTGGCGTTGCCAGCCGTGAAAGTCGGTTCCATCATAGGCCAGAATTAAACGAATATTGCGCATGGGCTGTCATTTTACCAACCGGATTGCACCCGCCGCAAAGTTACACCTTTCTGCCTGCATGACCACGGGCAAGTGAAGCGCGGAACGGTATTGTAGGGCGGCGGGTTTCCCTTGTCAAAGGGGGACGAGCCGCGGGACCTAGCCTGCATTCTTTACCCTCGGGGGGGAAGGGCGGGGCTGAACAGGCTGCGGAATAACTTGTCGGCACTGTCATTCTGAGGAGCCGCAGGCGACGAAGAATCTCGCATTGCCTTGAAAATACTCCGAGCGAAATCCTTCGCGTAGTTTACCCTGAGCGGCAGAGCGAGATTCTTCGCTGCGCTCAGAAATGACAGCGAACGGGATCAGGATGACAGCATTGTAGGGTTTTTTCGCAGCCTGTAAAGCCCCGCCCTTCCGGCAGCCCCCGATCCGCGTCTAAGCGCAGTGAGAGGTTCGGGCGGATCAGGGAAGAGGCAAAATTCCTCTTGACCCTGATGCGGGCGACATGCTATTTAACTATCTGGTTAGTTAAATGATCAAACGGGTCCGGGAAATCAGAGGCTGACGCCGCCGCAACCAAAGCCCCCACACCATGCGGCACAGGGTTGTCTCTCTCGCAGGCAGGTGATAGACTTGCGTGTTTTGACTTTGACTGTGCTTGTCACCAAGCCTGCGCATTTCTCAGTCTTCGGACTCCGGCGCAGCCTGGCGATCCAGGGAATGCGGGCGGTATGACACCGCCCGATGCTCCCGGTTCCCATGAGCCTGCGCCGACGCCGGCCGACATAACCCTTGCCTCCTCGGGGGGGAAACCTTCAGTCAGGATTAAAAGCCCACGGCTGATTACGATCCATGAAACTTTACGTCCAATCATTGCGTATTACCCGTTGATGCTGATGACTCAAGAGACATTCCGTGTTAAGGGAGAAGGACACTCGATGAAGCCTTACCGTCAACGCCTCGTCGCCTTTATGTTCGTTGCAGCTATTCTATTAACCGGGACTTGCGTGGGTGCGCAACAGGCTCCAACCCCGCCGGTCGGCCAACCCACGCCCAACCTGGATATGAGTTTCGGCAACACGCGATGGTTTCCCTCTGTCTGGGGGCCGTATGAGACCCCTTATGTTCCCGAAACGAAGATGAGCAATTCAGAACGCTTGAGCTCCTTGCTCAGTGACGGCAAGTTGCACCTCTCCATCTCAGACCTCATCGAATTGGCGCTCGAGAACAATCTCGATATAGCCGTAGCGCGCTATAACATCGCTTTTGCGCATACGGATATCCTCCGCACCCAGGGTGGCGGCGCCGCCCGCGGATTCACGGGATCATTTTCGTCCACGGCGCTCTTTTCCGGCGCCGTCGGCAGCGGTGTCAGCGCCGGCGGGGCCGCCGTCGGCGGTAGCACGGGGGGGGTTGCCGGCAGTGCCACCGCCACCCAATTGGGGGGCGGCAACTTTGACCCCTCCGCCTTTTTCTCGCTCGGCTGGGACCGGAATACCACGCCCCTGGGAACCACCGTGGTGACGGGTGTTCCCTTTGAAACCTCGCAGGGAACAAGTTATGTGACAGGCGTGCAACAAGCCTTCCAAACTGGAACGAGCTACGAAGTCGTGGTGGGAGGTGCACGCGGATCAAACACCTCGCTTACGCCGATCTTTAACCCCTCGGTCGACACCTTCCTGGCGCTGGGCTTCACCCAACCCTTGTTGAATGGATTTGGACGGCGTGCCAACTCTGCCTACATCCGCATCGCCAAAAACGATCTTAAAGTTGCCGATTCCGTATTCCGCCAACAAGTCATCGCCACCCTGGGCACGATCCTGAACGAATATTGGGATTTTCTCTCCGACCAGGAAAATGTGCGGGTAAAGGATCAGGCCCTGGCTTATTCCCAAAAACTCCTGGAGGACAATAAGAAGCAAGTGGACATTGGCACCCTGGCGCCGATTGAAGTGGTGCGGGCGGAATCCGAGGTGGCGACGGATCAGCAGGCCCTGATCGTGGCCCAGACCAACCTGCAACAGCAAGGCGAAATGTTGAAGACGGCACTTGCCCGGCAAGTGGGACCAGAGTTGGCCGCCGCTCAAATTGCCGCCGAGGACAAACTTCCCGAACCCCGGCCTGATGATATTCCCCCTCTGGATGAGGCACTACGGCGGGCCTTTGCCAATCGCCCCGAGATCGAGCAGACCGAATTGAAATTCCGAGATCAGGACATGACGATTGCCCTGAGGCGCAACGGCCTGCTGCCGTCCCTGAACGTCTTTGCCAGTTACATTGCTTCCGGTCTGTCCGGTGACCAGGTTCTTTGCCCGTCGGGTTCCACATTATATCTCCCGGAGTGTATCGAACCCAACGGCACCGCAATCGCCTCCACCGGAACATCTAGCGGCGGCGTTTCACAAGCCCTAACCCAAACCCTCCAAGGCCACTATCCTAACTACTCTTTCGGCGTCAACCTCTCCATCCCCATTCGCAACCGGCAAGCCCAGGCGGACATGGCCCGCGCGCTCCTGGAGCGGCGTGAGTTGGAGACGCAAATGCAGCAATCGAAGAATAATATTGCCCAGGCGGTGCGCACCGCGGTGATTGGCGTTATTCAAGCCAAAGCGCAAATCAATGCCGCCGACAAGGCCACCGTCCTCGCTCGCCAAACCCTCGACGCCGAAACGAAAAAATTTCAGTTGGGCGAATCCACGGTCTTCCTGGTCATTCAAGCGCAGCGCGATTTGGCTACCGCTGAGGGGAACGGAGTCACGGCGCACTCAACTTACGCCAAGGCGGTCACGGCGTACCAACAAGCGGTGGGAACAATCCTTACCGACTACAATCTGCAATTGAACGACGCCATACAAGGAACGGTGTCGCGCGTTCCCAACATTCCGGGCTCGGCTGACTCCCCGACGCCGCTAAAATTACAACCGTGATTGTAAATTATAAATTATGAATTACACATCGGACTGGGCATCGCGCAGAAAGAAGCTTGCCAGAACCGTTACCGGCTGTATCTCGTGGTCGCATCGAGAATCGTCAAGATGCCCAGGCTGAAGCCCCTGATCGAGGAAACCGAGGAACTTGTGGCTGTCATCACAGCAATCATTGTCACGTCGAAGAGCAAGACTGGAGGTTAATTCATAATTCAGAATTTAGAATTGCTTTTGACCTCGTTGTTTGACTTTGAATCTGGCCCTGCTCTAACATGCCTTGGGGGCGGATTATCAACGTGGATGAAAACAAAAAGGCGGTCGCCGACATCGACGCAAAGGAGATTCCCCCCCGCCGGCCCTCTGCCGCCGAACGGAGATGGGAAGAGCAAACCCTCAAGCCTGCGCTGGTAAAGTCCCCCGAGCGGCAGGAAGAATTCACCACCCTTTCGGGCGTGCCCATCAAGCGCCTTTATACGCCCGCAGACCTATCCGATTTCGATTACTCCCAAGACTTGGGCGACCCCGGTGAATACCCCTACACGCGGGGCATTCATCCCACCATGTATCGCGGCAAGCTTTGGACGATGCGCCAGTTCTCCGGATTTGGGAGCCCCGAAGACACCAACCAGCGCCTGCATTATTTACTGAAGCAAGGTCAGACGGGCCTGTCCATCGCCTTTGACTTGCCCACGCTGATGGGATACGACAGCAACCACCCCCTGGCCGAGGGGGAAGTGGGCCGGTGCGGCGTTGCCGTTTCGTCCCTCGCGGATATGGAAACCCTGCTGGCGGGATTGCCCCTCCAGGAAGTGACCACCTCGATGACGATCAATTCGCCCGCTGCCATTATTTGGGCGATGTACCTGGTGGTCGCGGAAAAGAACGGGGCGGATTGGAAAAAGATTTCCGGCACCACGCAAAACGACATCCTGAAAGAATACATTGCGCAGAAAGAGTACATTTACCCGCCCGCTCCTTCCATGCGCTTGGTCGTTGATACCATCACCTTTGGGGCGCGCGAGGTTCCGCGTTGGAATCCCATCTCCATCAGCGGCTACCACATTCGCGAAGCGGGTTCGACGGCCGTACAGGAGTTGGCCTTCACGCTGCGCGATGGAATCGAATACGTCGAGTGGGTCCGGCGGGCGGGCATGCCGGTGGATGAATTCGCCCCACGCTTGAGTTTCTTCTTCAATGCCCACAGCGATTTGTTTGAGGAAGTGGCGAAATACCGGGCAGCGCGCAAAATATGGGCGCAGGTTATGCGCGAGCGATTTGGCGCCACGAACCCCCGCTCCTGGGTCTGCCGCTTTCATACCCAGACGGCGGGCTGTTCGCTTACGGCGCAGCAACCTTACAATAATGTTGTTCGCACCACCCTCCAGGCGCTGGCGGCGGTGCTGGGTGGAACCCAATCGCTGCACACGAACTCTCTCGATGAGGCCTGGGCATTGCCCACGGAAGAAGCCGTCACCATCGCCCTGCGCACCCAGCAGGTGCTGGCGCACGAAAGCGGTGTGCCCCATACCGTCGATCCGCTGGCCGGATCATACTTCATCGAAAAGTTGACGCTGGAAACCGAGCGCGCTTGTTACGATTACATCCGGAAAATCGACGACATGGGGGGTATGGTGCCGGCCATCGAGTGCGGATATCCGCAAAAGGAAATTCATGACGCCGCGTATGCTTACCAAAAGGCCGTCGAGCGCAAGGAACAGATTATTGTGGGGGTCAATGATTTCGTAACGCCAGAGGACCGATCCATCAAGTTGCTGGTCATCGACGACAGCGTGACGCGCCACCAGGTCGCAAAGCTGGAGGAAGTGCGGAAAAAGCGGGATAACGCCTGTGTCCAGCGGAGGCTCGAGTCGCTGGGAAGCGCCGCCGCGACGGAGGCAAACTTAATGCCCTATATCCTGGAGTCTGTGCGCGCCTACGCGACCGTAGGTGAAATGTGCGACGTGCTGCGCAAGGTTTTTGGGACGTATGAAGAACCGGCGTTTCGATGAAAGGTAATTTTAAATTATGAATTATGCTTTAGAAACAGCAGGAAGTGTAGCGCTGACCTGCTTTGTAGGTCTACGGCTTTCTCTTGCCCGTAGGGAACGAGCCGCGGACCTACAATACAGGTCGCGCTACACCAACTTTGATCCCGGAGTATGATCAAGGGAGAGAGTGTTACATGGCAACCAAGACCCTGCTAACGATTGAGCAATTCGATCAGCTTCCCATCATCGAAGGAGTCCTTTATGAGCTCAATGAGGGGGAAGTCGTCACCATGACATCACCAATGCCGAGACATAATTTGGTAAGAGACAATATTGCGGCGGCGTTAAGGGATTTTGCTCACCCGCGACACCTCGGCACAATCTTCTTGGAAACTGATTACCAGCTCACGCCCGAGACCGTGCGAATTCCGGATGTCTCCTTCGTGCCGTCCGACCGGATGCGTGAAATTGACCTGGACAGGCGCATTCAGGGCGCTCCAGCGCTCGCCATTGAAGTCGTCTCGCCCACCGATCTTGCCGAGGGTCTGACGCAGAAGGTCAAGCAGTATCTCGCCGCCGGGGCTAAGGCAGTATGGGTTTTCTATCCCAAGACGCGAGATGTGCAGGTTTTCCGCGCCGACGGTGGCAGCTTTTTGCGTCGCGAGCATGAGGCGCTCGAAGACCCGGACCTACTCCCGGACTTCTCGCTCGATTTGAAATCAGTGTTTGACCAACGGTGAACTGCTCAATGCCTGATCGACGCATTCGGGTTTTAGTTGCCAAGCCCGGCTTGGATGGACACGATCGCGGAGCCAAGATTGTGGCACGCGCCCTTCGCGATGCGGGGATGGAAGTCATCTACACCGGCTTGCGCCAGACCGCCGAGCAGATTTCGAACGCGGCCGTGCAAGAGGACGTGGACGCCATCGGCATCTCGATTTTATCGGGCGCGCACAACACCATTATTCCGCGCATCTGCGAACTGCTGCGCGCCGAGGGCGCAAATGATATCCTTTTGGTGGTGGGAGGAATCATCCCCGACGAGGATATTCCGGGCTTGAAGCAAGCCGGGGTTTCCGAGGTCTTTCAGCCCGGTGCGTCCACGCAAACCATAGTCGAATTCATCCGCAAGAATGTGAAAGGTGTCCCCGCCGGATAACCTGACAGCCCACAAATGCCCAAAACACAACCACCGGAAGAGACGCTTCCCCGCCAAGACCCCGCCACCTCGCTTTCAAAACGCGCGGCGCGCCGAATCATCCAGCGCGCGTTCGTCCTGATGGGGCGCGACAAGGTTTTGCGGCACCAAATCCGCGAATCCGAAAGCACCACGCTATGGATTGTGGAAGACTGGGAGATGGAGTGGACCGTGTTTCTCCACCGAGGCAGGTTTGAAATCGAACGGCGGCCGGCCAAGCAACCTGACGTGACCCTGTCGTGGCCCACTGCCGAGGAGTTCTTCGCGCAGGTAGACCGCTCCAGGGAGGCCAGTATAAAGGTCCAGATTCTTCCCGCGCAGGAGCACCGCCGCTTTTTTGAAACGCTTCTGCGTGGCTTCTTTGCTTGCCTTCGCCGCGTGCTCGCGAACCCCGTGGATGATGTGGGCGAGAGCCTGCTCTGATTTTGGATTTGCGATTTCGGCTTCGAAAAGGCGGGAGGAATACGACGCCGAAGTCACGCTTCAGCTTTCTGTGCACTGGCCGCGATTTGCGTATTCGCGGATTTGTTATACACTGCGGTCGAGCGGCTTGGAGTTGTGAATCAGCCGCCACAGGCAGGTAGCAAGGAGCGGAGGCAAATCACCGTTGCTCAATCCAAAATCCAAAATCTAAAACCCAAAATATATGGACTCTCCAATTCCGTGGACCAATACGACCCTGCAAGTACGCTATGCGGAAACGGACCAGATGGGGGTGGTTTACTACGCCAATTACATGGTCTGGTTCGAAATCGGGCGCACGGACTTTTGCCGCAAGCATGGCTTTGCCTACCGCGAGATGGAGCGGCAGGACGGCCTCTACATCATGGTGGCGGAGGTGCGCTGCCGTTACAAAGCTCCCGCGCGTTACGACGATGACATCCTGGTCCGCACATGCCTGAAGGAAATCCGCCGCCGCGTTCTGATTTTTGGCTACGAGGTCTATCGCCAAGCCAGCAACGAACTCTTGGCGGAGGGCGAAACCGTACATGTGATCACGGACCGTGACGGGCACCCCCGTTCCCTGCCGGAAAAATACCGCGAACTGTTTGTTGCCGGGCCCAAAGACCTGGGTCTGGGGATCAGGAGCTAGGAACTAGCCCGGACTTCGCAGCCTGTATCTGGATGGGCGGGGCTTCAGCCCCCCCGTTACAAGGCGTTTATGATTATCTGTTCGTCCCGCGCCCCGCAAAGCTTGCAGGTCAAACCTTTGCGGGGCGCGGGACAGACAGAGGGCGGGGCTACAACTCCGGCGGGGCTAAAGCCCCGCCCTTCCCAGAGCCCCAGCCAAGAATTGTGACAAACGCCGGCTAGCCCCGTGTCCGGTACCCCGAGTAAGAATTCCATGGCGCGCGCGATACTCCTCGACGGTCAGCGGCTCACACGGCGTGATTTCTTCGCCATTGTGCTGGGGAGTCAACCAGTGGGCCTATCGCCACACGCGCGTGTGGCAATGCAGAAATCGCGCGCCTGGGTGGAAAGGATCATCGCGGAAAAGCAGGTGGTCTATGGCGTGACCACGGGCGTGGGGAGCCTTTCCACCGAACACATTGACCCGGCGGCGGCTCGCGAACTGCAATTGAACGTGGTCCGCAGTCATTCCTGCGGCGTGGGAGAACCGTTGGGAGAGGCGGAGACGCGCGGCTTGCTGCTGTTGCGCGCCAACACCCTGGCGCGCGGCCTTTCCGGAGTGCGGCCCCGCATTGCCGAAACGCTTTGTGCATTCCTGAACCATGCCGTGCATCCGGTCGTTCCCCGGCGTGGATCCGTGGGCGCGAGTGGCGACCTGGCGCCGCACGCCCATGTAGCCTTGGCGCTGGTCGGCGAGGGTGACGTTGTATTCCGTGGCCGGCGGCAGCGCGCAGCGGCGGCGCTCGAATCGCTGGGCATCAAGCCCCTGACCCTGGAGGCCAAAGAGGGACTTTCCCTCGTGAACGGCACCCAGGCCATGCTTTCCGTCGGATTGCTGGCCTTGCGCGAGGCAGAGATTCTGGCCAACACCGCCGACGTGGCTGGGGCGCTATCGCTGGACGCCCTGCGCGGCTCCACTCGCGCCTTCGACGAACGCTTGCACGCGGCGCGGCCCCATCCCGGGCAGATCATTTCCGCGCGCAACCTGTCGCGCCGCAATCGCGGCAGCACGATCAACAAATCCCATCAAGGCTGCTCGCGCGTGCAGGATGCTTACAGCCTGCGCTGCATGCCGCAGGTTCACGGTGCCGTGCGCGACGCCTTGGGCTATGCGCGCCAGGCATTCGACATCGAAATCAACAGCGCCACGGATAATCCCCTGGTCTTTGCGAGCGCGGGTGAGGTTATTTCCGGCGGGAATTTTCATGGCCAGCCGCTGGCCTTGGCGCTTGACCTTATGGCCATTGCCCTGACCCAGCTCGGCGGGATCGCGGAGAGGCGTGTTGACCGCATGGTAAACCCGCTTACTTCCGAACTTCCGGCGTTTCTCGCCCACTCACCCGGCCTGGAATCCGGACTTATGATGGCGCAGGTCGCCGCTGCCGCGTTGGCATCGGAGAACAAAGTGCTGGCGCACCCGGTGTCGGCCGACTCCATCCCCACTTCCGGGAACAAAGAAGATTTCGTAAGCATGGGAATGGCGGCGGCATTGAAGGTGCAACCGGTCATCGCCAACGTCAGGAACATTCTGGCCATCGAGTTGCTTTGCGCTTGCCAGGCTCTGGACTTCCTCGCGCCGCTTCGCTCGGGCAAACTGGCGGAACAAGCGCGGGAGATAGTTCGTAAGACCTCGCCGCACATCGCCAAAGACCGGCCCCTGCACGCTGACATTGCGCGCCTCGCCGGCCTGATTTCGGAGGGTGCGCTTGCCGGCATCATTGCGCCGGATCGCCCATTCTGACCCGCCATGCCAGCCCTATCCGCCACCATTATCACCCACAACGAAAGCGCCAACATCGCGCGCGCCATCCGCTCGCTTTCCTGCGCCGACGAGATTGTGGTGATTGACTCCGGCTCCACCGATGGCACGCGAGAGATTGCGGCGGGATTGGGCGCGCGCGTGATCACCCACGCGTGGGAGGGCTTCGCTGCCCAAAAGAACATCTCCAGCGCGGAGGCGCAGTACGATTGGATACTGAGTCTCGATGCGGATGAAGAATTAGACTCCGAGGCACAAGCCGCGATTCTGGCATGGAAGCGCGCAGAACCCTCTGCCGCCGGCTATCAGTTTGCCCGGCGGGCCCAATACCTGGGCCGTTGGATTCTGCACTCGGGATGGTATCCTGATTACAAGCTTCGCCTCTTCGACCGCCGACGCGGCCACTGGGAGGGCGCGTATGTACACGAATCGGTCGTGGTCAACGGTCCCGTGGCGACGCTGCCGGGGGAGATTCTTCACTACACGTGTAATTCTCTGGAAGAACATCGCGAGCGGATTGAGTTCTACACGGATTTGGCCGCAAAGGAGATGTTTGAGCGGGGTCAGAGCACAAGCTTACTGCGGCGCACGCTAAGCCCTCCCTGGGTTTTCTTGAATTCGTACTTGTTGCGTTTGGGAATGATCGATGGCCGGCCGGGCTACCTGATCGCCAAAATGGCAGCGCGGTACGTGCGAAGAAAGTACGAGAAGCTGGAAGAGATGCGAAAGAGCATTAAATCACGGCGATGAATCCGCCCCCAGATCTTTGTGCTGATTTCTCACCACGTGCTTGGAAAGGCGGGGCTCTAAAGGTTGCGGAAAAATGCCCCCCGCGGATAACCACCCCGGCGCTCGGCGCGCCACCCCTCCTGAATAAGGAGGGGAGCT
>JBEKQO010000128.1:0-19299 GCA_049519635.1 Terriglobia bacterium | reverse complement strand
TATTGCCCTCGCCCCTTTGGGGGAGAGGGTGGCGCGCATCCGGCGTAATCGCCAGCCGGGGCGGGCCGGGTGAGGGGGTCTCGCCTATTGTCAATTCTTACGTGGGACACCACACTAGTTGCCGGGGCCAACGCCGCCGGAAAGCGCGGCGTTCGAGTCCCGACCCTGAAAGGATCCACGGCCCCAGAACGCGGGCGGCCAATCGGGCGCGAGGCCCGGCGGGCGCCCGGGGACCCCACCTCCAGTTAACTTGTCGAGATTATTTGTCCCGAGGTATGCATGGCCTGTTGTCCTCGGAGCCGCTTTATATGTACCCTCCAGGGTTCCGTCAAAGCCGCAGGCACCAGATACCTCCATAGCTATGAATGCATCACTCGCGAAGAGACCCCTCACCCCCCGCCTTGCGGTCCCCCCTCTCCCCAAGGGAGAGGGCAAGAAATCAGAATCACAACCCTCTCCCCGGGGAGAGGGCAGGTGAGGGATCCCTTTCAACCCCATTAGACTTTGACGGTGCCCTGATGTAGCCTCCTTTTAAGGTTGACAAAGGTAAAGATTGCGGGTAAACTAGCGTAGGAGTCTGGGGAAGAAGGCGGCAGGCACGAGGCGGAAAACTGATGGCCGACGGCTGACCGCTTAAGGCTAAACCCGCGAGCGGGGAAGTGCGAAAATGCCCTGGAATTCGACTATATCTTGGAAAATACAGGTAGTTAGAGGTTTCACCCTGACCCACCACAAAATCCCGACATTGAAAACAAACAACATAATCACCCTGGGCGGCGGGGAGGCGTGCCGGCAAAAAGATGTTAAAAATGAAGGATGGCCCGACTATATGCTTGAAAACACAGACGAGGCGGACAAAATGTCCACCGACCGACCGCTCTTTTTGGGCGCAGAATACACGGTTGGCGCGACAATTGAGGCAAAATCAGCATGCTATCGAGACAATGCTGAAGCCTCCTGCCGCCGCGTCACGAATTCTTCTTTAGAACCAAAACTTTATCGGCCAGTTTTTCTACGAAGTAGCGATCATGCGTAATAAACATAACGGTCCCGGGGAAACGGAGCAGCGCGTCTTCCACCGCTTCCCGCGATTCGATGTCCAGATGGTTCGTCAGTTCGTCCAGAAGCAGGTGCTTACCCTCAAATGATTTGGTAAGTCCCCAAGCGCTGAGGGCCACCCCGGTAAGCCTGCCGGTTTTGGGGAAATCAAGGGGCGGGATGGGATCCTCCTGCCAGGGCTTTTCCGCCACGGGATGGTGAATGGCGCGTTCACGCAGAAGACGCGCCGTGCGGGCAACGCGGGAAGCCTTGGCCGCGTAAAAGTCCTTGCCGTGTCGTTCCTCGCGGGGAGCCCGGATCATCCGGTGGGACAGTGCCAAGCGTCGGTCGGAAGCGCGCTGAGCAGATGCCACCCGGCGCTGGCCGGCGGCGAAGCGCTGCATGGCTTGCGACTGCCGCAGATCACGTTGCTCGAGGTAGAACTGGTAATTGCCTTCATAGTACGGTGAGGCGCTGGCGTTGCAGCTCGAAGGTGCGGGCCGTCGCCCGCTCAACATTCGGAAACTCAGCTCTGCCAGGACCGTCGAATCGGTTTGCTGTTTATGGACTCGATCATTTCCGTTACTCATTCCGCAGACTTTCCACCTCGAACCAGTATCTCGTAGGGGAAAGGAGACATCCTCGGAGAACACATCTTCAGTAATTCGAAACAAGTTCTCGTGCCGTCGCCACGATGTTTTCGACGGAAGGAATATAGAACTTTTCCATGACCGGGGCAAAGGGCACGGGCGTATCCGGCGCGGCGATCCGGCGGATGGGCGCGTCCAGGTAGCCGAAGCAGGATTCACCCACGTGCGCGGCCACCTCCGCGCCCCAGCCTCCCGTCAAGTTATCTTCTTCGACGATCAGCAGCTTGCGAGTCCGGCGCGCGGATGCTGCCACCATGTCCCAATCGAATGGAACCAGGGTCCGGACGTCAATAACCTCGGCCTCGATGCCGGTTTCCGCCAGAATCGCCGCAGCCGCGAGCGACCGGTGCACCATCAGGAGGTTGGCTACCATCGTGATGTCGCGGCCCGGGCGCGTGATCTTGGCCTGACCCAATGGAATCAGGTACTCCCCTTCCGGGATATAACCCAGAACTTCAATACCCCCGGCTTCCTTCCGGGCGCCTTTGCTGCCATAAAGCAGCTTGTGTTCAAAAAAGATGACGGGATTGTCGTCGCGAATGGCGGTTTTCAAAAGTCCCTTGCCATCGTAAGGGTTGGAAGGGCATGCCACCTTCAATCCCGGGACGTGCATGAAGAAGGCTTCCAAGGATTGTCCATGCTGGGCGCCGCGGGTGGTGGCGCCGACCGGCGCTCGCATCACCATGGGCACTGAGATTCTGCCCCCGGACATGTAGCGAAGTTTGGCCGCCTGGTTGGCCAGTTGGTCCATGGCGATGAACAGAAAATCTCCATACTGCACGTCGGCCACTGGACGCAATCCACCCACCGCGGCTCCGGCCGCGACTCCCGCGATGGCAGCCTCGGAAATCGGAGTATCCATGACGCGGCGGTGTCCAAACTCTTCCGCCAAGCCGAGCGTGACCGTAAAAGCGCCGCCAAAGCCACCCTCCACGCCAATATCCTCGCCGATCAGGATCACCCTTTCATCGCGGCGCATCTCCTCGCGCAGGGCTTCGCGCAACGCTTCGACCATGGTCATCTTGCGGCCGGAGGTTTCGGTCTCCGGAGTTTGAGTTTCAGGCAAAGACATCGGTAAGGCACTCCTCTTGGGTGGGGTCGGGACTTCCTTCGGCGTACTTCACGGCCTCATCAAGTTCTTGTTCAACGGAAGCCTTGATTTGGCTTGCATCTTCCGCGCGCAGGTGCCCCTGAGCGATCAGCGCCTTTTCGTAAACCTCAATGGGGTCGCGCTGCTTCCACGCGGCCACTTCTTCCTGGGGACGATAGCGGCCGGGGTCGCTTCGCGAATGGCCACTGAATCGGTAGGTTTCAAGCTCCAGGAGCGTGGGCCCCGCACCTGCGCGCGCTCGTTCCCCGGCGCGGGACATGGCACGATGCACGCTCTCCACATCGTTGCCATCAATCGTCTCGCCGGGAATACCGTAAGCGGCCGCGCGATCGGCCACATGCTTCACCTTCATAACCTTTTCCACCGCCGTGGAGGCTCCATATTTGTTGTTTTCACAAACGTAGATGATCGGGAGATTCCAAATGGCGCCCATGTTGATCGCCTCGTGAAAAGTCCCGATGTTGGCCGCGCCGTCGCCGAAGAAGCAAGCCACTATGTTCTTTTTCCCCAGGTATTGAAAGGCCAGCGCCTGGCCCGTCGCCAGCGGAATGCCGCCCCCCACAATGGCGATCGCCGGCAACATGCCCAGGGCGTAATCCCCCAGGTGCATGGACCCTCCCTTGCCGTGGCAGCAGCCGGTGGTTTTGGCGAAAAGTTCGGCCATCAAACTCTTCACCGGAAGGCCACGCGCAATCGCATGGGAATGGGGCCGGTGCGTGCTGGTAATTACATCGCCTTCGACGAGCGCCGAGCACACCCCCACCGCGCTCGCCTCCTGGCCCGCCGACTGATGAACCGTTCCCGGCAACCGGCCTTCCAGAAACATGTAGTAGACCCGCTCCTCGAACATTCGGCACAACAGCATGCGGCGATACATGGCGAGTTTCTGGTCCTTGCTCAAATCCGTTTCGGTCATAGCTTGTTCAAGTGCTCCTGGATTTTCTCCATAAAGTTTGCGGCGGTGATGCCGTCAACCACGCGGTGGTCGGCGGAAAGCGTCAGGGTCGCAACCCGGCCCACTTGCACCTCGCCGTGGCGAACCACGGGCACGTCCCGCGCCGCGCCCACGGCCAAGGCCGCCGTGCACGAGGGCGGGATGATGGCGGAAAACTCCTTGACGCGGAACATCCCCAGGTTTGAGACCGCCAGAAGCGGGGCGATCTTTGCTTCCGCCACCCGGCCCTGCTTGGCTCGCTCCAAGACTCCATGCATGCTGCGCAGGCATTCTTCCCACGACTGTCGCCCGGGATCGGCCACCGGAACCAGCGCCAACCCGGACTCAAGCGCCACCACCAGCAGGATATCGGCTTCCGGATTTGGTTCGTACTTTCCCTCGCCATAACTCACGTTCAGGCGAGGGATATCGTGCAGCGCTTGCGAAGCCGCGCGCGCAAAGACATCATTGAGCGTGGCCCGGAGGTCAGGATGCGAGGTGTTCCACTGTTCCCGCCAGCGTTCCGCGGCTGAAACATCCACGTCGGCGGTCAGGTAGAAGTGCGGAATGGTCTGCATGCTCCGCGTGACGAGCGCGGCCATGGCTGCCATCGGTTTGGAGGTGGCTCGCGCCGGCGCAAACCCTTCCACATCCTTGCGAGTGATCAAACCACCTGGGCCCGTGCCCGGAACCAAAGCCAGATCGATTCCCAATTCCTTGGCCAGCGTTCTTGCCGCGGGAGCCACAGCCAAACCTGAAGGTGAAGGGGCTATGGTGCGAGGCGCAGCCGCCACAGGCTCTGCGGCGGCCATCGAACCGGGCGCCCTTTGCTCCGGGCGCTCCAACGGTTCCTCCCGCGTGTCGGAGACAAGGGCGATAGGGGCCATAGCGCTCACCATTTGCCCTTCCGCAGCCAGCACCTGTCGCAGGTACCCACTGAGGTAAGACTCTACTTCCATCGTCACCTTGTCGGTCTCAACCTCCAGCAGATGATCTCCCTTGGAAACCCTTTCCCCAGGGTTTTTCAGCCACTTCAGGATTTTTCCTTCCGCCGTTGTTTGCCCCAGGTCGGGCATCACGATCGTGTGCATCATTTCTGGAATTTCCCTTTCAGTCACTGAAAAAGAATCAGGGTAATGCGTCAGAGATATGTGAACAGTATTGGGCTAAGGTCGTGTCTCCGCCGGCCGCAGGCGCAACTTGAACGTCTTGATTTCATAAGGGTGCAAGTCAAATCGGAAGGAGTTCTGCTCCGCCGTGAGCTCGCGCCCCTCATCCTCCATCAGATTGGCTTCGTGCGCCGAGGCGATTTCCGCGTGCAGCTTGATGCTGACCCCCGTGCTCGGCCGGCCGGTGGCTTCGCACACGCGCAGGATCACGCTGCCGTCGCGCCCCGGCTTTAGCGCCGAAACGTTGACATTGGGCGCGGAAACCTCCAGCCACCCCCAGCGATGGGGCAAGCTTCCCGCGTGGGCGGTCACCTTGCGGACGATCAGTGGATTGTTGATCTCCCAACCGGCGCGGGTGACGCCCGCATCGCGCCAGTCACCGGCATGAGGCATCAGGGCATATTGCAGCGTCAAGGTTCGCCCGACCTCGAGCCCGGAATCCGACGTGACGCCCGGCTCGTAGCCGCCACCGAACCCGTAAGCCGTGATCGCCGCCGACCGCAAGAGCGAAAGCATCATTGTCCCATCGGCCACGTTGTTTCCGGGCATGGCACAATTCAAAAGGGCGAGCCCATGCGCGCCGTCGCCATAGTCGATCCAATTCTGCGCGGGGAATTCCTGCCCCTGGGGCCGCTCGATGGCCCCAAACTGGATCTCGTCCGTGCGCTTTCCGCCTTTGATGGTGGTCGGGAACAAGGCGCGATACCGCACGTACGAATCGTTGTTCAAGATCTGTGTTTCGATGTCGACTCGCCGCAATCCCGCGAAAAGCCGCACGCGCGTCGAGAAGTCCCCTTTGCCGAAGGGATGCGAAACGCTGTACTCCGAAAAGACCGGGCCGGCAGTGGTGCGCCCGCTGCCTCCCACCCACTCACTGCTGAATTTCGAACGCGTCCGGTCAGGCAGCAGAATGGGCCGGGCCATGGCAATGTTCCGGCCGCCGTTCAAGATTCCGTAGAGTTGCCAAAGGTCTCCGCCGTCCTGTTCCTGCGCCACCACGTTGCCCGAGCCGCGCAAGGCCTCCCACCCGGTCGCCTTATCCACCAGGCTGGTCATTTCGCCGGTCCAGATGTTGAAGGTGGCGCGGTAGAACTCGTTCTCAATCGAGCCCTGGTCTTCCTGCGCTGCGGAGGCGGTCCCCCAAATGCGCGGGGCGGCCATCTCCCCTTTCGAGGCGCTGCTTGCGGTTACGGGAACCACGTGATAGACCGCAAATCCGAGCGCCGGAACTTCCCGGGCCACGAAGGTTAGTTGTGCGTGTTTGATGCCTCCATCGCCATAGCGGCTCACCTCGGCGAGCTGAACCGGAACGGGCTTGCCCTCGGAATCCAGCAGCGCGAGATCGGCAAATCCCCCTTCGGTCAACTCCACATCAGTTTCCGCGACGTCTGTTCGCGGCCACCCGAGGGTGTTAAAAACTACCACCGGGAAGCCTTCTCCGCGGGTGTCGATCTTGGAGGCGATTTGATCGATGGAAGTTTGTACAATTCCATTGGCCGCCCGCTGGGAGAAGTTGTACCCGCGCAGAACGTCGTCATATACCTTGTCAACCATGACCCCGGAAGTCAGGTCGTGGGTCTGATTGAAAAGCACCGGTTCCCAAGCGCGAGTCAGGTCGTCCGGATCCAGCGACCAACCCAGCCAGCGGGATAGCGCTCCCAGCTTCTCCGCGGAGGAAAGCAAGCCCTCCATCCTCCGCATCCACTGTTTAAGCTCAATCCGGCTGCTGTAGATCCCCTGAAAAATGGGATTTAACTCCCCCCCCACGACCGGCCGGTCCGCACGCTTCGCCACCACCGCCTCAAAATCCGTGGGCACACCAAACCTCAGGGTAAAAGGCTCGTCCCCTTTCTGGTTGAATTGCCGCACCATGTCCGGCAACTGCCCCTCGGGCTCGGAGACGTCGGCGCCGTTCAATGCCACCCGATCATGCCCCCGAGAAAAGGGAGTCAACGCGCCGAAGCGCTCCCGTGCAAAGCGCTCAAACTCCGCGGGATTACCAGGCGATTCATAAAACAACCCATAGCCCCACGGGAGCCAGAAGGCGGGAATCTGAGTACCGTCGATTCCCTGCCACAAAAATTCGGAGGGCGTATCCAGACTGGCAACTCCGCGGAAAAACCAATACGACTTGTAGCCCGCCAGCTTCAGGATTTGCGGCATCTGCGCGTTGTGCCCGAAGGTGTCGAGGTTCCAGCCCACCGTGACGTCCACGCCCAATTGGTCGCGATAGTAACTTTTGCCGTAGAGAATCTGATGTACGAACGACTCCCCCGCGGGCATGTTCACGTCCGGCATGACGTCGGTGCCGCCTACAAGTTGGAGCCTTCCCTCTTTCACGAATTTCCGGAAGGTCGCCGCGTCCTCCGGATACCTCTCAAGATAAGGCCGGACATAAGCAACCTGGTCGAGCACAAAACGGTATTCGGGGTGTTCTCCCAACACGTGCAGCGCCACGGAAATGTTCCCGAGCCCCATCTCGAGGTACTCTTCGCGAGTCTTGAAAACGGCGCCTTCCCAGTGTGTGTGCGGGATGATCCAGAGCACGTCCTTGGGGGAAGGGGCTTCCTTCCCGGCTCCCGGCGCCGCTTGCCCCAGGGCAGGGCTGCCCCCCGCCGGCATTCCGAAGCAGACGCACGCGCTCACAAGCATCCGGATAACAAGGCTGCGAATCTGGCGGCTGGGCATAGAAACTCCTGCACGAAGGTGTTGATGTTTTGCGTTTCGAATGGCAACTTGGCGCCTAGCCGGGAGCAATTTCGGGCGCCCGCTTGATCCGGGTGTCAGTGAAGAAGTCCGCCTCATCGGTGCTGCGGGTGGAGAACTCCGAAACGATTGCCCCCTTCGGGCCGGCCTGGAACCAGTGCAGCGTGTCAGGCGCGAGCGTGTATTGGTCCCCGGGTTTCAGGCATACCTCGTGCTGGACGGTATAGTGCGCCTCCGAGCCCGCCGGCGGTCGAGCCTTCGGGCGAGCGGTCGGCGCGCCAGGTACATAGAGGAGCACCGTCCCCCACCGGCAGCGAAAGGTTTCCTCTTTGCCCGGCCGGCCCTCCACCGTGGGGTGTCGATGCTCCGGGCAGGTTTGGCGCGAAAACATGATGATTTCCTTGGCGCACACGCGCTCGGTGTTTACATAGGTCAGGATTTCCAAACCTGTCTTCTCCAATTCACCCAGCCCGAAATCCGCAACCTCCACACGGCCGCGCTCCTCCGGCGTCAAGACGATGCCCGCCTCTTTCATCATGTGGATCGTCTTCTTTACGGTAGCTTTATACATTTGCTCGGTAATCATCGGCTACTTTCCCCCCATCAAATTTGGAAATGAATTTGATGTTGTAGCGGCGAGTTTACCTCGCCAAGTGGCGGCGTAAAGCCGCTTCTACAACCAATTGACCTACCGCTTCGTTGTGGTTTGGCTTCCCATTTCAGCCTTTCCTGCCGAACCCCACGCCCGCAAGAGTTCCTGACATTTCCCCTTCACCGCCTCACGGCCCGCCACCAGGATATCATCCTCGCCGCCCATGCCAATAAAGGGGTGGGGACTCATGGGCTCCCGGTACCTGGCAAGCTTTTCCTGCAGAGCGGCCAGGTAAGCCTGCTTCAGTCCGGTGCCAAAATTCACCTTGGCGACCCCCAATCCTATGCAACGCGAAGCGTCCGCAAGCGGAATCCCCGTGCCACCGTGCAGGACCAAGGGGACCGGAACTGCCTTTCCGATTTCTGCCAACGCCTGAAGGTCGAGCGGCGAATTCCCTTCCGTCAGGATGTGGACGTTACCCACCGACACGCCCAAAGCGTCAACTTCGGTTTCTCCCACAAAAGTCCGCGCGCCCTCCGGGGTGGTGGGTTCCGCGCTTCCATTGGACGAAGCGTCGGCCAAGTGGCCTACCTGGGCCTCCACGGAAACGCCGCTCCGATGGGCTTTCGCGACAACTCGTTTGACCAAGCGGCGATAATCATCCAGCTCGAAGCCTTCATTCTCCACCATCACGGCATTGAACCCGAGGTCGATGGCTTCCTCAATCTGCGCCAGGCTGGCGGACTCATTGAAGAGCAGCGCTGCGGGCACACCGGCCTTCGCCAGGCTCAAGCCCAGACCCGCATAAAAGCTAAGGTTCTCAGGGCGTTTGCGCCCCGGATGCATGAGAAAGCCACCATTGAAACCCGCGATGATGGGCGAACGCTCTTCCTCCGCTGCCTCCACCACCGCTTGAAACGACTCGAAACTCCACGCTTCGCAATAGCAGACGGCGTAACCATCGCGCTTCGCATCTGCCAATAATTTTGACATCGACACTAAAGGCATGGGCGTACGAATTTGCGGCGAGCCTTGAGTCCGAGTAAAGTGCGTCAGAGAAATTGATACTCGTAGCACCGACCTTCGGGTCGGCAAGCGCCAAGCAAAGCCTCCGCGCTACAACACCGACCCTGACAATCAAATGCATCGCGATGGGTGACGCACGACACTAGTGTGGTGTCCCACGTAAGAATTGACAATAGGCGAGACCCCCTCACCCGGCCCGCCCCGGCTGGCGATTACGCCGGATGCGCGCCACCCTCTTCCCCAAAGGGGCGAGGGCAATAAAATCCCTCCTCCCCTCGGTGGCCGTGGCGACCGAGGGGCCCGGGGGTGAGGGGGCCCTTGCAACATGCCATTGTCAAATCTTATCCGGGACACCACACTAGGGCGGGATTCAATCGCCGCAGGAATAGGCTCCTTCCCTAGAAGTCGGGGCGATATGGTTTCTAACATTGCTGAATCCCCCTGTCAAGGATAAATATATAAACTTCAATACTGTACGGTAATTATTGAAAGACAGATAATTTGTGATGTGCGCGGCTGCCTTCTTCCGGTACTTCGCCAAACACTCGTTCCGAAATTCTTCTCGCGCCGCGAAGAAAAGCCTCACCACAGACACTCGTGACCCTTCGGCTCGCCACGTAGGATGAAAATGCTCCGGGCGATTCCCCCCCTGATTCACGAGGGGTGGCGCGCCGGGCGCCGCGGTGGTTATCTTACAGAAACCGAAAAACTTATAGCCGCAATCAGCGCAACTGCCTCCCCCACTCCTCAACTGAGGGGGGAGCAGTTTCAAAGCAGAGCGCACGGGGAGCATCGAGAAAAGCGCTCCTTACTTTTGCCCTTCACCATTTGCCCTTTGCCTTTTGCTATTCTTTTTCGGCGCCGCCGTGATGGGCATCCGGTGCTTGAGAAGATATTCCTCGGCGCGCCGGATGTGGGCGAGGGCTTGGCGTTTCCGCCGCTGTCCGATCAGCACCAGCAGGACATCGGCAATCGCCAATTGGGTCACACGGGAGGCAAGGGGAGCTTGAAAGTATTTCACCGCGCTGGGGGCCGCATAGAGTGGAATATCGGCTGCCTGGGCCAGAGGGGAGCCGATGGAATTCGTAATGCAAATCGTTGTCGCTCCCCGTTCTTTCGCCAATCGAAGGCATTCCACGGTTTCGCGGGTGCTTCCCGCAACTGAAACCGCCAACCCCACATCGCCGCGATTGATATCAGCGGCGGCGGCGAGTTGGAGATGCGAATCGAATTCGATGAAGGCCGGCACGCCGATAAAACGCAGCCGCGCATAGAGAGAATAAGCCACGGGGTAGGAAAGACCGATCGAAAATAATACGATGCGCCTGGTTTTGAGGAGGGACTTCACGGCCGCGTCGAAGGAATCGGAGGTATTCAGCTTAAGGGTTTGGCGGAGGCATTCCACATGCCGTTCAAACACTGTTTGCAATATCGAGGGAAGTCCGGTCTGCGGCTGGGTTTTCTCCCCAGAAAGGAGTACCGGTTCGCTCAACTCACGCGCTAGGGCAATTTTGAGAGCGGGGAAGCCCCTCAACCCCAGCGACTTGCAAAAGATTACAATCGATCCGGCGCTGACTCCACAATCTGCCGCCAATTCGGAGATGGAGTGGGAGATGAATTGCTCGGGGTCGCCCGCCACCGCTTCGGCAATTCGTCGCTGCGCTCGTTTGAGAGTCGGCAGCATGCCCTGGATCAACGGCATCAACGCCACCTTCGGAAGGTGCATTCCAGCCTTCCAGCCTCCTGATTTCATCGCTATTCCCCTGCCTTCTGCCAGCAACTCTGCGTTTTTTGCTCACGCGAACCCGGGCGCGCTGAGAGCATCGCGGTTGCACTGACTTTTGTCGCGGTGGTAGTATCTCACCTCCAAAGCCGGATCAACAAGTTGCAGCCCCTACCTAGCGATTATTACCCCGAACAAAAGGTGGACAAAGTCAACGGAATGGGCGGCCATCAGAGTCATCCTGCCCGGCAGTGCAGGGCCGAGGGACGTTCGACCGCCGTGGGGTAAGGGCAGGGCGAAATCGCCCTTCCTCATGTTCCGGATTAGCTCCGCCGTGACAAGGCTTTTCTGATTATTCTTGTGTCCCCAGAAAGGCATGCCGGGCCTTTTTTCCGGAAGCTTGCCACAGTTTAACTACCACAAAGACAATCACCGTGGCGTACGAAACGGCAATCCACAAGCCGACCTCCTCGATGGGCAAACCATACCAGGCCCCAATGAAAAGTCCGATCATTTGGTTTTTCTGGAAACCCCACCAGCCGTAAGGGAGAGCCAGCGTCGCCTCCCAGATCAGGCTGATCAGGACGACGATGAACAGCGTCAGGCTGAATGCCCGCCAATTGATGAACGGCCGAGCCGAAGGGAAGAATGCCGCCGCCGGAACTAGAGCAGTGGCGACGAGGAAGGTAAAATATCCGGGAAAGCCTTCCGGGGTTGGTGATAGCGCCTTCTTGTAGACGACGGCCGCCGCGATCAGCACGATCCCCAGAATCACGGAGGCCCCATGGAACTGCAGGAGGCGCGGGATTTTTCTCGACTCCCCCGGGTAGTCCGCAACGTTGTAGGCCGCAAACCAGAACTCGTCCGCCCAGACATAGATCAGGAGCACGGCGAGGAAGCCTGTCAAGTAGAAGACATACTCTTCGATCGGAACCGGCTTGCCCAAAGCCGGCGCCGCGATTCCCAGCGTCGCGCCCGGGTTCGGAAAACAGAAGAACCAATGGGCGAAGAAAAAATCCAGCCCGGCCCCGCACGGGACCAGAATCGCGATGGTTCGCCAGAAAGCCTTCCGCGGAATCACCACGCCATCGTGCGGCAAGAACCAGCCTGCAATCACCGTGATCGGAACGATGAACAGCAACAGACTCCACGTATAACCGAACGGAGTCGGGTTGGAACTGAAATCGTGGGGCGATGCTGGCACACGAACGGTGTGCAGTGTGATCGCCGCGGGAATAACCACCATCAGCAGCATCAGGATGACCAGGTGCTCGCTCTGGCACGAAGAGACCTTTTTTCGGGACACGGTTTCGGACATCGGAAGCAACCTCCCTTCGCCCCCCATCTTACTCCCATCGAACTTTTCCGTGGTCGGTTGCTCACCAGGGAATACGGCTAACTCCCGGACCTCGAAATGTGGTCGCAACCGGCAACAGCCGACGGTTGCCGGATAGGGTGATTCCTGAGATAATTTTCCCTGACAAGAACCTCACCTGAAAGGGTACCCGATGGACATGTCCCATGGCGAAACGATCCCCGCTGCACCCGTGCAACGGATTTTCGCGGCAGCGATGTTTGCCGCCGAAAAGCACGCAGCCCAGAGACGGAAAGGTGCTGCCGCTGAACCTTACATCAACCACCTGATTGAGGTGGCGCAGTTGATTGCCGGCAGCAGCGAGCAACTGGATACCAACCTGGTCATGGCGGGCTTGCTTCACGACACGATAGAGGACACGGGCACCACGGAGGAAGAACTCGAACGAGCGTTTGGGAGCGATATCAGCGCGCTCGTCGTCGAGATGACGGACGATAAATCGCTGCCCCAGAATGTGCGAAAAGCATTGCAAGTGGAGAACGCTCCTCATAAGTCAGTCCGCGCGCAGGTGATCAAACTGGCGGACAAAATATCGAACCTTCGATCCCTCCTGGCGAGCCCGCCTGCCACCTGGAGCATGGGGCGCAAACGTGAATACTGCACATGGGCCCAGCAGGTTGTGGACGCTCTCAGCACGCCCAATCCCATTCTGAAGGCGGAATTCGACAGGACCTATGCGAAATTTGGTGGCTAAGGAACGCCTTATTGGGATTCGCGGGCGGGCGCGGATGGGCAGCAGACAGTGGTCGGTAGGCAGTCGGCAGAAAGCAGCAGGCAGCGCGGGCCTTTTGTGGGTCCCGGGATCCGGGAAAAGCGGAAGACGATCAGCTTTTCATAGCGGCAAGCTTTATCGGCTAATGGAAAACGCTTCCGCGTTGCCATCCTGAGCCTTTCGCTGTCATTCTGAGCATTGACCGCCTTTCGGCTGCCCATCATAGGCAGAAACTCGGGCCGAGGAAGGGTGGCGCGGACCTGTTTCTTAGGTCCGCGGATTTTCCTTATCAATCGGGACGAGCCGCGGACCTTAAAAACAGGTCCGCGCTACACCTGCTGAATTCCAACGACTTACGCGTCGAGTTTCGGCAGAGAGTTTGTGATTTTTTGATTTATAAGGCCTTTTTGGCCAATGACCCTTTCGTATTCAATGTTGGCTTGTGAGCACATTCAATAAAGTTACAACCTCTCTGGACGACAGCAGGGGAGCGTTTTTGCCGCAAACTGTCAAGCCCCGCCCTTCCCGGCCCGTGGTGAGAAATCCGGACTAAGGTTCAGATTCCTGAGCCTCGGTGAGATCCTCCCGTGTATTGAGATTCCTGAGAATGCCTGGATCAAGCCCGCGGGCACGGACCTCTTCCTCCTCGATATAGTCTGGCGCCGCGAGTTCAATCGCCTCCTCAACTCGATAGAGCCCGAGACGCAACCGCTGTTCGCAGACGCTGCGGAAGGCACGACGACATGCGAAGCAGGTTCCTTGCACGATCCCAGCCACGCGAGGCACAACAACTTGAGCACTCGGGCATGCTCGGGCACGTTCGATCAGCCAGGCCAGGAAATCCGCGGACACGAAGGGCATGTCAACAGAGAGGATTACGTTCAGATCGGTTTCGGTCGCCTGTAATGCCGCGTGGATTCCGGCCAGTGGTCCGCAGCCGGGGTATTCGTCTTCGATGATCCACTCCCCTGTCGCCGCGTATCTGTCACGCGGTCCCAGGATCGCCACGGTGTTCGCGATTCGTCGTGCCACGCTAAGCACCCGTTCCAGCAGGGTTTTGCCCCGGAGAGTGAGCAATGCCTTATCGCTACCCATTCGCTTGCTTCCGCCGCCTGACAACACGAAGGCAGTGACATCATGCATAACGAGGAGCTCGCAAGCTGCCTAAGGATGGTTGCAGGGTTTTCCCTGGGCGGGGTTTGTGAAGGTGTCGGACTGATCTTCGCCGGGGCGCGGCTCAAGGCATCGAAAATCCTTCTCGATCAATATCGAGAGGTTGACTTCGTTATCGATCGGTTGCACATGATTCAATCCGACCTGCTCAGAATTCGCCCACCCCTGTCCTAAGCCTTCGGGCACTGTAACTTCGATTTCACTGTCCCTGAGACGTGCCGTAATTTCCTTCGCGTCAGGAGAAGTTACCACAGTGTAGGTCAAGCGGCTCCCCGGAAACGCTGAAAACTGGATTGATTCCGAGACGCGGCCACGCTTCATCAACTGGGCAATTTCACTTTCGCCCAGGCGCAGTCGAATCGAATTCCCCCGAATGCGCAGCTTCATCGGTCACTCCTTCCTGAGCGCGACCGGCTTCGGCGCCCGCCTTAGAGTTGGAATTTCCCTGGCCGGGAATCCTTTGGGATGGGGAAAGGTTCGAGTCATCAGTGTCGCCCCCATGACGATGAACTTAGGATCGAGCAAGTTTAGCACGACATCTTCCGTAAGGGGCGTAGGCCGTTGCCGAAACTTCCAACACTCCAATGAGCACGCCACGACACTTCGCGGTTCGCTCGACGGACCGCTCCTCCAGCATGCCTGTCCAAATTAGCGAACCCTTCGAGCGGTCAACTCGGCCCCGCCGTCTGTTGTGAAAATGCTCCCCTTCTCAGTTGAGGAGGTGATAGGGGGTGGTGCTAATTGCGACATCATGTTTTCGGCCTCAGGAAATAACCACCCCGGCGGTCGGCGCGCCACCGCTTCTGAATCTGGAGGGGAATCGCCCGGAGAATTTTCGTCCCTCGTGGCGAGCCGAAGGGTCATGAGCGTCTCAGCGGAAAGCCTATGGCTTTCCCGCGATGCCCGCATTTCTCACCCCACTTGGATGGGGCTGCCGGAAGGGCGGGGCTGAAACTCCGCCCTTCCAAATCCGAAGCGATAAATCCAGGTTAGATGGCATACTGGGACCGTACAAATCGGATTCATTTGTCGCAATCGCGTCCTGATAGTTCCCCCTTTTGATTACAATACCATCGATGAAAAGGCGGCAGCCGCCGAGCTGTCGCAGAGAGAAAGGAACCCTATGAAACCCCTACTGTTGGCCTCGCTGATGCTTCTTTCGGGAGTCGTTTCTGCGCAGGGACCGGAAAATGATTTCTTAAATTCTCTGGGCCTTACACGCCTGAAAAACTACTCCGCCTCCAGGGTCTCAAGCGATAACCGCTATATGTTCAGCAATGACGACAGCAAGCGCATTATGCCTGGCGAAACTCTGGTGATGGCCGACCTGCAAGGGCCCGGAATGGTCTCGCACATTTGGGTCACGATCGCGGACAACGAGTTCGCGTGGCCTCGGCTGTTGCGGCTGCGTGTTTATTACGATGGAAAGAAGACGCCTAGCGTGGACGCACCCTTGGGAGATTTTTTCGGTGTAGGACACGGATACGAGGCCGACCTCAATTCCATAATGGTCCGGGATAGCTCCTTCGGGCGGGCGCGAAACAGTTATTGGCCCATGCCGTTTCACAAATCCTGCAAAATTACCGTTACCAATGAGGGGAATCGGTACGTGTTGAATTGCTATTACCATGTCGATTGGAGGAAATACGAGTCATTGCCTGATGACATTGGCTACTTCCATGCCTACTACCGTCAGGAGCGTCCGGCGGTGGCGGGCAGGAACTACGCCTTCCTGGCGACCCGTGCGAGAGGGCATTACGTTGGGACCGTCATGAGCGTGATCCAGTCGCAGATTTCGTGGTTCGGTGAGGGTGATGACCTGTTTTACGTTGACGGAGCAGCGCAGCCGCAGATTTATGGCACGGGAACAGAAGACTATTTCAATGACGCCTGGGGTCTCCGCCCCGCCTCCGGTCCCTGGACGGGTACACCGGTGGCAGGAGGGGAACTCGTAGGATCAAGACTCACAGGGTACCGATGGCACGTCCCTGACCCCATTCCTTTTACCGATTCGATCTGGGCAGGTATTGAGCATTACGGGTGGACTTCCAATCCCGATGGGAGCGTTCGATCCGGCTTCGAAGAACGTCCTGACTATTTTTCCAGTGTTGCTTTTTGGTATCAAGCCGGCGTGAATGAGGGGCTCTCAGAACCGCCGTACGGAGAAGCGCGCCTGCCGCTTGGCAATGCTGAGCAGATTGCGGTGGAGGACTCGCTTCGAGACGTGACGGCTGAGAAGGGAGCAGCGTCGGTGCAGCGCGGCGTCGACTGGGGGAAGGACCTGCTCTTCTTCAACGCACAGGAAAAGGGCGCGAGAATAAATATCCCCATTAATATTTCGGAGGGTGGGCGCTATGAAATCGTCATCGAGGTTGCACAAGCGCCAAACTACGGTGATTACGAGGCGTTCGTCGATGGTAAACCCACGAACGTCGATACCCGGCAGCCGGCCACATCGGAGATTCCGTTCCCAGGGCAGCCCGTTTTTCACAACTATCTGCCCGAGATCTATGTCGCCGTCGTTCGGCCTCTGGGTTGGTTTGACCTGGCCAAGGGACGGCACACGATCAGCCTCCTTTGCGTCGGCAAGGACGAACGCTCGGCTGGGTTCGACGTCGGTGTCAACGACGTGGTTCTGGAGAAGCTTCCGGCCTCGGCTGGCGAGCCTGAGCCCGAGACGGAACCCCAGTTGACTCCAGTACTGCCCGAGGCTGTGGCCCCAGGACCGATGGGGGTGCCCATCTATCGCGGTCTGCCGCTTTCTGCCTACCTCGAAAAGCTCAAGACCACGTCTGAGACGGACCGTCCCGACGTGCTTCGTGCCATCGGAGGTTTTGGTGAAGACGCCACTCCGGCACTGGGCGAGGTTGCGGCAGCGCTCAATGATTCCAATGCTCAGGTGCGTTCCGCGGCAGCGTGGGCGCTTTCCCAGATCGGCGTAAAAGGGGGAGCCGCGGCTCCCGCCTTGGCCAAGGCGCTCTCTGATCCCAGTCCTCGCACGCGCGAGCTTGCGGTGCTCGCATTGAAAGCGATGGGACCCGCGGCGGCCCCCGCCGTTCCCCAACTCATTCGCACCCTCAACGATCCGGAGAATTATGTACGTGCGTCAGCCGCAGCCGCATTGGGGGCCTTGGGTCCGGCAGCGCACGCCGCCGTTCATCCGCTCATGGAGAGGCTATTGGCAAAAGGGGAGCAAGGATTTGTCCTGTCCAGTGTGGCCTCTGCCCTCGGTGACATGGGCCCCGAAGCGCGCGATGCGCTTCCCGCACTGGAGCAGACACTTAGGATGAGCCGCCTGAGCGCCAGCGCGAGGGAAGCAATCCTGAGGATTGAAGGAAAGCCCGTCCCGACGTGGTGGTGATGGGGGAGGCCGGACGTTACCTCGACTCCCTCCTCTCCTCCTCATCCTGATCATCCCGATCGGTAGAGTGGAGCGCGAAGACGGCTCGCCGGGTACGCGGATAGGGCGTGTGCCAGCCGCGCACCTGACGTCAGATGTGATTCACCTTTTCCGGAGGCGCGGCGTCTGGCAGGTCGAAGCTTATATTCATGGAGGAGTTTCGCAATCACGCACAAGCTGTGGCGGCACCCTCCGCTACAGATCGAGGATCTCAAACAGGCTCTGCAAAGCGGATTCCATGGCGATGGGTTGCGTCCAAGGCGGGAGAAGCATACGATGAACGAGGGTCAGAAGTTGAAATCGGAAGTTCTCCCCAAGGGAGATTGTGAGGAATTCCTTGCCTCAAGGGCTCTTGCGCGATGCTGAATATTAAGAAACTCCTTCTGCCGGTTGATTTCCCGGTTGCTTCGCTAAGTGTGCTTCATCAGGCGGCGACGTTGGCGCGCCATTTCAAATCTGAGATCGTGATACTGCACGTCATGACGGCGCAGAGCCATGCCGCCGGTGTGCCGGAGGACAGCCGCGCGCTGGCTGACTGGGACTTGCTCGCCGCGATCATTCGACAGGCCCAGAATCAGCAGGACCCGTCTCTCCGGCCGGAGCTCGATGGCCTTACCATTCGGCGCAAGTTTGCCGAAGGCGACGTGGCCGTGGCCATTGTGCAAACCGCTCAGGAGGAAAAAGCCGACCTGATCATGATGCCGTCACATAGTTTCACCTTCTACCAGTTCCTCCTGGGCTCAGTGACAGCAAAAGTGTTGCACGGGACCGAGTGCCCGGTTTGGACCGGCGCGCACGTGCATGAATCGCCAGGTCAGAAGTTTGCGATCCGCAGCGTCCTATGCGCGGTTGAGTTCGGTCCCCGTGCTGATATAACAGTGTCGTGGGCCGCCCAAATGGCCGCCGAATTTGGCGCTCGTCTTACGCTCGCTACCGTCACCGCCAGTGTGGAGTTATGGGGGCCCGGCGGCAACTACGTCGATCAAAGGTGGAAAAAGGAGATCGTCAGCAACGCTTCGGAGCAAATGACAAAGCTCCAGCAAGATACGGGCATCAAGGGAGATGTATTCATCGGCAGTGGTGACGTGCCCACCGTGCTGAATGGTGTCGCGAAGCAGACGAAAGCGGATTTGTTGGTTACCGGGTGCTACCCCTATGCCGGTCACCTGCGCACCCACGGATACGGAATCATTTGCGGGGTGCAGATTCCGGTTCTGAGCGTGTGAGGGCAGAATGGGGGCGGGCGCCGACGGCTGCTTTTCAGCGTCTGCGATCTTGTCAGGGGGCTCCCTTCTGGCAATGCTTGGGCGCGGATACTCTCCGCCAGGGTACCGTTCTGCCAGCACACTTACAGCCCGAGACAACCACAATTCATTACTCTCAACGCAGAGGGGGAGGTTTTAATTCGAGCGGGACGAGTCGATCCTCGATGTGGACCGGCCGGAATGGGGCGCCAACTCCCAGAAGTCTCTTGGGGAAACCGCAGTCAAGAACAGGGGTCTGCGCCAACCCGCCCCCTGCACAGCTCCCTCGGGCCCAACTTTCCCGATTATGACCTCCCCCCCCACCGGGTGCGCGACATAGAAGTTGGAATTAGGCGGCAATAGCCGCCCGGCGGCTCTCCCAGTAATCCTCAAAACCGCCATTGAGGTAAGCACAGCGCAGGGCCAGGATAGAGTTGGCTCCCCGG
>JBEKQO010000127.1:0-20434 GCA_049519635.1 Terriglobia bacterium | reverse complement strand
TAATATACCTTGCCATTCCGGTAAGAGCGTACGGAAAGATCTGACGTAACTGAGACCTTATAACCCATGTCCGCATGGCAGTTCGGCTGGTGCCGCGACCGCACACAGTCCAGGAAGTTGTCAACATGCTTGAGATCACCTTCGTTCCCTACGCCGTCGACGCGCACCTGGTCGTTGCCGTTCTTCTTGATGAATTCATCCAAAAAGGTTGATTCCGGAAAAATATCCGCGTAGTCGTACTGGCGCGAGGGCGGGCCTTCCCATTCGTCGCTCAGATGAATCGTGGCCTTTGTTCCCCGAATCATTGTCATGGGTCCGTTCTCGTTGACCTGGGAAGACTGGACGGTCATCGAGTATTTGCTGGGGTAGTCGGCGGCGGTCAAGAACGTGTCAGGAACCTGGCGTCCATCGTTGTAAACCCACAGCCCGCCCATGCCGGCGACCCGAGTCGGAAAATCATTGGCGATCGCAACGTGGAAAGGAGCAACGATATGGTAATGCAGGTCGGTGGCGATGCCGCCTGAGTAATCCCAATACTTTCGGAAGCGGAAAAAGCGGTCGGCATTGAACGGAATCTGGGGAGCCGCGCCCAGCCATTGTTTCCAATCGATGTGGTTGTCGCCGGTTGCGTCCGGGCTCGCGGCGGGATCAATGGTCCACCATTCGCCGGTATTCCAATCTCCCTCCGGGGCATTGCGGCTGTATGTGCCCTGCACGGCCACCACCTGACCGATCATCCCGGATTGAATAATCTCGTGGATTTTGTGCCAACGGGTCCACGAGGTCCCCTGCACGCCCACCTGCACAACACGCTGGAGCTCCTTCGCCCGGTGAGCCACCACTTTGCTTTCCTCGACCGTGTGCGTCATGGGCTTTTCCACATAAACATCCTTGCCACTTTCCATCGCCCCCAGCGTGATGGGAGCGTGCCAATGATCGGGCGTAGCAATGAAAATCGCGTCGATGTCCGTGCGCTGAAGCACGTCCTGGTGGTGACCATACGTTTTGGCGCCGGGAGCTTTGCGCAACGCCATGCTTAACCGTTTCTGGTAGGTATCGAGCAGCAAGTCAAGATGATCGTTACCGCGGCAGCCGACGCCGATCAAGGCGATATTAATGCGGTCGTTCGCCCCCAGTATACGGCCCCAAGCCGGGGAAGCCGCAAGCGCCGCGCCGCCAAGAGAGGCTGTCTTTATGAATTTTCGGCGGGAAACGTGACTCGATGAATCCATTGATTATCTCTCCTTTGACGCGTCTTGGAATAACCGGCGCAATCGCGCTTTCAGTGCTCCGACTCCCTATAACCAAGTTTCCGCAGCGAGACGCCACGCTGTTTCGGCTTGGCGTTGAGCGTGAACGCCCAGGCCTTGACAAGCGTCGTAACCCGTTCGTCGATCCAATCGAAGGTCTCCGTTCGCTTGCGGAGAGTATAAACCGTCAGAGCCGGCTTCGCACCATGAAACCCCTCTCAGGCGGCCTGCCCGTACCGGCAGGGGGAGGGAGAGATGGTTCATTTGGAGCGCCAACACTTCGGCCCAGATTCGCACCTGGGACTCTGGAATCGGGCGTCTGGCGAGGTTCTGCATAACCAACTGTGTCTTCATTTCCCGCACCGCATATCCCCTCCCTCCGTGGTCCGTGGAAGCGCCCGGCACGGAGAACTCGAATGGCTCTTGAATCCAGAGGCGCTCCGGTGTACATTACCGGTCGGGCGAAAACTGAAAATAGAAGTTCTGGCTGATTTCACTGAAACCAAATCTCCGTCGAGGCGTGCTCTTGGGCGGTAGGACTGGCAACCTCATGAGACTCACTGCCCACCAGGCTGAGTACTTCGCGTGAGAGCTCACGAAACGGTGTGCCTCAGAAGATGTCGAGAAATTTGCGTCCTTCTCTTGCAGGGGCTAAGGTCGATCTGAAACCTCGCCGGCTGGATGCGGCGATATTCGTTTTTCGCCGCCCCGTCTCGAAGAGAGCTATGACCACGCGCCTGTACGCCGAGGGGAGCGGCTGAAAATCTCAGTTCATCCGTTATGCCGCAAGGTCTAATCTTGAGCGCGACGTTGTGTTTCGGCCTTACGCTGACCGCTGTCTTCGCTCACGCCCAGGCTGCGGTTGAGCGACCCGCCATCGACGAATTCAGGTTGAAGGTCAAGCAGGCCCCCTCCGATCCGCTCGCCCACTATCGCCTGGCGGTTGCCCTGTATCGCGAGGAAAAACTGGACGACGCGGCGGGGGAATTTCGCGCCGCGCTGGCCCTAAACCCCAGCTTGGCGGAGGCCCACAACGACTTGGGAATTATCCTGAACCGTTTGGAAAAGCGCGAGGACGCCCTGAAGGAATTTCAATCGGCGGTCCAGGCGAATCCCCGATACCTCGATGCGAGGTACAACCTGGCGGCGGCGCTGCTCGATGCTGGAAAGGCTCTTGCGGCAGCCGAGGTCGCGCGCGCCGGCCTTGCACAGGACCCCGGATGGGCCTGGGGAGAATACGCCCGGGGACGAGCCTTTGAGCAGTTGGGGCGACTCGAAGAAGCCCAACAGGCCGTCGGCAAGGCGGTTGAGCTCGACCCTCGGATGTCGCGAGCCTGGAATGAGTTGGGAATCGTGGCGGTTCGCCGCGGGCAAGTTGGAGAGGCCATCGGCCACTTTCGAAGAGCCGTTGAAATTGACCCCGGCTTTGCCGACGCCTACTACAATCTGGGCGCTCAACTGATGAAAACCAAGGACGCGAGCGGCGCAGACGAAGCCCTGCGGAAGGCCATCAGCCTCCAGCCGGCCAACGCTGCCGCCCATTACAGTTTAGGCCTGCTGCTCGCAAACGAGGGACAGCCTGCGGCGGCGGCCGGCGAATTTCAACGCACGATCGATTGCGACCACTCCCACCTCGGCGCGCGGCTCGAATGGGCGAGGTCCGCGTCGGCGCAAGGCAATTTGGAACAAGCCCTGGATCTCGCCAGAAAGGCGGTGAAACTTTACCCCAGATCGGCAGAGGCCCACGCCGAGTTAGGCACGGTCGAGCAGACTCAGGGAGACTATCGCCAGGCCCAAAGCGAGCTCGGGCAGGCGGTGCGGCTCAACCCCAAGATGGCGGCCGCTCACTATGAGCTGGGGTTGGTGGACAAGCATTTGGGCGACAACTTGCGCGCCCGCGCCGAGCTAGAGCAAGCCATCAAACTCGATCCGCAGTATAAGGAGGCTCGCTATGCTTTGGCCACTCTGCTGAGAAGCCAGGGAGAGGCTGCCGCGGCCCAGGCCCAGTTTTCCGAGACCAACCAGCTCCACCAGGAGGAGATCAACAGAGACGCGGCCCAGGGCGCGAATCGCGCGGGTACGCTGCTGGCCAAAAAGCAGGACTGGGATGGCGCGATCGCACAATTCCGGAACGCCCTCCAGTTGAAGCCCGACCTTGGCGAAGCGCGGTTCAATCTGGCCGGCGCGTTGCGCGAGAAGGGTGACTTGGCGGGTGCAGCGAGCGAACTCCGAAAGGTGGTCGAGGAATACCCGAAATGGACTGAAGCCCGGTACCAATTGGGAGTGATCCTGGAACGAAGCGGAAGCCTCGCTGAGGCGGCTGAAGCTTATCGTCAGGCGCTTCGCCTTAATCCGGTTTTTGCGCCTGCCCACCTGAGTCTGGCGGAAGTGCTTTACACCGAAGGGCAGGCCAAAACGGCACGGGAGGAGCTCCTCGCGGTCCTGAAGGTAGATCCTTCGAACCTTCAGGCGCGCTATACGCTCGCGGAGTACCTCCTTAAGGATAATGACACGCGAGGGGCCATCGGGGAGTTGACCAGGATCGTGAACCAACAGCCGAATTTTGCTCCGGCTCACAACCTGCTTGGGGTCGCTTACGCCCAGCGCGGAGACGCCACAGCGGCGATCGCGCAGTTTCGCAAAGCCCTGGAACTGGATCCAGGCCTTTCTGACGCCCAGACCAATTTGGACCTGGCGCTGGGAAGCAAGCACTGACGCGAGAAGTCGGCGAGACCGAGTGGCCAAGGGATCTCCTCGCCCGACTTGATGGCAGGGGCTGTTCGGCACGCTCTCATCCAGCGAGCGAGGGCAAAGACCCAGGACCAGGCCGCAACGCATCATGACGGCCGGGCTGAAATTTTTGCTTGCAACCAATCGGCGGTGGCTTACATCAGATTCCGGATTACCTGAGAGGGCTGCTCAGGCTTTATAAAATCCTGCTTTCCATTGTGGTTACGCTTACTAATCGGTAATTTGAAGAAATCGGCAACACTGCTATTGAACCTTTTGAAAACTTGGCGTCGGGTACGGGTCAGAAAATAGGAGGAAATATGAAAGGACGCATTCTGATCCTGTCGGGGCTCCTCGTCGCGGGCCTTAGTGTACCTGGCGGACTCCGGGCGCAGGCGGTAGGTGAAATCCTAGGGACGCTGACCGATCCCACCGGCGCACTTGTCCCCAATGCCAAAATCATTGCGGTCCAGACCGCAACCGGTCTGACCCGCTTCACGGTTTCGAGCACCGAGGGATCCTACACCCTCGCGCAACTTCCGGTCGGCACCTATGACGTGAAGGTGGAAGCCACGGGCTTCGCCAGCGCTACATCAACGGGCATCACACTCGATGTCAGCCAGCAAAAGGAACTGGACTTCAAGCTGTCTGTGGCCGGAACGCAGAAGACGGTTGAGGTAATAGCCACTGCTCCACTGGTGACCACCACGAACGGGTCCCTGGGTGGGCTCGTCACCGGAGAGCAGGTTCAGACCTTGCCGCTGAACGGACGTGCGATCACCAATCTGGTGATGCTCCAGCCGGGTCTGAACATGGAGACGGATGCGACCGGGTGGCAGGCTCCCGAATGGGCCGGCAACGGCAATCGCGGGCAGACCGAGGTCGCCACGCTGGACAACATCGACACAACCGACGCGGAAATGGGTAACGTGCAGTTCTGGAATTTCAATCTTGACGCTATCGCGGAGTTCAAAGTCTTACAGAACAACTACTCCGCCGAATACGGCCAGGGCGCCGGCACCATTGTCCAGTTGGTGAGTAAATCCGGCACCAACAAGTTTCACGGCAGTGGTTTTGAGTTTGTTCGTAACAGCGCCCTTGATGCGCGCAACTTTTTCTCAAACACGGTGCCTCCGTTCCAGCGCAACGAGTTCGGCGGAACCTTTGGGGGGCCCATCAAGAAAGACAAGACGTTTTTCTTTGTTGAGTATGCCGGCTTTCGCCAGCGGCTGGGTGAGCCCACCATCATGTCGGTCCCGACGGATCAGGAGCGGCAGGGTATTGTGAGCGTCACTAACTCGGAGGGCCAGGCGGAAACACTTCAGGTGCCCCTGAATCCCATTGCCCAATCCATTTTAAGTCAATATCCGCAGCCCAATGATCCCACGGGGCCGAATGGGGCGAGAACGTACAACGTCCAGTTCAAGCAGCCGAGCAACGACGATCAATTCTCGGTCCGCGGCGACCACTCGTTCTCTTCCAAGGACACGATGTTCATCCGCGCCTCTTATATCAACAACCGGACCGTGTACACCGACCCGGTGGCGGCGTCGGAGAACCCGCTTTTCTCGCAAAGTAATTTCAACAATCCGCGGAATTACGCGGTGTCGGAGACTCATATTTTTTCGCCCACCCTGCTCAACGTGTTCAGCCTTGGTCTCAATCGCGAGGTGACGGGTGTTTCCGTGGGCACCCAGGCTTTTCCTCAGGAGGTTTTCGAGGATGGCAGCCTGTCAAATTTCGGGCCGGATAACTTCTTTACCAAGTACGTCATCACTCAGCTTATTCCCCAGGATAAAGTGACCTGGACGAAGGGCCGGCACACGCTGGATTTGGGGGGGCAGTTCCGCCGTCTGCGCGACAACGGTTTTGGCGTCTCGACGGGCGGACCCAACGGCCAATTTCAGTTCAGCCCGGGAATTTCCCTTCCGGTCGCTATTCCCATTGCCGGCGGTGGCGAACTGGCAGCGGGCTCAGCCAGTCCGAACTCGTTAATCAGTTTCATGGAAGGGGCGCCCGGGGCCTACATACGCGCTACCGGAATGCCGGGTTTCAGCGCGCCTGGCAGCCCTGCACACTACGGGGTTCGAGTCTGGCACATCAACACCTGGTTCCAGGATGACATTAAGGTTACCTCGAAGCTCACCGTGAACCTTGGCGTGCGCTATGAGTACAATTCGGTGCCCACGGAAGCGGGTAATCGTCTGAACGCCATCGTGGACGACCCGAATTTTGGTGGAGGCAACCTGTTTGGGCAGCTCATTCTCAATCCCAGCCCGCTTTACTACCCGGATTACAAGGGCTTCGGACCGCGCTTTGGAATCGCTGAGCGAATAGCCAGCAAGACGGTGCTGCGGGGCGGCTTTGGCGTCTTCACCAACGATCCGCCCACGGTTTTCCCCGACCAAGCCCTGGTGAACTTCCCCTATGCATCGTTCTCCAGCACCAACAACCCCACATTTTCCGCGACGCCTTTGTCGGTAGTCGGTTTGCCCCCAATCATGAGCCTTTCCGGGCAGGTCATGCCGCCCAACGGCGATACGCAGAAGATTCCACCCAACACTCCGGTGAATCTGGCGCCGGTCGCTGCGTTTTTCGGTGGCCCGATCACGACGAACCTAACGTCTCAGAACTACAAGAACGGTTACACGATGGCTGGGAACGCAACCTTGGAGCAGGAGCTGCCGGGTAACACGGCCTTGCAGGTGTCTTACGCCATGAACAACGCCATCGGATTGTATTCTTCGGAGTGGCCCAACGCCTACAACGGCGCCATGCCGCAATACGCTCCCTACAGCCAGGTGAATCCGGGCCTGGGCGAGTTCCAGCTCACCGACAACCACGCCCACTCCACATACAATGCCTTGCAGGTGCAGTTGCGCAAGTTATCCCCGGAGCACGGCGTGCAGTTTCAGGCGGCCTATACCTACTCGAAGACCATAGACAATGCGTCGACCGTTTGGAACGGCAACAATTCCGCCAATTCCGGGCAGCAGCCGAATAACCCCTTGTGCTACGCTTGTGAAAAATCGGACTCCGGGTTCAACTTTCCGCAGCGGTTCGTGATGAATTTCCAGTACACCGTCCCTGCCGACAAGTGGCATTTCTTGTCCTCGCTCCCCGGGCGGGTTACCCGTGGCTGGCAGGTGATGAGCATTATCTCGGCCCAATCCGGCTTCCCCTTCACCGTCAACTCACCCTATGGAACCCAGGAATTTGGAACTGACACTTATGTGGGCTACCAGCCGACGCGGCCGTTCCTCTCCCAGCAACCGACTCTGCAAAACGGCGGGGGGCCGAGCTTCTTTTCTTCCTCCGTGCTGAACAACGAAACCCAATACTTTGGCATTCCCACCGTCACCCTGGCGAACGGCACCCTCGTCCAAACGGCACCGGGGAATTTGGGCCGGAACACCTTCCGCACCGAACCCTTTTCCAATTTCGATTTTTCGGTGGTGAAGGACACCGCAATCTCGGAATCGAAGAAGCTCGAGTTTCGCGCTGAGTTCTTTAATCTCTTTAACCAACACGCCTTCGGCATCCCCGGCCAGGTACTGACCTCTCCGGCCTTCGGAGTATCATCTTCGACCGCACTCCCGGAGCGGCAGATTCAATTTGGCCTGAGGTTTGTTTTCTGAGCCCTGGGAAGGGGCGCAGTTCCTCACAGGGGACGCTTGTCCCTGGCGAATTGCTATTTTACGGCATAATTCCAGGGCTTAGCCGTTCTTGCTAAGTACTCCGTTTCATAAATACGCTAACGTAAATTATGGCTTGATATTGACCTCCTTGGAGTGGCATTGTGTGGGTGAGGTGCTTAGCCATGCCAAGGTCGAGCCCGTTTACAATCACGCTCTCGTCTGCCGAGGAAGCCGAGTTGCGCAGACGCGCAGGAAAATATACGTTGCCGTATTTTCAGGTTCAACGTGCCAGAATGATTCTCCATGCTGCCGAAGGCATGCCCAACGACGAGATCGCCGCCTGTTTAGACACCCGCCGTGAGGTCGTTTCCCTTTGGCGGAAGCGCTTTTTTGCTGACCGCCTCGCGGGTTTGGAAGAAGGTGCTCGTCCGGGTCGCCCCCGGACTTTTTCCCCCAGACCTCGTCGTGCAGGTTAAAGCTTTGGCCTGTGAACTGCCCGCCCAGCACGGTCGGCCTCTGTCCCGCTGGAGCCCCCAGGATTTGATTCAGCCAGTCCAGCAGAGCGGTCTGGTGGCCTCGGTCAGCGGCAGCACGTTGTGGCGTTGGTTGCCTGAAGATGCCCTTCGGCCGTGGTATCACCGCAGTTGGATCTTCCCTCGGGACCCGGAGTTCGCGCCCAAGGCCGGGCGCGTGCTGGATCTCTACGCCCGCCCGTGGCAAGGCCGACCGCTGAAGGATGATGAGTTCGTGATCTCCGCCGATGAAAAAACCAGTATTCAGGCCCGCCGCCGCAAGCATGCCACGCAGAACTGCCGGCCGCGTACTCCCATGCTCGTCGAGCACGAGTACTCCCGCTGCGGCGCCTGGACTTACATCGCCGCTCTGGACGTCCGCCATGCCCGCGTCTTTGGCCGCTGTGAAGCCCAGAATGGCATCGCCCCCTTTGACCGGCTCGTCGAACAAGTGATGACTCGGCCGCCTTATCACGATGCCCGTCGCGTTTTCTGGATCGGGGACAACTGCTCGGCGCATCGTGGCGTCAGAGCCGTTCAGCGTCTCCGCCATCTCTACCCCCGCCTGACGCTCGTGCATGCCCCCGTCCATGCCAGTGGGCTCAACCAGATCGAAATCTACTTCTCCATTGTCCAGCGCAAGGTCCTCACACCCAATGATTTTCCTGATCTCATCGCCGTCGCCGAACGCCTCCTGGATTTTCAGTATTACTGGGAGACCACGGCGCGTCCCTTCGAATGGAAATTCACCCGTCACGACCTCGCCAAACTCCTCGCTAAACTCGGTACCCCCCCACTGCCCCAAAATACGTTAGCGAACTTCTGAAGTGGAGGACTAAGCAAGAAGTTTGCGCCATTGTTGGTATTACGAGAATAAGAACATTTGCGCCATTTGGTTGCGGCCAAAGGCCGCGTTGCGCTTAACAGAGTAATTCGCCTCCAAGACGAATTACTCTGCGGCGCTTTCTCATTGCACGGCAATGAGCATGTCGTGATTCCGATATTGAGTTCCGGAGAGGAACGCAAAGTGCGCCTACCTCACCCACTTAGGACGAGTCCACTGAAAAAGATATATCCATGTCTTAGCAAGCACTAGTACGCCTTGGAATCTAGGTGCAGGTTGCAGGATAGGTGCGCTGATGCCGAAAGGTTTGTTGGACAGCAGGGAGTACTGGCAATCGCATCGCTGGGATCGAGACTTGGAACACGGTCGAGCACCTCGCGCCATTCAAGCTGAGCTGCAACATCAGGAAGAAATGACGGTCTCTGCGGTAAGGGAACTTGCCTCTGGGCCAAACCAGCCGCTATCTGTGCTCGATCTTCCAGTCGGCACGGGACGTATAGCTCGTTTGCTGTGTATTGCTATTCCCAGTATGTGCCTCAAAATCGGCGACATCAATTATGGCACCCTCCGTCTCGCGCGCTCACGGGTAAGTTCGGCAGGATTAAAGGCGGATGCTGTCTGCATCGACGCGTACGATGTTGGCACGTGTTTTCCCCGTGCGTTCGACGTCGTAGTATGCCTCGATTTTCTGTCTCACGTGTCCGATCTAACATGCTTTATGTCTTCCGTTGCCGACAGCTTAAAACCGAAGGGGCTATTCATCGCTAATGTACTTACCGCAGAGAGATTTGCGGAGTACGAGTTCGTCAAGTACGGGTGGGTAAAAGCGAAGCGACGAGCCATCCTTCGAGAGGTGTCGAAAGCCTTTTACCCATTTGCCCCTTATCCTCTGCGGTACGGCATTAGGCGCTGGGGGGTGGCGAGGATCGAAGGAGCTTCGAGGGAAACAGTCTATCAAGTGTTGCGACACCGTTTTCACTCCCCCGAAGTTGTAAGCACGTTCTACCATTGGTTTCGTGCGCAGTTGAAATAGTATACATAACCTCGGAAGACCATATCGAAGTTTTCTAGTGTTTCAGGGTTAGGCATATGAACATGCTATCATCGCTACCGCCTACTGTTCACGGGCGAACAGTAAGCCAGCATAAAGTCGCAGATCGACGATCAAGTCTTCACTTTCTGTCATCCGTTTCTCAAGCCACGGAAGCACAGAATTGACCGGAACCTCCCAAACGCGAATGCGCTCGCCCTCTCCGAGCAGGCCGTGGATATGGCCGTGTCTGATAATATCGCCCTCAAATGTGAGGCCATTATCCATCTCGTCAACTCGTTTAAGCCCCGTCGCACGATAAAGTGAGTTAACCTCATTAGCGAACCCTGGTGCGTGTGCTCCCTCGCACAAGCGGACGATTGAAGTGCAGACGTACCCGGTCTCTTCCTCAAGCTCTTTCGCAACCGTCTTGGCGGGGTCCTCGCCAGAATCAACGAGTCCCGAGGGGAGCTCTATGACCCACTTAGCCAAAGGCGGGCGCCACTGCTCGACCAGTAGCAACCTGTCCTCTGTAGTCACGGCTACAATCGCGACTCCCGCGCCTGATTCTGGCCGCTGAACGTACTCCCAACCATTTGGTCTGACGAAAAAGTGAAGGAATTTGCCCCTGTAGAGCAACCTTGGATCGTGAATCTCTCGGGAACTGGGGCCATAGAAGCGTTTTAGCCACGTACTCAAGCCATCGAGACAGGGAAGAACACTCGCTCAGTCATGTTCATAATATCCAGGCGCTCACGAACCTCGGGCTTGAGGTGCCGAGGAATAACTATTCTTCGACAATTCACCTCAGGTCGATTCCGCAGCCAAGTGTCTGGAATAGTTTCGGCGCGCGACATTGTCGATAACACCGCGTATTGGTTTGCGATCCGTTGGTCGATTGACGGTGGCTCAAAAAACACCATGAAATCGGCTGTGCTTAGCGATTCAAGTTTCTCCAGCGACTCAGCCTGTTCCGCTAGTTCCGTCGCGGTGAATACCTCTACTCTCAATTCGTTTAGCCGCTCCCGCAGTTGATTCGGAAGATAACGCTGGATGTCAATGAAGCTGACTGCCCACACTACACCATCCGCGTCGAAGTTCGGCCAATCAGTCGTTGCGAAGTGCAGAGCGACAAATGGGGAATTGGTCCAGTCGAGCAGCCGTGTTGGAAGGTTATGATGCTGAGCCACGGCTAACCAGTGCCAATCCGTATCGCACTCGACGACGTCAGAGTGGGCGTACTTCTTGAACTGTCTCAACATCAACGGTTCAACAACTCGGATTGGACCACCCATTCGCTGCAATGTGGTGGTCAGCTGAAACTCACGGTTTGACATGCCTCGAAAAACATATCGCTGGCGGAGGCGGTTCAAATCAGGCCATCATGCATCCGCAAACAGTTCCTTCTCCAGTTCCTCCCATGTCTCGGTTCGGATGTCTTTCGGACTTTCACTCATGATGGGTCCTGCCTGGATGAGCTTGGAATCGCTCGGTTGGGTCCATTTTCCGAGCCTGAGCTCGATGGGGCAGACCACTGTTGCCGCCGCAAATTGCTGGATTAGGCGATTAACGAATGGACCCGCATATCACCTATGTTCCGAGAAAGTACGCTTTCCGACCCTGAGCGATTTGGCGCACCATCATTCCTTACACTAACGCCCTCTTTGCCGGGGCATCCGGACGATTGCCGATGAATCATGCTACTACCAGCAGGAGGTGAAGGCAACCCGCATGCGCGACACTAAGATGCCGTCAGCCCATCGCGCCGGAACCCGCCTACTTGGCTCGATTCATGGCAAGTACGCCTTTGCTAATCGCCTGATGGTTCCATTGCCTATCCTGTCCATCCTGTTTATCCATGTTCAGTCACTCCGTGATAGATTATCCGCACACATGAGCAAGCCCGGCAACGCCAGAGTCTTCATCTCGTACGCGTGGAAGGACGATCAGACCTTTGTGGAGCGTCTCTATAACGATCTTCAGAGGCTCGGCTACGACCCGTGGATGGACAAGAAGAACATGCCCAGCCGCGGCCGCTCGTTGCCCAAAGAAGTCGAAGAGCAAATCCAGATTTGCGACCGCGTGCTTGCCGTGATGGGGCCTGCTGCCATCACCTCGGAGGCCTGCCAGGGGGAGCGCGCCTTTGCCTTCGGCGTTGGTAAGGTCGTCACAGCCATCCTGCGCCTGGGCGATTACAAAATGCTGCCGCGGGAACTCTCCAAGTATTTCGTTCCGGACTTCCGCGCGTGGCGTCCCTACGAAGCGGCGCTCGACGAGCTGGTGCGAGTCCTTCACGACCCGCCCGTCATACCGGGGCGGCTGTTCGACGTGCCTGCGCCGCCGGCGCACCTCCAGCACCGCCCCGACGAGCTCCGCGCCCTCCGCGAATCCGTCACGGCAGCAGAGCTCAGCGAGACCACGGTAATCACCTCCGCCGGGCACGTTGGCCTGCAGGGCATGGGAGGCGTGGGAAAGACGGTGATGGCGGCGCTTACCGCCAGAGACTACACGGTGCGGCGTCAATTTCAGAACGGCATCATCTGGTTAACTTTCGGTGGCGAGTCAAACGTTCTGAGGCAAGTGCAAAAGGCGTTGACTGCGCTCGGTGACGACGGCACGAAGTACTCCGACCTTTCCCTGGCACGGATGCAGCTCGGCCGGGCGCTCGAAGATAAAGAATGTCTGCTGATTCTGGACGATGTCCGGTACGCGGCGGAAACAGCTCCTTTCCGGCAGGCAATGAACCCCCGCTCCCGCCTCCTGATTACCACCCGCATCCTTGCAGTGGTGGACGCGATCGAGGCACGCGCTCACTCCCTGGATCTCCTGACCGAGAAGCAGTCTCGCGAACTGCTGGCTAGTTGGTGCTCCGCAAAGCCGGGGGACCTGCCACCCGAAGCCGGGGACCTGATCCATGAGTGCGGTCGCCTGCCCCTGGCACTGGCCATGATTTGCGCCATGTTGCACGGCAAACCGACCGCCTACTGGAAACTCGTCGCCGACTTGCTCCGCCATGCCGATCTAGCGAAGATTGAAGCAGACTTCCCGGACTATCCTTACAGGAATTTGCTGCGTGCCATCCAGGTAAGTGTGGAGGCGCTCGACCCGACGGCGCGCGAGCGATATCTCGCGCTCGCGGTTCTTCTGGAAGACATGCCGATTCATCCCGCCATCCAACAAACGCTGTGGGGAGTGGACGAAGGGGAGGCGCTCGAAACCGCCGAAAAGTTTGTGGATTTGTCGTTAGCTCAACGGGACGGGCCTCAGCGGGAGGAAGAGACTCCCAGCATCCGCCTGCACGACCTGCAACTCGACTACGTACGCGCCCAATGCTCGGAATCGGACCGGGAGGCGCTGGATACGATCCGCGCCGCCGTGCGGCTCTCCGCGCACGTCATCGTGCGCGATCCGCGGCAGTTTGCTTCCCAGATGCTCGGAGGTCTTCTGTCCGATCACTCGCCTCGCATCCAAAAACTTATGCGCTTGGCCGCCAAATATCGGGCCACACCTTGGCTGAAACCGAAGACGGCGAGTTTGACAGCGCCTGGCGGGCCACTGGTGCGTGTGCTCGCGGGGCACAGCTGGTGGATCAATGGGGTGGCGGTGACGCCGGACGGGAAGCGCGCGGTCTCGGCCTCGGATGATGAGACCCTGAAGGTGTGGGACCTGGAGAGCGGGAGGGAGTTGCAGACGCTGGCCGGCCACAGCGACGAGGTCCATGAGGTGGCGGTGACACCGGACGGGAAGCGCGCGGTCTCGGCTTCTTCGGATAAGACCCTGAAAGTTTGGGACCTGGAAAGTGGGAAGGAGTTGCAGACGCTGGCGGGCCACACCAATGTGGTCAATGCGGTGGCGATGACACCGGACGGGAAGCGCGCGGTTTCGGCCTCTTGGGATTCGACCCTGAAGGTGTGGGACCTGGAGAGCGGGAGGGAGTTGCAGACGCTGGCCGGCCACAGCGACGAGGTCCATGGGCTGGCGGTGACGCCGGATGGGAAGCGCGCGGTCTCGGCCTCCGAGGATAAGACCCTGAAGGTGTGGGACCTCGAGAGCGGAAGGGAGTTGCAGACGCTGGCGGGCCACAACTGGGGGGTCCATGGGGTAGCGGTGACGCCGGACGGGAAGCGCGCGGTCTCGGCCTCGGAAGATCGGACCCTGAGGGTGTGGGACATCGAGACCGGGAAGGGGTTGCAGACGCTGGCGGGCCACAACCATCGGGTTCATGAGGTGGCGGTGACACCGGACGGGAAGCGTGCGGTCTCGGCCTCGGGTGATAAGACGCTGAAGGTGTGGGATTTGGATAGGGGGAAGGAGTTGCAGACGCTGGCGGGCCACAGCGAGGGGGTAAGTGGGGTAGCGGTGACGCCGGACGGGAAGTGCGCGGTTTCGGCCTCGGATGATCTGACCCTGAGGGTGTGGGACCTGGAGGGCAGGAAGGAGTTGCAGACGCTGGCGGGCCACAGCGACCGGGTCACTGCGGTGGCGGTGACGCCGGATGGGAAACGTGCGGTTTCGGCCTCGGAAGACCAGACCCTGAAGGTGTGGGACCTCGAGAGCGGGAGGGAGTTGCAGACGGTCGCGGTCCACAACTGGGGGGTCCACGGGTTAGCGGTGACGCCGGACGGGAAGCGCGCGGTCTCGGCCCCGGAAGATCGGACCCTGAGGGTGTGGGACCTCGATAGCGGGAAGGAGTTGCAGATGCTGGTGGGCCACAGCGAGCGCGTCACTGCGGTGGCGGTGACGCCGGACGGGAGGCGCGCGGTCTCGGCCTCTCGGGATCGGACCCTGAAGTTGTGGGACCTCTCGCACGGGAAAGTAGTAGCCACTTTTACGGCTGACGCCAAGCTTCTCGCATGCGCGGTCGGGCCGGATGGCCGCGTCATCATTGCCGGCGATGAGTCGGGCCGGGTCCACTTCCTCTCGCTCGAAGAGTAGTCTCCGCTGCCCCCACCACCTTCAACGCCCTCGCCCCGAGGCAGCAGCAGGCAGTCGCCATTCTCTGTCAGCGCCTCCTCGCCGGGCCGCGTGGGCCTCGAAGATGCGGGAGCGGTCCAGCAAGCACGTTGGTCCCGGTCGAATCCCGGTGTACTCGGAACAAACCTTGTCCCCTTCCGTGCAGCGGAGTGCCCATGGGCCGAATAACTCGCTCGTGGTAGAAGTGTAGCCCCTGGCTCCCCATAAGTCCCCCGTAACCCCGGATTTCCTACCGGTAGGAAATGGAGAGCCCATTTTGTAAAATCTTTTCCTGCCGGCAGGAAATTGGGCAAGAATTCTCTTGACAAGACACCTGGGCTCTGGCTTAGCCTGGGAGGGTAGGGACGGGCGCGGAACGGGGCAGCCCCACAGGGTGGCCCGGAGGCTAGGGACTGATGTCCAGACCGACGCGGAAAACACACGACAAATCGTCCGATGAAGGCGAGGTCCCATCGTCCCCGTGGAGGAGAAAAATCGCGGGGAGCAAGCTCAAAAAAGAAAAAAACTACGACCGAAGCCAGTATGTATATGAAAACAAACACAAATATGACAATTTGTCCGCGGCAAAAGGCGAAAATTTTGCGTAAGTCCATGCTATGTGTATGACATTTTGTACTGAAGCAATCGCATTTTGCAGGAACTGTAGGGTCTTTGGTCACTATTCGCGCGCTGGGAACGAACCACTTGCTTCAAAATGTAGGAACTTGGGATCCCCTCCTCAGGAGAGGAGGGGATAAAGGGGTGGTGCTGACGGATGACATCGCGGGGCTTGAAGGCACTGCCGCTTGCCCATTCGACAACGTCGCCGATGGCTTGTTTCTTGTTCGTGGCGACGCAGCGTTCTTCGGTTCACAGCGTCTTGCTTTGACTAATTCACGGTCAGCATGAACGTCACGCTATGGCTCAGGGTGGAAGATCCCGAACCCGCTGTGCCCGTTACCGTCAGCGGGTAGGTTCCAGGGAGCGTTCCGGGGTTAGACATCGTGGTACCGCCGCCTGCTCCACCGCCACATCCTGCCAGCGCCAGAATCAGCAACAATCCCGCGGCGAGCAGGACCAGGGTGGACTTCCATTGCCTCATGCCAGCTTGGCTGCGGCGCCCAACGGCCCATGCCATCGCTGCCAGAACCAAGGCGAGCATCCACAAACCTCTTAGGCCCGGCGACAAAGGTGAGGCCGGGGGAAGGGGTCGAGAGCGTGGCGCGCTGGCCGAAGGCGCGGTTGTGGTAACCGTGACGGTGACACTGGTTGCAGAACCCCCCGCTGTTACCGGGTTCGGCGAAGCCGTGCAGGTGGCTTCTGAGGGAGCCCCGGTGCAGGCTAAGTTCACGCTTTGGTTGAATCCATCTTCACCGGTCACACTTAAGGTGTACGTTGCAGTCTGCCCTGGCGCTACGGTGGTCGAAGTGGGGACTGCAGCCAGCGTGAAGTCCTGACCCGTCCCACTCAGGGCGACGGTCTGAGGGCTGTTGGGCGCATTGTCGCTGAATGAGAGACTGCCCGGCGCCGCGCCTGCGGCCGTGGGTGTGAATGTGACCGCAACCGTGCAGGTCGCTGCGGGGGCGACGGGGTTCGAAGTCGAGCAGGTAGTTCCGGAGGTGGCGATGGCAAAGGGGCCAGTGACCGAAATCGCGGTGAAAGTGAGGCTGGCGTTGCCCGTGTTGGTCAGCGTAACGGTTTGCGATGGGCTGGCCGTTCCTACCGGTTCGGGAGGGAAAGTGGGCGACGCGGACAAGCTAACCGTGGGCCCGGTCCCGGTTCCGCTCAAGCTGGCGGTCTGCGGACTGCCGCCGGCGTTGTCGGTGAGGGTGATGGCGCCGGTCCTGGTTTGGATTGCGGTGGGCTTGAAGGTGATCGAGATGGTGCAGTTCGCTGATGCCGCCACGGAGCTTCCGCAGTTGTTGGACTGGGCAAAGTCGCCTGAGGCCACGATGCTTGGAACAGAGAGAGTCGCATTGCCCGTGTTGGTTAAGGTCACTGCCTGGGAGGCGCTGGTGGTACCCACCTGCTGGGGCCCGAACGTTAGACTCAGGGGAGATAGGCTGACGATCGGCTCCGGCGGGATGGGCGCAAGTTGCAGCGCGTTCGAGGTGCTTCCGGCGAAGTTCGTGTCGCTCGCGTACGCGCCGGTGACGGACTGGTTTCCGGTACCGTGGACCACGGCGTTGCTCAGCGTCGCCGTCTGCGTAACGTGGTTGAGCAGGATGTCGGCGGTGCCGTCATTATAGTTGGCGACGACGATGTCGGGTCTTCCGTCGTGGTTCAGATCGGCAACCCCAGGCGAGATCGGGCCGATTCCGGCCGCATAGGAAATGGCGCCCTGGAAAGTGCCGTCCCCGTTGCCGAGCAAAACGTTGAGGGCGGGATAACCGTAGTCCGCGACCACAAGGTCCAACTTGCCGTCGTCGTTGAAATCACCCGCCGCCATGCCGCTGTAATTAGTTCCGGACAAGATGGTCTGCTCGGACTGAAAGGTTCCGTTGCCGTTGCCGAGCATGACATTGACCGCTGTATCGGTAACTGAATGGCGCGGGACGCCTCGCGGATGCGAGACCCGGGAAAAACTTCCGAGAAGGGACGGCCTTCCTCGTTGAAGGCAGCTTCGAGCACACGGTCAAAGTTAGTGGTGAGCACAGGCCCCCGGGCGATGCCAGGCACGTGGCCCACGGCGCCTTTACCGAGCGGCCGCGGGAGTTCGTGGTGGTCGAAGGTGAGCCGGAGGGTATCGTCAAAGACATTTGGGAGGGTCTTTGAAATGGCTTGGGCGGCCTCCTCGAATTGGTAGCTCGCAATTAGGCTGTCGACTTGGGGGCGGAGGCCGGCCCGGTCAGCGAGATCCTCGAGCAGTTCGTTCCATCTCGGGTAGCCGAATTCGGAAGAGAGGCCCGCACCAACGAATGGGACCAGCCTATCAAGGTACTTCAGGAGTAAGTCAACGTTTTGGGCGTTGTTTCCGATGCGGCCCAGAATAGTCAGTCCGTCCTCGTTTGTCGTCATCTTGACCGCCAATTTCTCAAGTTACGAGTCGCAATCGGACGCCATTCAGCCGGTGGCCTATCGGTGCTTGGTGTCTGTCCTGCGCAAAGGCTCAGACACCACAGTCTGGCCATGCATAGGCGGCGTAGCTAAAAGTCCATAAAGTACGAAACCTCGCCAAAGGGGTTGACCATGGCCATCTGGACTTGGCTTGGGGGGTTGCGGAAGTCGAAGCGGGCGAGTTCAGCCGTGGTCGCTTCGTACATCAGCCGGAAAGCGCTGCCGGCCTCCTTGGTTTTCCAAAACTCCGACGTGTTAATGGCGAACTCGGGCCCCGGACAGACAGAGAATACCTGTAACGGCTGGTTCTTACGCATGACGGCACGACCTGTCGCGTCGGCGACTTCAGGATTCTCGGGTTGTTTTGCGTCCTCCAAGCGGTTTTTGGCCATCTTTACTTTATCGGCATACTGCCCGAGGTTACGCAAGGTGGCACCGAGTGTATTCAATCGGGCGTCCATTTGGACCAAAGTTTGATCGGATTCCGATAGCGCCGCGCGCAGGGCCTCAAGTTCATTGTACAGGTAAATCATCTTGAAGGCGTTGCGTTCCAGCACGCCTTGGCGCACGTCCATGACCCGGTACATCCGCAGGAGAATGGACGTCTGGTTCACCGCCTGGGCAAACGTCGCGTTGAGGGGCAAGATGAAGAGCAGGTCGCAGTCTTCAATTTCCGTCCCGAATCGGATGGGCAAATTATCGACAACGCCGCCATCCTGGAAGTACTGGTTCTGACGTTCGGTGTAGGGAAACAACGGCGCCAGATCCATGGAACTGAAGACGGCGAACTTGATGTCGGCGATGCTGGAAGCAAAATCGAAAGTGTCGGCTCGCACGGGGGGACGTGGGCGCGCTGTCGGCATATTCGGTCGAACCCTGCGAACACCCCGGTGATTGGTTGTAAACTCCAGACTTCCCCTGGCAACATTGGAGCGAGTGAAGTAGAAGTGCAACGGACGGTCCTCGTCCGGCGGGGTAATGTGCCGCAACAACAGCTTGCCCGCTTCGGTGTCATCACCGAATAACGAGTCGAAGATTCCCTTCCAAGGGTCTGTGGATAAACAGAAATTATGCCGCGTGGGAAAATATGGCCGAGGCTGGATAATGCTAGGCACATCCACGCCGGACCACCATTGCTCGATGCTGCACGGACACCCCGGCTGCATCGCGTCCGCCAACCAGAACAGGGCATTCCATGATCCGATGGATGTGCCTGCGATCATTTTGACCTTGTCCATGGAGCCCTGGGCTGAGAGGAATTCGTGGATCGCCTTGAGTGCGCCGGCTTGATACGCCCCTTTCGCTCCGCCACCGGCGAGGATGATGCCGATTTTGTGATAATGGTCCAGACCCCTTCCGCAGGGGCACATTTGGGCGCAGCGGGGGTCTCGATCGCCGGGTAGCTCCGCAGCCGCTTCGGGCGAAGAAATCCATAAACATACGCCGCGAGGCCGTAAGCCAAGAAAAAGCCCAGCAGAGCGAATCCCATGGTAAAGAAGGCCGCGAGGACCTGAACGGGACTGATCCACTGCAGAACCTCAGCGATATTGGACCCTCGAACTAGTTTTGTGGCGATCCATGGTCCCAGATGATAGGCCAACCACGAAAACGCCAGAATGTAATAGGCGGCCGCAAACAGGATGAAGCATGCGGAGAACATCCGTGGCAGTCGCTCGAATAGCCATTTGTAGAGGACCTTTACGATACCCATCGAAATCCTCCTTCAAGTGCCGTGCCCATCGGCCCTTCGTGGCGTGGCGTTACTCCATTTGAGCAGTTTGAGCGCACCCGTCGGGTGCGAGCATCAGCGAGATGAAAACAAGGTGAAAACAAGGGTGGTCGTGTTTCTTCACGGCGTGCCCCCCCGGGTCGAATCTCGGGCAAACTATACAGGAGATTTGGCGATGTTCGAAATATTAAATTGCGAGGAATCCGCCCGAAACACCCTTCCTGGAAGAAAAAACGACTGCATTTGAAACTCGACTGGGCTGCTACCCCGCGATGCAATCGCTTTCCTGACCCAGTCCGTAATTGTCTTTCGGAAGTACTGTTTGGTTGCGCAATTCTTTAAAACCAAGGCGCGACTTTTCGAGGAACATCGACACTAACTGCCTCCATTTTTCAAGCCCTGGCTATTAGGTCTATATGGTGCTTTTGCCCGATAGACACCAAGCTCTTTGGAGGCTTCAACCTATTGATAATAAGCGTGTTGTAAGGTGGTGCGGAAGGGGGGATTCCATCTCACCGGCTCTCGTCAGACCGAATGAAATCAATGGAATGCATCCGTTGGCGCATGAACCCGAATTCCGATGTTCAGCAGTGGATCGAAGACTAACATGTTAATTTCCAATGGATTAGCCTGTGAAAATCTAACTTCGCCGAAGTTGGATTTGTGCGTGCCAAAGTATTGAAAATAATAA
>JBEKQO010000126.1:0-19617 GCA_049519635.1 Terriglobia bacterium | reverse complement strand
GGCAGTTGGCGGGGACCCAAGGGAGCACTTGAAACCGTGTTCCGCAAGCGCGTTGCGGCGCACCGCGAGACCTTTGAAACCCTTATCGCGCGCGTCGTTCGAGCCCGCCGATACGAGACCTACTGGCACCGCGAAGAGAAAGGTGATTGGGCGCAACACGCGGGGTTGCCCCGCCGCGAGGAGGATTGGCAAACACTCCACGCCTGGGTGGTAAGGAAGGTCTTCCTGCCCAGCGCGCGTGGGCTCGCAACTCCCGGCTTTGGCAGAGTGGTTGAGCGCATCTTTACGGAACTCTACCCGCTGATCATTTTCACTTCGGTTGTAAATCCCAAATGGGAATCGGAAATCGGCAAGGCGCTCAAGTAAGGAAGGGACCTGGCCTTACCGGCCGCGAGGCTCAGCCAGTTGGTTGTGTCCGCCTTGGGATTCATCAATAATCGCCCTCTGCGCATCGCCCAGGAACAGGTTCTGGTCCGCGACAATCGCGTCTGCCTTCGGCCCAATGTAGATTCCCACCGGCTGAACGACAACTCCATCTTTGCGTTGAGAGCGGATGGTGTTGGTAACGAATTTTAGGTCACGCGTCTCACCCTCGATGCGGATACCATATCCCGGCTCGCCGGGGCGGCCGTTATCCTCGAGCGTGTTCTCTTTGAAGGTGTTACGGTTCGCAGCGTTGGCGGCCACCTCATCCCTAAAGTATATGCCGGCGCGGCCGTTACCGCTTAAGGAGTTCCCGATGAAAATATTATCGGTATCCTTATGCCCTAATGAAATGCCGTCTCGGCCGTTGTTCCACGACTGGTTACGCTCATACCGCGCGTGCTGAACGCGCCAGCAGAGAAAGAGGCCGTCTTGCCCGTTGCCGTGCGAGCGGCAGTCGCGCACGATGCCGCGCGATGCTCCCGTGCCGAGATGAATCCCCAAGTAGGCGTTGCCTTCCGCCTCGCAGTTATCCACCACCGGGTCTTCCACGAATTGGAGGCTGATGCCATCGCCGGGATAGTTGCGGGCCACGCAATTGCGGATGGTCATGCGCTGGGAATGAAAGAAGTAAATCGCGCCCGTCTGGCAGCCGTCCAGAATGCCGCTGGCGTCGCGGCTGCCGTCCACACTCAAGTCCTCCACTTGCACATCCTCTACATTGAATCCCGCGATGAGGGGAAACGTGTTGAAGACGCGCCCTTGATTCTGGACGGAATAATCCATTTGCAGAAAACGATCCAAGCGGAGAGTGTTCCCCTCGATGCTGACGATGGTGCGGACGCTGGGCGTCCAGCCACCAGGATTGACCTTGTCGAGAATCGTAACGCCCATGCCGGGAGCAAAGCCGCCGGCGTCTTCCACCGTGGCGATCAACTCGCCATAATCGGCGTCGAGCTTCAGCTTGCTCTGCACTCCCGGAGCTTTTTTCAGCAGGGTTTTGTCCGGCCCTTCGCCACGCAGCCGGACGTGGCTGGCGAGCTGCACGGAGTTGGCGAGCAAATAAGTTCCGGCCTTGATCACCACCGTGCCGCCCCCCGCGGCCGCCACACGATCGACAGCCTTTTGGAGGGCGACGTTATCTGTGCCCACAACGTCGGAGCCGGCGGGGCCCACCGTCACGGTCATATGTCCCCCTTGGCCACGCACCAAGCGCGGCATGAGCAGCACGGCAAAAATGCCGATTGCCAGCCCGAGACCCGCCGCAGAGGTTGAAAATCTTCCAGCTTTCCTTCGCATTGTCATTTCCTGACGAGCGCAGATTGGCTTCCATAGCTGGCAAGATTCTAACAGGTAATCATGCCGAAAGCACCTTGGGTTGCCGGATTATTCCCTCATGATTATAATCGGGACGCTTGCCTGGCGCATCCTGGGAACTGATCCGGCATGAAACTGCGACTAGCAATTACGGGAAGCAGCGGGTATTTGGCCCAGCAGCTTATGGCGCGGTTCGGCGCCGACCCTGATTGCGAATTCATCCTCGGCATGGATATCCGCCGCCGTGAATTCGCGCTGCCCTGCGCGGCGGAGCTTCTGCGCTTTGATTTGACCGCACCCTGGGAGCTGCTGGCGGAGTTCTGGACCAAACGCCGGATCAACGCCGGCCTGCACTTGGCTTGGCAATTCAACCCCCTCCACGATAGGCGCCGCCAGCGCGAGGTGGACGTTCAAGGTTCGCTCAATTTCCTTCGCGCCGCAGCCGCCGCAGGGTTGAAACGCATGGTCTACTGCGGCAGTACCACGGCGTACGTGAATCCCCGGAACCCTGGCGAAGAACCTTGGTTGGGCGAGGAGACCAAACCCACGGGCACACCCCGCTACCTCTATTCCTACCACAAAGCGGAAATCGATCGCGTGGTCCAAGACTTCCAGGAGCAGCACCCGGAAATGCAAGTCACCCTTCTGCGCGGGGCCATTGTGCTAGGCCCGCACACGCAGAATATTGTAGCGAAAATGCTCGATTGGCCGTGGCGCAGGTTCCCATGGATGTTCCAGGTACGCGGAAGCGATCCGCCTTTCCAGTTTCTTTCCGAGGAGGACATGGGCGCAATCCTTATACGCGCCTTGAAGGCCGAGGCGGGCGGCATCTTCAATTGCGCAGGCGACGGAACCATGCCATACAGCGAGGTCGTTCGCGGCAGTGGAAAGCATCCCTGGGCGCTACCGGCGGCAATCCTTTATCCGCTGACCAACCTTCTTTGGAAGCTCCGCCTCTCACCTTTTCCGGCGGGGATACTTGACCTGATCCGTTACCCCTGGGTGGCGGACACGGCACGCCTGAAGACCGTGTTGGGTTACACTCCGCAACACACGTCGCGGCAAGCGCTGCAAGCATTCCTGGCGGCGCGCCGGGCCCGATAGCGACATCCTGCGGCGCCGTTGTTCCTAATATAACAGCCGCGCACTGCGGCAACGGCTCTTGGCAGTGCCTTGTGCAGTCGCACCCCTTGCGGTATGATTGGGATTCACTTCATAGAGGACAGCTCACGGAGGATTTCAACCCGAGATCTGAACGGTTCAGGCATGCAACGCGAAACCTACCGAACCCCCTTCGCAGTTTTGAGCGCCGCCTTTCTTGTGTTCCTGATGTTGACGGCGGTGCGCACCGCCGCGGCCCAGAAGGATCAACCCCTAAACGAACAAAAAGTGATTGAGCTGCTGGAAGGCACCGTGCCGAGCAGTCGAGTTAGCGAGATTGTGGACGATCGTGGCATTGATTTCGATTTTACCCCCGAAATCGAGCAGAAGGTTCGCGACGCCGGAGGCGCCGACGACGTGGTTGCCGCATTAAGGAGGGCGTCGCAACGCCGCGCGGAATCAGAGCAGCCGCGCACGGGAGGGTTGGTTCTCAAAACCACTCCCGGCGAGACGCAAGTTTATTTGGACGACGAACTCAAGGGAATGACCAGCCCTGAGGGCGAACTCCGGTTGCCCGATTTGAAACCTGGGAATTATAACTTGCGAGTTTCTCTGCCTGGCTATCAGAGTTACGAAAAGACCAGGACGGTTGCGGCCGGCGAAGAGCAAATGGTTTACGTCACCCTGGTACAAAAATCCCCGGCCGACCCACCCAAGGACAATCCTGCTCCCGCCCAGGAGCCGCCCCCCCTTGCAAATCCTTCCGCCGGAATACCCATTCCGGGCATAAAGGTTTCGGCCGTCCAATTCTTCGAGGGCCCGCACGACCTGACCTTGGAAAAATCCCAGCGCGTGTATCGCTACAGTTTCGACCGCTTTATCTCGAGGGCCATATATTGGGAACTCGACCTGAACTTCCCCCCGCCGGGACGCCGAATCGATTTTCAGGTCGACGCTGTCTGGTACAAGTCGGACGGATCGGAAATGAACCGGCAAACTATTCCCGCTTTCGTGCTTCCGGAGTGGGGAAGCTCCTGGCATACCCTCGGTTATGGGTATACCGAGCCCGGACATTGGACCCCAGGCACTTATCGGGTTGATATCTATTTCAAGACCATGCGCATCGCCAGTGGGACTTTCCAAATTAATTGAACGTATCCCCGCGACGGGGCGCCCCACCATGGTAAAGAAATTCCTCCGAAGCTTTTGCGCAGCGCCCGTGCCACCCGGTCCTGTGCCCCAACCCGGCGGTACTTGTTCGTCATCGCGGCTTACGATAGAATCGGCTGGAAGCGAGGTTGTCCCTCAAGGAAGCTGAAAACGGGCCTATCGACGGCTTCAGTCCGGGCCCTCTGTGGCACATACACAGCTCCAGATAGAACCGCGGTTGCTGTGCTTTGAAGCCGTTTTTCAGTGATCAGCGAAGAAGCCATGCTCCCCAGTCTCGAGACCTGTACCCGCAACGCCGCCGGCAAGAAAGGTCTGCTGCCATGGTGCGGGCTATTAGCCATGCTGGCCGCCCTCGCCGTGGCCGGGCCGGTGGCCGCGCAAGGGGGCAAACCTCTCGCCGTCAAGGACGTCATGGACTTGCTGCAAGGCAGCGTTCCGAGTTCGGAGATTGCCCATGTGGTCGATGAAAATGGCATCAGCTTCCGCATGTTTGACGAGTTGGAAAACCAATTTCGCCAAGCCGGGGCTACCGATGAACTGATCGATGCCTTGAAAAAAGCCTCCAAGCCCGAGGAGGTGTCGCCCCCCGCCCCGGCCACGGGAACCCTCAAAATCCAGTCGCAACCGGGCGAGGCGCAGGTCTACGTTAACGACGAACCCAAGGGCATGACGAGTTCGGGGGGAGAACTGCGCTTGTCGGAAATGGCGCCCGGCGCGTATCGCCTGCGCGTTGCTCTGGCAGGTTATAAGACCTGGGAGAACTCCATAACCGTCACAGCGGGCGAAACGGTGACCCCGTTCGTGATCTTGGAAAAGCAAAACCTTGCGGTCTCGGTCACCTTGTTCGCAGACCGGGACGCGATTGAAAGTGGGCAGTCCGTTACCTTAAGGTGGACTTCCCTGAACGCCACCGATGTGGACATCGAGCCGGGCGTCGGTAAAGTCGCCCTGACCGGCGCCACGAGCGTGTCACCGCGCGAGGCGACAACCTACACCCTTACTGCCATTGGCCCCGGCGGCATCAAGACGGCCACCACTTCCGTGAGTGTAAGCGCTCCGCCGCCCCCGCCCCCCCAGGTGGTCCGGCCTGTGGTAGGCAACCTGCCGGGTTTCCCCGTGCCGGGAGCGAGCTTCAAAGAGATCAAGTTTTTTGAATCCGGTTATACGGCGCCCCCCTTGGGCAGTCGCACTTATCAAGTGCAGTTCGACCATCGCACCGCCCGTTTTATCAATTGGGAACTCCACACGACGTGCCCTGCCGTCGTCGCCAGGGTTGACTTCATCATCTATGCAACTTGGTACTACTCGAATGGCACAGTGCTTGCCAATCAAACGGTAAATGCGTTTGCGGACACGGGTTGGACGGAGCCGGTGTCCAATTCGGGTCGCGGCTGGCAGCGCGCCGGGCTTTGGAAGCGCGGCACGTACCGGGTGGAGTTATATGTGAACGGGAATCGCATTGGATCCGGCTCCTTCACCATCTTCTGAATCCAGCGCCCAATGGCATCATTCCGCAACAAGAAGAGGATCGACTTGAAACCTCGGAAAACACCCGTATCCAAGCCGGGGCTAAGCTTTCTCCTGGCGACCCTGGGCTTTATCCTCTCGGCCGCCTGCACGCGGGCGCCGAAAAAGGAGGTCCCGCGGGCCGAGGATTTTGCCGCCGACGCCCAGCTCCTCTATCGCGTCGTAGCGTGCAGCGGCGACGCCGCTTTGCCCGCCAACCTCGACCCCCAAATCGTCGCCCGGCATTGCCAGCAGCTCAAGGCGCGAATGGAACGGTATCGCCGCGTGTACATGACGCGGGCCATGCCCTTCCTGGCCGCCCTGCGACCAGATGGTTTGCCGGACACCGTGGTCTATCCTTTCGGCGGCGGTGACCTGCTGGCGGCCCTGACCACTTACCCCGACGCCCGCTCGATTACCACCCTATCCTTGGAACTCTCGGGGGACCCAAGGCGTATTACTACAATGGATAATAAGCAACTTGATCGAAGCCTCGATCTCGTTGACCGCAACATCGGCGGGCTGCTCGCCGCAAACGATAGCACCAGCGAGGCTTTGATGGGCACCCAGCAAGGCGACCTTCCGGGGCAACTTTCCTACTTCCTCGTAGCGCTGGCGGTGCACGGATTCGAGCCGGTTTCTTTGCGCTATTTCCACGTGGAAGCGGATGGCTCGCTGCACTATTACTCGGCGGCGGAAGTCCGCGGGATGGAAACCCGCCGGGCGCGGGCGCGGCACGGGGAATGGACCTCGCCGGATTTCTCCGAGGCCTTTGCCAACTCGGAACTGGTTTTTCGTCCAGTCAACGCCCGGGGTCCTCTGCGCATCCATCGCCACATCGGGGCAAACCTGCGGGACAGTTCCCTGAAAAAGAACGTGGGCATCTTGCGCTACCTTGAAAGTCTGGGGCGCATGGTGGCAATGACCAAAGCCGCCAGCTATTGCTTGTGGAATGCCGGCTTTTCCCGCATCCGCAATTACCTGCTCGCGAACATGGTTTTCATGATTTCCGACGGCACGGGCATTCCCCCCGAGTTGGCTCGGCGGGCGGGTTTTGTCCAGGAAACCTATGGCCGCTTCCAAGGCGCGATGTGCTTTGACGGCTGCCCCAGCAGCGAGTATGACGAACAGTTCCGGGATCTGTGGGCCAGCCAGCCGCAGCGCAAGCTGGGCTTCCGCTACGGCTATGTGGATGCAAAAGGCTCGAATCATCTGCTGGTCACCCGGCGCGCCTCCCTTGCCACACCATGAAGGGGTCTATCCTCATTTTTCTTTTCGCGGGACTGGCGGTCGCTACCGCCCGTGGGCAGGTTGCCTCTCCAGCGCCAGCTCCGGGGGAGCCGGGGGCGGAGGACTCGACTCCTGAGGCCGGTGGAGAGCACCTGCGCGTAGAGACGGAGTTCGGCCCGCTGCACCTTTGGCGTCCGGCGAATTACGAGCCACGCACCGCCGGCATGGTGGTTTACGTCCACGGGTATTACACTTCCGCCGATCAAACCTGGGCCGACGATCACCTGGCGACGCAGTTTCGTGACAGCGGCCGGAATGCGCTCTTCCTTGCCATCGAAGCGCCTCCGTCGAGCAACGAAGATGTTTTCTGGAAGTCGCTGGAGGTTTTGCTGCGCACCGTCGAGGATCGCATCCCCTTTCCCCTGCCGCGCGGGCCGTTGGTAGTGGTGGGCCACAGTGGGAGCTATCGCACCATCCTTTTGTGGCTGCATGACCCGCGCGTTCAGTACGTGATTCTTTTGGATGGTCTGTACGGCGGGCTGGCGGATTTTCGCGATTGGCTGCGTCCTCGCCCGCGCAGCAAGCCCCACCGCATGGTGTTGGTATCCAGCGATACGTGGAGGCAATCCAGTCAATTTGCGCGCCGCATTTACGGCACGGCTCGGCGCGGGAGCATTCCCGCGAAGTCTTCCAGCTTCACTCCCCGAGAGACCCATGCCCCCCTGCTTTATCTCCGTTCGCAGTACGACCACGCTGAAATGATCACCAGCGGCAAGGTCATCCCCGTGCTTTTGCAAATCACCCCGATAAAGGCCTTGGCCACGGTGAAGCCGCAGCCGACAGAGGCCCTTCAGCCCAAGCCCACCGCCCTCGTAAGATGAGAATTGCATACAGGTTCGGTAAATCACCATACGTTCATCCGATTTATCACGGATTTCCCACCACGATGAGACACCGTTGGGAAAAGGCCGGAAGGGCAGGGATAACCCGCATTTCTCACCACGATTTTGGAAGGGCGGGGCTTCAGCCCCGCCGTTAGAGGTCTTTCTGATTATTTCCGTGTCCCGTGCCCCTCGCAGCTTGCGGCTGCGAGGGGCGCGGGACAGACAGAGGGATGGGGCCGCGATTTCGGCAGCCCCCAAGAGCAGGTGTAGCGCGGACCTGTTTTTTAGGTCCGCGGCTCGTCCCCGATCGACAAGGGAAAGCCGCGGACCTAAAAAACAGGACCGCGCAACCCTTCCTCGGCCCGAGTTTCTGCCGATGATGGGCAGCCGCAAGGCTGTCAATGGTCAGAGCCACAGCGAAGGCCTCAGGATGACAGCACGGGGAGGGGCCCGCAGCCTGAAAAGTCGCGCCCTTCCCAACCCGTGGAGAGGAGCCCGAATTAAAATGCCAAATGCTGGCGCCCTCCGTGCAGCGCCACTCGTTCGCCCGCCCAGTAAAACCACCCGCTGACCGTTTCCGGCAGGACAACATCGGCGGTAAAACTCTTCCCGCGCAGTTCATACGCCACTTGGATTTCGCCCTGCGGGTGCGGAAGCGTTGCCTTGAGTTCGTGGAGCGCGCCGAGGTGAGGACGAATCTCCACTTGGCGAAACTCTGCCGCCGCCGGCTCAATTCCGGCAACGGTGGCCAGCAGATCAAAATTCGGGTGCGCGCTCCAGGCGTGGCAATCCGAGCGCGTGGGCTCAGGCGTTTCCGCCCAGGTGGTGAGTCCCAACGCCAGCATCTTCCGCCAGGGCCCCAACTGGTCGAGATATTGATCGCCGAAACCCGCTTTTTTCATGGCGCGGAAAAGGTAAAAGCGGAAATAGTAAGTGGCCTGGGTCAGCGCCGGGTCGCTCAGCACGGTCTTCATCAATGCCGCTTGGTCCGCGGCAGGGACGGCGTCCTCAAGGATGGCCAGGATGTTGGCGTGCTGCGAAAACTGTTTGCGCGCCGGCGTGTCGGCCAGCAGATGCCGCGCCGGGTCCCAGCAGTTCTTATAAACAGCGGCGGCGACGCGCGCGGCGAGGGAGCGATCGTGCTCCGCCTGTTGCGCGCTGCCGAAGGCCGTTTCCAAATCGGCGGCAGCCCGTAAAGCGGCCACGAACTGAAGGCTCAAAATCGCTGACTGCCCGTTCTCTTCCATCGGCGGGTCGCCATCTTGGAAAGAGTCAGACCAATCGACGAAGTTCCACCACTCCATCCGCCCCAGCAGGCCGGAGGGCGTCAGCCGATTTTCAAACCAAACCAGAACGTCCCGCGCACCGGGCAGATAGCCCCGCAGGAATTCCGTGTCGCCGCGATACCACCAGAGGTCGTGCATCATGTCGATCCAAAAGAGCGAGAAAGGCGGGATGTACTGCGGCAGCCAGGAGGGGTAGCGGCTCTGCGTCAAGCCCTCCGGGGTGCGTGATTCATCCAGCGATTCGATGGCATTCTTTACCAGGCGGTCGTCGCCGGTCATGTAGAGGGAAATCAACGCCTGGATGCGAGTATCGCCGCCGTATTGCAATTGTTCGTAATACGGGCAATCCATATACGTTTCGTGCGCGCAAAGCCGCGCCGTCCGCCAGCCGACTTCCCACATCTTGGCGAGTTCGGGGTCGTCACTCTCAAACCGCGCGCGCAATGTAAACGGATACGCCGTGAATTCGCCGTGCAGGTCCTCGATAACCAGGGGTGCGGATTGGGTGGTGACGTCCACTTGCAGATAGCGATACGTCCGCCACCAGAGGGAGCGGAACAAGCGGTGCGCGCCGCCATCCGGAATAAACTCATCGTGATATCCAAAGATTTCCCGGCCTTCGGTTGCATCGCGATTCCCCTTCTGGCGGTCCTTGAATAGGGCCTCGGCATAAGTCAGGGTGACGTTTGAGCCGCGGCCGCCGCTCACCAGAAGCTCGGGGTAGGCCGTGGTCAGATGAGCCTGATCGAACAACAAGGTTGCGTGCGTATTCGCGGGGACGGTAAGCGGTGAGCGGCCCCCCAGGAAATCGCCGGCCGCTTCCACTCCATGGGAGCGCACCAGGCGCGCGAGGCGTTCCGGGGTTTCCTCCATCAGCGGAATGTTGGGCGGAATCAGATACCAGCGCGAAGGGGAATCCTGTGCGCCGCGGGGTGCGGCGGGTGTGATAACCTGCGCGGGGACCCAGGCCGAGTCATCATAGTCAGGCTTCTCCCAGCCCCAGGGATAGCGGGAAGCGTCCAAGCGCTCGCCGGGCCCGACCACAAAGTAGCCGAGGCTGCTGCGCGAATCGTAGGCAATAGCCTGCACGCCCTCATTCTTGCAGGCCTTCCACGACGCGTCCGTATTGACCGCCGCTTCCTCCGCGCCGCCGCCCTGCACGACGAATCCGGTCTCATTCATCATCTGTGCCATGGGAGCGAGTTCGGCATAGTTCCACACCACGGCGGCCAGCACATTCCTTCCGGCCTGGAGGTCCGGAGCAATATCCAGCGTCGCGTAACGCCAGTGCTTCAGATCGCCGCGGGCCGGCCCCGTGGCCACGCGCCGGCCATTCACAAAAAGCTCGTAGCGGTTGTCACCACTCACCTGAATGACAAAGCGCTTCGGCGCCGCCGCCAGCGTGAAAGTCTTGCGAAAATGGAAGACGCCAAATTCGCGGGCGGGACCGTCAGGATGCCTGATCCAGGACGCATTCCATGCCGGCGCGATTAGGTCGGCATTGAGGGTCTGGGACTTTGAGATGCTGCCCGGAAGACCCACAAGCAGCAATAGGAGAACGGAAGCAAAAAGTGAGAGTCGAGAATGCATGGCGAAGTGTTTCACCTCGAGAAAGAAAACCCGCCGGTCGGCAAGACGAGCCGGATGGGCGGACTGTATTTATCACTTCGGGACCCAATGTTCAAGGCAAGGTAATATTGGGGCAGGGTTCCGTCAAAGTTGCGGGCGTCGCCTACCGCTATGGCCACGAATGCAACACTCGCGACGAAACCCCTCACCCCCGCCTTGCGGTCCCCCCTCTCCCCAAGGGAGAGGGGGCCCGACGGAGGAGGGCAGGTGAGGGGTCCCTTCGAAGCCCATTAGACTTTGACAGTGCCCCGAATATTTGGGCCGTTCGTCCTACCCTCCCGCCCGCGTATTCCGACCGCATTCCTCGACTTCCCGTCCAACCGGGTTTCTCCTTTGCTTTCAGTAACTTCTCAGGATCGGAGTGATAAGTAGTTTATTTTTCTTTAAGTTGTCAGGGTTGGGGCGAATTCGGCAAAGTGGAGTTTTGTATCTTGTTTATTTTCAGCATATTCTCAGGTAATACCTTCATTTTACCATCCTTTTTTCTTTGCTATTGATAGGCTGGAGAGTGAGCTTGCAACTCTTTTACTTGCAATGACTTGACACTTCTTGCCGGCCACTGAGATTCCCCAATTCTTGTCGAAGTCCTTTTTCTTCATAAACTTCCCAGCCTCACGCGGACATCTTCGAATTTCCTCCTCGCCGGTTTGGCCGGAAGCCGCTGTGTGCGCCGCCCGCGACTTTGACCTGACCCTGGAGATGCTCGTGGGGCAATCCGTTACATGCGACCCTGTCTTGCGTCTGCTTTTCTCGGCCTGAAATCCAACACCCATCTCCTTTTCTTTCAATAACCTTCCCAGATCGGAGCGATAAGTAGTATATTTTTCATCAACATTCGAGGATCGCGGTGAATTTGCGCCAAGTCAATTATTTATGTTATTTAGTTTCAATAACATTCAAAGGATACACCTGCATTTTGGGGCCCCCTTTTTTTGTTGAGCTTTCCCGCAGTGCAAAGCAATTAACTTCTTTACTTTCAATTGCTTGGATTTTTGGGTTAAACACGCTCAATGTCGCTAACTCCCTGTATTATCATGGACATTCGTATAGAAGCGGGGCAATTTTGAAATTGGGCTGCTCCCGCGCTCCGCATCCACCATCGACTTTGCTTGATTTCGGGGGCGCGCGATTGGGGAGAGGACGGGAAAGTGAGGTTTGCAGCGCTCGCCTTCTGGGCATGATGCCCACAGCGGCTCTCCGATTGTTTTCAATAACCTTCTGGCTTCGGTCGTACTTTTTTTATTTTTTGTGATTTCCGCAGTGCAAGCGTTGGGGTGGGGAACTTTTGCGGGAATCGCGCGGCGCCGGACTTTCATCGCACTTCTAGGCTATACCACTTGCATCGTTTTGTCAAGAGAAAATCTGTCAGGGGGCAGACTCACCCCCCGGCGTAAATGCCCGGAAGATCGTAGACATCCCAGAACGATGTCTGCGCCAGCCCGCGACAAAGGCTTCCCGGAAAAGCGCCTAGGTCACACTAACCTGCCGTGAAGCACGTCGGAGTGCGACTCGCACTGTAAAATCTTCTTCCAGGCGACTGTCTTGGCGCCGCCTTTTCCGACAAAACAGATTCTTTTGTCAGTGATGTGAAGCACCCCAAAATCTATCTTCTTTAATCCGTCTACGCGCACGGCTTGGCCGGGAAGGATGCGACCGGCGGCGCGTGGGTAGAACAGGGTCGACCAGCATCCTTTAACCAAGACACAACACTGCTCACCTGGGTCCAAGATCATTTGGGCGTCGGTGTTTAAGGATTTAAATATTCCCTTTCCCATCCTCTCGTTTCTGAGGCGGTCAAGCGCCTCTTCGTCTTTCAGTTTCTTTTCCTCCACGAGTCGTTGGGTCTCCCGATACTCTTCCTCCGCTTTGCGTTCTCTCACTTGCACAGCCTTTGCCTCGGCAACTTGTTGTTCCCGGGCACATCCAGAGTGTTCCTGTCTCCCTGCGAGTCGGTCAATGAGGCTTAAAGGGTTAGAGCAGATTCTGCAGTTCATTTTTACCTCTTCAAGGAGCGGGCCTTATGAGCCAAGTCGCCGAGGCACCAAGCTTATTGCATCACGACACGAATTTCATATCGGCGCAGAGGCGAGGGGATTGGAGAACCAAAGGTCCTTTCTCTGCGTCTTCGCCTCAGTGGTTATAGTTGTAGCTTCACTTCCCGGAGGAGAGGCTTGCCAGGAACTCTGTCACGGCTTTTTCGTAGGGCTCGGTGGCTTGATTGAAGCCCTCGCCGTGGCGGCGTCCGGGCAGGACGATAATTTTTTTCAGCGGACTCCGGGCGTGAGCGTAAAGGGTTTGGGCGATGGATGGCGGCATGCGGCGGTCGCCTTCGACGGCAACAAAAAGGATGGGCCGATCGCCGATGCGCTCGGTGGCTTTTACCAGATCGAAATCGGCAGGCCGGAAGTGGCCGCGCCATGCCGTCCAATAAGCAACTTCATCAGCAATGGGAAAGCCTGGAAGACCCAGGAATAATTTTAAATGATGCCGCATGGTGCCCATCATCGAGTCGAAAGAGCTATCGGAAATGACGGCCGATATATCCGGCGAATCGGCTGCCGCCAGCAGCGCGGCGGAGGCGCCCATCGACACACCCCACACCACCACCGGCCGCGCCGCCTTCTCCTGTTCAATCGCGCACCGCACCGCCGCTTGTACGTCCAATCGTTCCTGGTAGCCTAAGGTGGTGATGGGGCCGCCGCTCATGCCTTGATGGCGTAAATCGAAAAGCAAGCCGTTGTATCCCAGGCTGTGCCCAAAAGCAGCGTCGGGCAACATCTCGATGCGGGTGCGATTGAGCCCGTGGCAATAAATCAGGGTGCCACGCGCAGCCCCCTCGGCGGGAATGTACCAGCCTTTGAGAGGAATTCCGTCCGGCGAGGTGAATTCAACCCAGCGGAAATCGAGGTGGAAGGATTTCGGGGTCTTGCCGTCGTTGGGGTCGGGATAATGAAACTGGTTGTGCGTGATCATCGCCGTGAAAAACCAGGGTACAACGATGAAAAAAAATGCCGCCACCAGCGCAGCCAAGATCAAAAAAACATTGCGGACGATTCTCAGAATTCGCGACCGGGACGGCATACTCTCCACCTCATGCTAAAAATCCATCACCCATTGCGCGAAAAACTTTTGGTCTTTGCCGTTGGACTTTCTCTTGCGATTCCCCTGCACCATTCAGCGGCTAGACGCATTACTGTTCCCATGAGACCCCCTCACCCACCGCCTTGCGGTCCCCCCTCTCCCGCAAGGGGGCGAGGGCTAAAATCAATACCTAAACGCCCTCTCCCAGGGGGAGAGGGGGGACCGCAAGGCGGTGGGTGAGGGGACCGGTCAGGCGAAATTGAGAACTGAGCGCTTGCAACCCACCAAGTGAACAGTATCGCCGCTAGGCGCTCCCCCCAGGCGCGCTGTCTTCCGCCCCCCGGGGCTCAACGATGAGAGTCGCCAGCAGAACCACCACCAGCGCAGTCATCACCGCGCAGAGCGTGGTCACGGCGGCGTACCCGGACCTTTGGAACAGCACTCCTCCCAGGTAAGCCGTGGCGCCGATTCCCATCTGCGAGGAAACATTCCGCAGGGCGATGAATGAGCCGCGCTGCGCCGCGGGCACCATCTCCGTCATCAAAGCCGTCAAGGGCCCCTGCCGGAATGCCGCACCCAAGCTCGCCAGCGCGAACACCACGAGCAAACCCCATCCCCACGGCAAGAATGGGACGAAAGCCACCGCCACCGCCAGCACGATATTGCCGGCGATAGAAACGCCGCGCTTTCCCCAGCGGTCGGAAAGAATCCCACCCAGGGGAGCGCTGCCGACGGCCACGATGCCGCCCAACATGAAAACCCACCCAATGGTGCGGGTGGGAAGGCCGAAGGCGCCGTTCAACCACTGGCCAATGTAGGTGAGGAAACCCACCAGCCCGCCCGACACCAGGAAGGCAATCGCCAGCGCGGCGGCAGTGTCGCTCCGAGCCAGAAAGGAGCGGAAAGCCTGGACAGTGCCGCGCAGCATTTGCGTGGAGGGCTGAGGGTTCAAGCGCTCGCGGGGCAGACGCAGCGTGGCTAGCGTGGTCACCACGGCCAGACCGGCGAAGAAGAGGAACGCGCGCCGCCAGCCGAAGCGGTCGGCGATCTGCGCGGCAATCGGGACACCCAGGATGGGCGCGGCAAAGTAAGCAGAAGAAATCAACCCGATGGCGCGCCCGCGCACGTTGTAAGGGAACCAATCGGCGGCGAAAGTGATGGAACAGGTGGACAGCGTGCCGGCCGCCAGGCCCGTCAGCGCGCGCGCCAGCATGAGCTCATTCAGGGTGCGGCTCCGCGCCGCCGCGAAGGAGGCCACGGCAAAGAACGCCACCCCACCCAGCAGAAACCGTCTTCGGCCGTAATGATCGGAGAGCGTCCCGGAGAGAAACGCCGCCAACGCTGCCGCCAGCGAGTACACCACCACCAGCAATCCCGCCGTGGAAACGCTGATGGCCAGCGATTTGACCAACGACGGCAAGAGCGCGGCGATCATCTGGTTGTCGGCTAAACCCAGGAAGAGCAGAAGAAAGAGGTTGGCGATCACCAGGGAGTCCATAAGAGTTGGGGCGAGGCGTTAGGAATTAGAGGTTAGGGGTCCGGGGCAACGATGAATTCGCAATTATGAATTATGAACAGGGACCAGCATTCATAATTCCGAATTCATAATCTCGAATTTCCCCCAGCCCCTAACCCCTGACCATTCTATTCAAAGTGATGCAAGTCGAGATTAATGGCCGCCTTGTCAGTGAAGTCCATAATACCGGCAGCGGCAATACCGATGGCCACCACGATCGCATCGCTGATTTCGTGCTTGGTAATGCCCAACTCCAGCGCCTTCTTGAGGTGTCCCTCTAAACAGCCTTCACACTTCGCCACCAGGGAACAGCCGATGGCGATCAGTTCCTTGGTTTTCAAATCCAGCGCAGAAGGGGTGAAGTAGCCTTCTTTGTAAAATTGGAGATAAATGTTGCGGATCCGCGGTTCAATCATGCTCATCGAAGCCGGCGGGTTTTTCTTTCCCATGGGATCATCATTCGCCATACGAAATCCTCGCTCCTTAGTTTTTATTTTTTACAGAATACAGCCGCGTTTCGCACCTTGAAACTCCGCGGATATGTTTCAAAAATGAACCGCAGCGCGAATTTCTCTCCACGGACTTGGGAGGCCTTGCTGCTCGCTCCCGAGCCACGTTCGCTGGTTCGTCTTATGCCAAAGCTGAGCCTATTCACGAGGACACCGCCGTGGCCTCCACCGGCATCACCGGAAGCGTGGTCACCAATTCGGGGATCTCAATGCGGATGGCAGTTCCCTTCCCCGGCCGGCTATCAATTTTCATCAGAAAGTCCTGACCGTAAACTACCTTGAGCCGCTCCCGCACGTTGCTTATGCCAATCCCACTGCCAGAAACTCCCGGTTGCCTCTGCTCGGAAATGCCCACGCCATCATCGATAACTTCCACCGTCAGGCGGCCCTTGCCACGCTTGGCCCGAAGGGTAATGGTACCGCCCTCGATCTTTGGGGCGATACCGTGCCGCAGTGCGTTCTCCACCAGGGGTTGCAGAATCATGCTGGGGACGACCATATCGCAAGTCTCAGGATCGATCTCTTTACGAATATGCAGCTTGTCGCGCCCGAATCGCACCACCTCAATGTCCAGATAATCATCGATAAAGTCCAACTCCTGCTGGAGAGGGGAGAAGTGAACCTGGGCTTTTAACCGGCGGCGAAGTATGTTCGAGAGCTTCAGCAGCACCGTGCGCGCCGTGTCAGGATCAAAACGAATCAATGAGGAAATCGTGTTCAGGGTATTAAAGAGAAAGTGGGGATTGATCTGGCTGATCAGCGCGTCCATGCGCGCCTGGAGCAGCGCCTTTTCCTGTTCCACCAGCTTGTGCTCAATGCGCGTGGTGTTCCAGATCCGGACCGGCACGCCGACGCCAATCAGCGTGGCCAGCACGATCAGTACCTGGGTGAGATGATTTGCGGAGTAGGGATAGAACAGCCTGCCGTTGGAAATGGGACCCACCACCATCATGCGAAACATTTCCAAGGCGATGCAGATGAGGGTAAAGAGGACCTGCCAGTCAAAGGCCGGGTGCTTGAACTTTTGCCGGATGGAACGGTACAGGCTCAAATCAATAAAGGGCGAGAATTTCCAAATCTCTTCTTTGTCGGGACACACCCAGCGGGCGGTGCCGGCCGCAACCGCATAAAGCGTGGCCATGAGCGGAGCCAGAAGCTCGGGGCGGTAATACGGTATCAGCCAGGCCGGGGCACTCCGCGCCAAAGCCGGAAATAATGACAATGCGGCAACCCATGAAGCAATCACCAGAATCGGAAGGTTGACAATCAAGGCCACCGCCAAGCCCACAATTGTCCCGCCCAGCAATCCTGCCAGCACCGTCACTTCCAAACTCAAGTCTGTAGTGGGGTATTGGGATTGGGAAAAGAGGCGGGCGCAAACACCGATCATGAACGGAAGGCCCAGAAACGCCGCAAATTGAATCTTTTGGCGGGGTCCGCGCTGCTCAATCAGCAGCAGGCGGCGGAACTTCCCGAAGCGCGCAATAAAGCCCGCCAGCAAGGCCATGACCGCTAACTTGATCAGCAGATCAACGACGGTGAAAGGCGTAGGGATGTGCACATGAGGGTTCATGTCAAGTCACAATCAGGAATCGGGAGAGGAGTCGGGAGACAGCAGCCAGGAGTTAGAGGTTAGGAGCCAGAAGCCAGGAGTCAGAATGACCAACGCTCGTGGACGATCCGGGCCTATTCCAGCTTCCAACTCCTGAATTTCAACTTCTAACTTCTCACTACTAGCTTCTGACTTCTAACTTCTGACTCCTGTCTCCTCCGCCCCGCCCCCCACAAAGTGTACCACTTCCAAACGGTCGCTCGGCTGGATGATCGTCTCGCCCCAAGTGGATCTCGAAGCGATCTCGCGATTGCGCTCTACCGCCACGCGATCCGCCGGCAGTTTCAACCAATCGAGCAGTGCGGCCAGGGTCAGGTCTTCTGGAACTTCGCGCAGTTCTCCATTCACAAAGATATTCATCAAGGAGGGCTCCTGGTCAGGCGGATTCCGCCGGTTGAGCGGCAGGTTTGATCTCACCGCCGCGGATGCGCGCAATGATGAGGCGATGTTGCTCTTCCAGCCGGCGCTTCAATCTCTCATCGCTGAAGTCGGGCGAATCCAACATATCCTGGTAAGAACTCTTGAACTTGTGAATGACGGCCCCCTGCGTATACACCGTGGTATCAATGCCCGCATCCTTCCGGGGTTCGGTCTGAATGTGATAAACCACTCCGTTGTGTTTGATGTCGGTGTTAAACCCCATCACCATTAGCATGTTCCTGCGATAAGGAAATACCCCGATCTGATAAGCCTGATGTTACTGACTCCCTCCCCTTCAGGCAAGAAAAAACTTGACACTACTCGGACGCGCCCCGTATAGTTTCCAGTCCGGGCAAGATAGATCGAAGTCCTCCTAAGTGACTGCAATGGCTGGCGTTTACATCCCACTACTGGTCCATATTGTAGCCGTCGTGGCACTTGCGGGCGGCATGCTGGGCCTTTCTTGGTGGGTGGGGGTGAAGCGGCCCTCCAAGGAAAAACTCGACCCCTACGAGTGCGGCATGCCCCCTGTTGGCGATGCCCGCGGAAGTTTTTCTGTCAGCTTTTATTTAGTGGGAATGATTTTCATTCTGTTCGAAGTCGAAGCCGTGTTCCTCTACCCTTGGGCGGTGGTTTTTAAAAGCCTGAGGTGGTCCGGTTTCATTGAAATGACTCTGTACATCGCTATCTTGCTAGCGGGTTATATTTACCTATGGAAGAAAGGGGCTCTCGACTGGACCCGGTAGGCATCGGGTGATCGGTAGATCCGGTCATCGGGTGAGCGAAGAGCGTACGGGGTTTCTTGCTCATCCCATCGATTGATCGCCCGAACTGTTCACCCGATTACCCGAACACCCGATCACTTTATGGCCGCCGATCTTGCAACCAATCTTGCCCTTCAGAAGCTGCGGGTGTTTGACCCGGAGGCGGTGGAAGAAGCGCGCATTTTCCGCGACGAGGTGACGCTCTACATCCGCCCCGCCTCCTTTCTTCATTCCTGCGAATTTTTGCGGGATGAGCCCGACCTTCAATACAGGTTTCTCGCGGATGTCACCGCCTTGGATCTTTACCCCCAGGAACCGCGCTTTGAGGTGGTGTATCATCTGCTCTCAATTGAGACCGCCCAGCGCCTGCGGCTGAAGGTTCGGGTGGAGGGGGAGAGCCCACGTTTCATCACCGCCGTTCCCGTTTGGCCCTCGGCCAATGCGTTTGAGCGTGAGGTCTTCGACCTATTTGGAATAATATTTGACGGCCACCCCTTCCTTCGCCGCCTGCTGCTGCCGGAGGAATGGGAAGGTTACCCATTGCGTAAGGATTATCCCACGGAGGGTTACCGCTAGATGCCGGTGACGCTGGAGAGAATTGCGGGCGAGGAAGAACGGGTCATCCTGAGCATGGGCCCGCAGCATCCCTCCACGCACGGCGTGCTGCGACTGGTGCTGGAGCTTGAAGGCGAAACCGTGGTGCGCGCCATTTACGACATCGGCTACTTGCACACGGGCTTTGAGAAATCCTTCGAGAGCAAAACCTACGCCCAGGGAATCACCCTCACCGACCGCATGGATTATCTCGCGCCGCTCTCTAACAATCTGGGATTCTGCCTGGCTATCGAAAAACTGCTCGATTTGGAGATTCCGCCGCGGGCGCAGTGGATTCGCGTGCTGCTGACCGAACTGACGCGCATCCAAAGCCACTTGGTGTGGCTGGGAACGCACGCCATCGACCTCGGCGCCATGTCCGTTTTCCTCTATTGTTTCCGTGAGCGTGAGGAGATCCTGCACATCTTTGAGGCCGTCTCCGGCCAGCGGATGATGACCAGCTATTTTCGCGTCGGAGGACTGGCGCTGGAACCCCCGTTGGGCTGGCTGAAGGGCGTGGAAAAGTTTGCCAAGAGCTTTCCCGCGCGCATCGACGAGTACGAAGCGCTGCTCAC
>JBEKQO010000125.1:0-19993 GCA_049519635.1 Terriglobia bacterium | reverse complement strand
TTATTGCCCTCGCCCCTTTGGGGGAGAGGGTGGCGCGCATCCGGCGTAATCGCCAGCCGGGGCGGGCCGGGTGAGGGGGTCTCGCCTATTGTCAATTCTTACGTGGGACACCACACTAGGGCCAAGTTGCATTAGAAAGCGATATTAATCATGGCCCTCGGAAGGGCGGGGCTGAACAGGCTGCGGAAAAACCCTACAATGCTGTCATCCTGAGCGCAGCGAAGGATCTCGCTCTGAGCATTTTCAAGGCAATGCGAGATTCTTCGTCGCCGCTGCTCCTCAGAATGACAGGGCTTTCGGGTTTTTCCGCAGCCTGTAAAGCCCCGCCCTTCCATCCGCCGACTTGAAATAGCGCTAATTTCGGCAACTAAGCACTAGGGCGTGAGGCTGGAAATCTGCTGCTTAACGGCTTGCGTCACCGTGGTGCTGGAGGCGAATTCCTTCTCCACTTGCTCATAAATCTGGCGCGCCTTGGCCGGCTGCGACTCGCGATAAGCGTCCGCCAGGGCCAGCAGCGCGCTTGCCTTGGGCACGTCAATCGTGGGGTGGTCAGCCAACTCCTGATAAAGCTTGACGGCCTCTGGTGTCTTGCCGGACTTCGTCAATTCCCCCGCCAGGGCGAATTTCGCCATGGAGGCGATTTCCGCATCGTGGTCCATGCTGGCTTGCGTCAAGGTCTGAATCGCCCCCGCGTTATCCTCCAGGAGGGCCTGGCATACACCCGCCTGGTAACGGGCAAGCGCTACCGCCTTGGGCCGCGGGAGCATCTTGTATCTATCTAAAATGGCATCGAACTGCTGAAGCGCTTTCTTGTATTTTTCCTGTGCGGTGGCGTAAGTGGCCCCGGCGGGTTCGTTTTGGCCCGGCGTGGGTTGACCCACGTAAGCGCGGAACGTCGCCAGCGCTTCGCCCAAATCGGCGTTGGCGGCTGCTGCCTGGCGGTCGGTGTAAACCTTCAGGCCGGTGGCGAGCCCGAGCACCACGACCACAACGATCGATACGTTCAGGATTTCCTTGTAGTGCTGTTTAAAATATTCTTCGATCTGTACCAACGAGTCCTTAAATTCATCTTGCTTCAATTGATGGCGGGTCTGACGGTCCACAGTGGGGCTCCTTCCGAATGCTGATCCCTGCCATCTTAGCAACCCGCCGGAAAGGCGTCAATTGCCGCATCAAGCGTCACCCCGAGTTTCTGTTGCAACCGGCCTCGCAATCCCTTACCATACGGCATAGGGCCCCAACAACCGAAAGGAAGGTCGATATGAAACGAAACCTTAACCGCCGAGAGTTTATCCAAGGGGTGACTGCCGCCGCTGCGGGTTTTTACCTCGCGCCTACCGGGCTATGGGCGAAAGCCGCGCCCGCCGATCCGGTGGCTGTCGCCAGGTGCGCGACGTACGGGCCGGAGGTAGCGAGCACGCTTTCCGGCATGTTCGACCAGTTGGGTGGGTTGCGTAGACTCGTCAATGGCAAGACGGTGGCCATGAAGATCAATGTAACGGGAAGCCCACCGGACTTTTTCCACAATCTGCCGGTGGGAGAGACGTATTGGGTTCATCCCCAGGTCGTCGGCTCCGTGATTCATCTCCTTGGCAACGCGGGAGCGCGGCGGATCCGGTTGCTCGAGAGCCCTACCGGGTCGCAGTTGGCGACTCTTCAGGAATTCCTGTCGCTGGCGAAATGGAATCCCAGTGTTCTTTCCAGCGCCGCTTCAGGCGTGGAGTTTGAGAATACCAACTACGCGGGCCCTTCGGGAAAATACACGCGCTTTTGGGTTCCGGGCGGGGGTTTGCTGTTCAAGGCCTATGACATGAACCGCGCCTATGAAGACTGCGATGTCTTTGTCTCCCTCGCCAAACTCAAAGAACACAGTACGGCGGGCGTGACCTTGTCCATGAAAAACTGCTTTGGTAATACGCCCACGACGATCTATGGAGACGGGGTGGGCCTGGATGAGCCGAGCAAAGTTCCGCAGGGGGCGCGTGGCGGCACATTGCATGATGGCCGCCGGCAACCGCCCAAGAGTTCACTGGCCGAAATTGATCCGCACTCACCCCGCGACCCTGGCTACCGGGTGCCGCGCGTTACCGCTGACTTGGTGGCGGCGCGCCCCATTCATCTGGCCATCATCGACGGCATCGAGACCGTAGCGGGCGGCGAGGGACCCTGGGTCAAGAATTTTCGCACCGTTCGTGCCGGTCTGCTGGTGGCAGGCACCAATTGCGTCAATACGGATGCAGTGGCCACGGCGCTTATGGGATTTGATCCCATGGCCGACCGCGGCACGGCTCCTTTCGAAACCTGTGACAGCACTCTGAAGCTGGCAGAGCAATTGGGGATTGGCACGCGCGACTTGAGCCGAATTGAAGTTCGCGGCGTGCCCATCGAAAAAGGCCGGGTTAACTTCCGCAGCGCCTAACTGGGATTTCTCGCCGGACCAAGGTATTTTGATCCGTCCCGCCCGATGGGTGGGGCTCTACAGGCTGCGGAAAAGCCCCTCGCACTGGCATTATGCGGAGGCGGAGCCGGTCCTGCGCCCTTCGGGAAATCCCCTCAGAGTAAACTCCACGAAGGAAGGATCTCGCCCTGCCTTGAAAATACCCAGGGCGAGATCCTTGGCTGCTGCTCAGGATGACAGCACGCTAGCCCGCATTTCTCACCCGTTTCGGCGGTTCTCGTTGGGCGGTGGGGCTTCCCAGCATCGCTGCCCACGGGCTGGTGAGAAGTTAGGGCTAGCATGCTGGCCGGGAGCTGCGCTCCCGGTGGAGATTCCCGCGAGCAAGCTCGCGGGGAGGAAAGCGGCAGCAAGCTGGCGCTCTCCAAAGCTTCGCGACATATGCTATCAGGCTACCGTTCTTTCGCGGCCTGCAACGTCCCGCCCTTCCCGACCCGTGGTGAGAATTCCGCCCTACCTGTCCCCCACGCAGGGATGTCGCGCGCGGATGCATTCCTGTGATAGTATTTTGTGCTCTTGGAGTAAATCTAAGGTATACAATAAGGATATGCCCTTTGGGAGGATTGCAGTGCGGCATGATGGGTTCCGCCCTCTCCTCACTGAGGCTGACCCTAAAATAATGTCGAACCGTTTCCCCCTCGTTAGCCTGGGGGGGCTAGCATTGGAATTTTGCGGTTAAGGGAGAAGTAAAAGCAGGGTGAACCGGTGGTGGTCTTGACTGCTGAGGCGGCGCTGAAGTTGACCAGCTTTCCTTCGATGAGCGCCGCAATGGGTCAGGACGGGAGGCCGGGGGCCAGAAATCGTCAGTAAAAAAATAGAAGGAAACTCGCATACAGAGCGACATAACTTGTAGCGGTGCACTATGCACGCCAACGGGCGGTCATAGGCCGCCGCTACCGGACAACGCGCAGAACATCAGGCGCTCTGTATAATTGCCGAATCCAAATAGCGGATCGGCGACGGCGGCTGGATTAAGACCATGAAGCAACTCTCAAAAGTAGTGTGGTCAGAGGGTATGTATCTTGGGCCGCACCACTTTCAAGTGCAAAGTCGCTTTTACGAAGAGATCACGCATTTTGGGATCTCGAACCTGTGGTTTGAGCCGTACGGATTTATTGGATTGGAACTCGATGCGGAAGCGCTTCGCAACGGCACGGTGTCTGTCCCTCATGCCCGCGGCTTCTTTCCGGACGGCTTGGCTTTCAACATGCCCGAAAGTGATCCTCTACCCCCCACGCGAAACATCGCCGACCAGTTTCCTCCCTCTCGCGAAGCCCTGAATGTCCTTTTGGCGATTCCACCTCACCGCACGGGCGCTCCGAACTGCACCCTTAAAGACTCCGGGACCGATGGGACTACCCGCTACCGAGCGGAATCCCATGTGTACCCTGACGTCAACACGGGCCTGGACGAAAAGCCTCTCAAGCTCGGGCGCAAAAACCTGCGCCTGCTTCTCGACACGGAAGAGGCCGGAGATTTGCAGACCCTGCCGATTGCCCGAATCAAAAGGGACGGGTCGGGCCATTACATTTACGATGAGACTTTCATCCCGCCGTGCGTTCAAATCAGCGCCAGCCAGACCTTAATGATGTTGACGCGCCGGATGGTGGATATTCTCCAGGAGAAAAGTGTAACCGTCTCGCTGGATCATCGGGGCAAGGGGAAATTCCAAACGGGCTTCTCTGCGCAAGAGATCAGCCGGTTTTGGTTTCTGCATGCCATCAACTCCAGCTTGGGGCCGCTGCGTCATCAATTCCATTCCAAGCGGGGGCACCCGGAGGAGCTCTTTACCGAGCTTCTGCGCCTGGGGGGCGCGCTTTGCACTTTTGCCCTCGATTCGCATCCGCGGAATCTTCCTATTTATAATCACTTGGCGCTCGACAAGTGCTTCGCGGAACTGGAAGAGCACATTCGCCGGCACCTGGAGCTGTTGGTGCCCTCCAATTGCCTTTCGATCCCGCTCACCTCCGTGGCCAATTATTTCTATGAAGGCGACGTGACGGACCAGCGCTGCCTGGATCGGGCGCGCTGGATGATTTCCGTTAGCTCGCCCATCGGCGACGCGGAAGTCATCAATCGGACCCTGCAATTGATCAAGGTTTGCTCCGCCCAATTTGTTCCCCAACTGGTTAAGCGAGCACTGCCGGGCATGGGCCTGACCCACGTTCCGGTGCCTCCTTCGGCGGTATCGGCGCGCGTGGAAAGCCAGTACTTTGCCATCAGCCGCAACGGGCCGTGCTGGGACCACATCGTGCAAACGCGCCGCGTGGGAGTCTACGTTCCGGGAGACATACCCAACCCGGAGATCGAACTGCTCGTCATTCTGGAAAGCTGAGAGGTCAGGCATGGGTGCATTTCAGTCCTCGAATCAGGCACCGCAGGGCGGCGGAACTGCTGCCCCGTCAACGCCAGATAATCTAGCCCTGATTTACCAAGAGGTTTTGACCGCCACCACGCGCCTTCGCTCCAACCGGCGCTCGGTAACGGACGCCGCGGCATTTCGCAGCCAGATAAAGGCCACCATCAACGCGGCTGAGTCCACTGCCACGCGCAGAGGTTATCCCCCCGAGGACGTGCGCCTCGCCAGCTTCGCCGTGGTTGCCTTCCTGGACGAATCGATTCTGAATTCCAATAACCCGATTTTTGTGGATTGGCCGCGCATGCCCTTGCAGGAAGAGTTGTTCGGCGGGCACAATGCGGGAGAGATCTTCTTCCAGTGCATCGACCGCCAGATGGCCCGCAGGGATTCTGCGCAGGTCGCGGACGTGCTCGAAGTGTATGCCCTTTGCCTCTTGCTGGGATACCGAGGCAAGTACAGTTTGAGCGGGCAGGAAGGTGCGCGTGGCGTCTTGACCACGCTCAACGAGAAGTTGGAACGGATCCGGGGCAAGCTGCCTCCCCTTTCTCCCAACTGGGCGCCTCCCCAGGATGCTTTAACCAGGCGGACTTACGATCCCTGGGTGCGGGGCCTCGTCTTCGGCGCTCTGGGTGCGTTGCTTTTCGCCATCCTCTTCTTTGCCGGCTTCAAACTCGTGTTGCTTTCCGGGGCATCGGAAATCCGTTCGATGGCTCCGATAACATCCCATTAGGGAGTGCCTGTGAAAACCGCGAAATACGTGATTGCTGCCATCGCCTTCCTGGTTTGGCTGATCCTGGCATGGTTTTTGGGCTCCTGGCTGCACCTCCAAGGCAGCAGCCTGTGGGTTTTGCGCATTGCCCTCGCTGTGATCGGCGCAATCGCATTCGCAGCGTTGATTTGGTGGTTCATATTGAAGGATCGGGAGAGCGCGCAGGAGTCGGCCCAGGAAGCGGGGGCAGGAGGCGACGAGATTGAGGTCCTGGTTCGCGAAGCCGAAAAGCGCCTTCAGTCATCGCAACTGGGTAAAGCCGCCAGGGTCGGAACCCTGCCGGTCATCTTCCTACTGGGGGAATCGGGCTCAGCCAAAACCAGCGCGGTCCTCCATTCCGGTCTTGAGCCTGAGCTGCTGGCGGGCCAAGCCATTCAAGACAATGCTCCCGTACCCACGCGCGTTGCCAACCTCTGGTACACCCGGCAGTTCATCTTTGCGGAGGCCGGTGGTTCTCTGACGGGCGACCCCGGGAGCTGGGCAAAACTGGTGAAGAGGCTGGCTCCTCGCCGCCTTCACTCGATATTGGGGAAGGGCGCGCCCTCTCCCCGTGCCGTCCTGGTTTGCATTGACTGCGAAAGTTTTATGCAGCAGGGCGCGGCGGAAGCTCTGGGTGGAAGCGTGGAACGCCTTCGGGCACGCCTTCGCGAAGTCTCGCAGTTACTGGGCATCGCCCTCCCGGTGTATGTCCTTTTCTCGCGCGCGGACCGCCTGCCCTACTTTCAAGAATACGTGAGCAACCTGAGTGATGATGAGGCGGGCGTGGTTCTGGGCACGACTCTGCCCATGGCCTCGTTTTCCACGGGTGTTTACGCCGAGCAGGAAACCGCCCGCGTCTCAACGGCGTTTGACAACCTTTTCTATTCCCTGGCGGGCAGGCGCCGGCCGCTGCTTTCCCGCGAGTTTGACGCGGAAAAGCTTCCGCTTGTCTACGAGTTTCCGCGGGAGTTTCGCAAGCTGCAATCTTTGTTGGTCCGTTTGCTAGTGGATATCTGCCGGCCCAGCCAGTTGCGCATGGGCCCGTTTCTTCGCGGGTTTTACTTTACCGGCGTCAGACCGGTGGTCATCAACACCTCGAGATCGGCGCCGGCCCCGAGTGAAGCTCTCACCCAACCCTCCGAAGCGCCACGGGAATTGGGGGCCACGGGGGTCTTCAACATCCGTAAGTTGGTAGCGCAGTCGGCTGCCCAATCTCAACCGGTCGAGAGCACCGAAAGCCGCAGGGTTCCCCAGTGGACTTTCTTGCCCCACGTGTTTACCGACGTCCTGCTGAAGGACTCCTCCGCCCTCGCCGCGAGTACTTCCAGCACCAAAACCAGTCTCTGGAGAAGACTCCTCTTAGTCGCCTCCACCGTGGTTCTGCTGATCTTCATTGCGGGCTTCATTGTTTCCTTTGTGCGGAACAAAAACCTGGAAAGCCAGGTGAAGGCAGCCGCGCAGGGCGCCTCCAGCATTGAGTTGACGGGCCAGCAACTGCCCTCGGTGGACGCTTTGAGCCGCTTGGATACACTTCGCCAAGCCGTCGAAACTCTGGCGGACTATAGGGAAAACGGCCCTCCCCTCAGCATGCGATGGGGACTTTACGAGGGCAACTCCCTCTATCCTTACGCGCGCAGGCTTTACTTCACCCACTTCAGGGAATTGCTTTTCGGATCGACTCAGGGCGCTTTGGTGCAAACCCTCAAGGTGCTTCCCGCCTCGCCGAGTCCCACCGATGACTTTCAGTCTGTGTACGATACGCTGAAAGCCTACCTCATTACGACCTCCAATCACGATAAGAGCACCGTCGAATTCCTCTCGCCCGTCCTCCAGAAGGCTTGGGCGGCGAGGCGCGAAATCGACAAAGTCACCATGGATTTGGCCACCAAGCAGTTCGATTTTTACAGTGAACAATTGCAGGGCCAGAATCCCTTCTCGTCGGAAAATGACGCGAACGTTGTAGAGCATTCCCGCCATTACCTCACGCAGATGGTGGGCGCGGATCAGGTGTACAACCTGCTCAAGTCTCAGGTTGATAAAACCACGCGCTCCGTCAACTTTAATAGAGACCTCCCGGGTTCAGCGGACACAGTGGTTGACGGAATCACCGTGGAGGGCGCCTTCACGAAGCCCGGCTGGACCGCCATGCACAATATTCTTGGAGACTTGCCCAAGTACTTCAGCGGAGAGGAGTGGGTCTTGGGGGCGGGAAGTTCGTCCAGCATGGATTTGGCGAAACTCGCGGGCATTCTCGAAAGCCGGTATCAACATGACTATATCGCCCAATGGCGCGCTTTCGTGAAGGGTGCCAGGGTTGTGGGCTACACTGGCGCGGCCGACGCCTCGCAGAAACTTCTCAAGCTGACCAGTAATGACACTCCCCTGCTGGCTTTGTTTTGCACGGCAGCCGTGAACGTCGCCGTTGGCCAGCCGGACGTGCAAAAGGCATTCCAACCGGTTCTGACGGTTGAGTCACCCGCTTGCCAGGACCAGCACCAATACATCGGCGACGCCAACAAGCCTTACATTGGCGGCCTCAGCGCGCTTCAGACCTGCGTCGACGGGGTCAGCAGCGCTCCCGGTCAGCAACCGGACCTCAAGACCGCGTGTGGGGACCCTGCAACCAAAGCGCGGGCGGCCGCGCAGCAAATCGGCCAAGGCTTTACCATTGATCAGGACGGCCATGTGGACCAGATGGTTCAGAACCTTCTCTACGATCCCATCACCGCCTCCAACAATGTGACGCCCCCGCCGGTGGGCGGCAAGGGGCTGTGCGCGCCGTTTAGCCCGCTCGCTTCCACATTTCCCTTTAGTGCTATTGCTAAGACGGATGCTACTCTCCAGGATGTTGACGGCTACTTTAATCCTGCCAGCGGCGCACTCTCGAAGTTCTATAATGCCAATTTGAAGAACTCTGTCACTCTCCAAGGGACAGCCTATGTCGCCAATCCCGACGCATCGCCAAAGGTGCCCCCGGCTTTGTTGCGTTTCTTCAACCAAGCCATGGCCCTGCAGCGGGCGCTTTATTCGGGCGCTCCGGGACAGCTTCAGTATAAATACGCCCTCCGCCCCCATCCCACGCCAAGCGTCAGCGGCCTCTCCATGACCATTGACGGTCAAGCCTTGTCCTTTATGGGCGGCAATGCCTCGTTCCAAACGTTTACATGGCCAGGGGCCGGTGCGCCGGGCGTCAAGCTCACCGTGAAGATGTCCGGCGGTTCTGATTTTGGCTGGCCGTCCTACGATGGGACGTGGGGAGTCTTCCATTTCTTTGCCGACGCGGACGAGTTTCGCCAGAACGGAAACATCTACACGGTAATTTCGATCCCGAAAGTAGGCGGTCGTCCGGTAACCACCCCCGACGGAAAACCCGTGACCGTGCAATTCGATCTGGATACGCTGGGGCAATCCCCCTTGCTGCAAAAGGGCTTCCTCTCCACCATGCGCTGCCCCGGCTAGCTCGGATTGCTCACCGAGCTTGGGCGGTCTCAGGAGCTGATGGAAGGGCGGGGCATCACAGGCTGCGGAAAAGCTCGAATGCGCTGCCATTCTGAGCATTGACAGCCTTGCGGCTGCCCAGGATGGGCAGAAACTCGGGCCGAGGAAGGGTAGCGCGCACCTGGGAATGTCTGCCCCGGCCACACCATCGCTTCCGTTCAAGCCCGCTTAAATACGATTGCCGGCGATTCCTTGAACGCCGGAAATGCCACCGCAAGGAACCATTCCGGGAAGGGTGTGGCAGACGGCAAATAAGTGTGTAGGCTATTTACCGTCTGCGCCCATCCCGCCATTTCCTCGTCCAGCTCGAATACGTTGCGATCAGAAGTCTCAATGAGGGCGCAGACCAAATCGCGGCCATAGAGGTCTCGCTTGAAAGCCGCGATTCGATCGATCTGGCTCCACAAAATTATGCGCGCCTCACCCTTGGCCTCGCCGGTGGTAACTTCGACTGCAATCCCGCTCGCGTCCGCAGACAGGCGAAGCGAATTTCGTTGCCTCCTGCCCTTCTGCAGCCGGCGCACGACCATCTGAGTCAATCGATCAAACATACAGCCCCGCCCGCGTGCCTCCGGCGTCAGCCCGGAGAAAGTGCGCCTTTAGCCATCAAGTGCAGCATGGTTCCTGACGTTAAAGCCACGTCAAGGTGGTAACAAAATCGTACGTTTTCTCACCCACCGCCTCGCCCGCCTTCCGCAGCCCGAAACCCAGCCCCAGGCCACCGACGATTCCTCCCACGAAACACGCGGTTCCCTCCGATACCTCGCCGACCACCGGCACAACCAGCGAGGGCGATACGATCAGGGACATGCCGGCGCAACCCGCCCACATGCCGGCAAGGCCACCCCCGACACCACCGATGGAACCGCCAATCTGCTTGGCGGCAACGCGGCCTTTTTGCCCCGCCGGAGCCTGCGCAATGGCAATGGCGGTGAAGGCCAACTCCAGGATGATCACCTCGGGTCCAATCGTCCTCGACACCGTGCTGATGCGATCCACAACTTGGCGGGTTTTGCCCACACTTTCCAGGACCGCCTCGATTGAGCCTTTTTCCTCGAGGAACTGATCGAGCGTCTTCAGGCTCGCGCGGGGCTTGAGAATTTCAGAATAGAGCCGCCCGAAAGGGCTTAGGCGGTCTCGAGTGGCAATGACGAGTGCGTTTCTCTGGCTTTCGACAAGACTCTGCGCTTCCTGGTAGGTGACGTTTCCGCGCTCAATCAGCATGTTCGCCTGGCTTTGGATAGCCTGGTTCATGCGGTCATAGATAAGGCGGTTGAAAGCGTCCCAAGTCAATCCGGGGGCAATGGAAAAAGGAATGTCGACCAGGACCTTGAACGCCGGGCTTAGTAGGACGTTAGGCTGGGGCGGCTCCTCCCGGGTAGGGCCAGGCTTCGGTGAAGGGGCGCTGCAAAGAGTCCCGTCCTTGTTGTCCCCCGGGCTTCGCGTGGCTCCGCAGATAGGTCCTGGTATGCTGGCCATATAGCCTCCTTAGGATCCTTGCACCATCTTGAGAGTCTTACGTAAAAAGCGGTTGGCATAGCAAATGATGGCCGCATTACCCAGGGGAGAACTCCGGCGGGAAAAAAGCCCACGGTGGGGAAAGCCCCAACCGTGGCCAACTACTCCGCAGGTACCTACCCTTAGTGCTTTTCCCCAACGGATGTGCGGCCCCCAAACTTATCGCGGCACCAAGCCTTCCAGGTATGCAAGTTCAGCAGCGTCACAACTTCGCCGCTGGGCCCAAACGCGTCGATGGGCTGGTCCGTTGGCGCGGCGTATTGCATCTCGCCGCTGTGTTGAACCATTTGAGCCAAGGGCGTCCTATCGAGGAACTCCTCCACCTTGCGTTGCAAGGGATTCCGAATGTGCGTTTGCCCATGCAGTTCTTCCACGACGCCCAGGTTCGGGCGCGGGTTCTCCGGGTCGACAATATCCCAGAGGTCGTAGTCGCTATAGATGTACTTCCCGTTGAGCGTTACGCAGCCGTAGTGTTTGGACCGGGTATTCTGGTCGATCCCGTACCCTGACCCAGGCCTATTCAGCACGGCGCTTTCAAATTTGCCCCACGCCTCACTGGCGGGTCCCCGCTTATCGGGTTTGAAAATGTCCGAATGGATGCGAAAATCCACCACCAACCCGGCTATTTGCCAGATTCCCTTCGGACTGTTGAAATCCGCTGTTTTCGCCTTGCAATCGATGCGCTTGGGGACGTACTCGCTTGAGGTCGTGTAGCGAATCGATTCCTTGTTGGTGAGGCGCACGAAGATCCAGTACCCTGTCTGCACCGCCACCTGCGAGAAGATTTTTTCGTGCTCTTTGTACATGGAGGAATGGCTCCTTCCCAAACTCCTTGCCCGCACCACGCAAGCTTCTTGGGGGGTACGGCCTACCATCGAAGAGTAGCAAGGTTTGAAACCCGCAAACTCCGCGATGCAATACCGTAAATTCTCGTCTTTTTGACAAACACTTTGCCCCTCTTGTGGGGGCAGCCCTTGGGCCGCCACGGGGGTGGGGCAAGCCCAGCCCCGCAGGACATGTTTGGTTGCGTCCACCCCGCGCTATGCTGCCCGCTTCCCTCCGATCATGCTCGGCACACCGCGTAGCACGGAGTTTCTCCCTTCAGAGACTCTGCGGCTTTTCGTTCTTGGATGTATAAAAACAAGTCGAATCAAAAACCGCAGAGTAAGGCGCTCCGCGTCTAACTCCGATGTTATGAAAGCCGCGACGCCTCCTCAGAGAGAGTATAACGCCCATTGGAACGCCGGTGGGAGTGGATGTTCACAAGCGTCGTTGCAAGGTGGTGGGGTTCGAGCACGGCGAGATTAAGGTGCGGAAACCGATGGCCAACACGCGGGAGGATTGGCTAGAGATGTTGTCGGTACTTCCTCCCGATGCGGAGATTGGTTTGCAGGTGAGCACGGCAGGCTACTTTGCCATGAGCGTACTGGAAGAGGCGGGCAGGGCGAGATCCTTCGCGCTGCTCAGGATGACTGCGCAGCGGGCAAAGGCGATGAACAGATGACCCGATGACCCAATGACCCGATGGATCAAACGCCGATCAAAAATCGCCAACCACACCCTCCTGCTCATGCAGGAACAACGTGAGCAGCGCAAGCAGGAGGTCGCCTTCAACGCCAGGCCTTTTGTGCTGTGCGGCCTTCCCCTGCGTCCTCTTCTCAAGGGTCAACTCCTTTACAAGCGCCGGAGCGGGAATCTCTTCCTTCCGATTGTCGCTCACCCCGACTTTGGCCGCCCTTCGGCCAGGAGCGCCTTATCCCGATTTGGGTGGCGACGCTCGCCCTGCGTCAAAACAGTCGTACAGTTCATTTCGAGAGCGCCGGCCAGATGTTCGAGTTTTTCCGCCTCGCCAAGGATGGCCGCTACTACCGACGCATGGTGCCAGGCTTTCAACGCGTCTTTGCGTCCACCATCTTCTTCGGCCCGGAGGACCAGCATGAGAGCAGCCGCCTGATCGACTGGGCACATTTTCATTTGTTTGACAAATGTGCTGCAGCCCATTTGTCAAATTTTGTAACTTTCGCGATTATATGACGGCCAGCCCAGAAGCATAGGTAAAAGCTGGCCGGAACGTGAGCTGGATGTCACATAATTGTTCGTCTCACAGGCCACGCAAGAAGGTCATCAGGCCGGCATCCTCCTTCCCCCCACGAGGCGCACGGAGGAGCACCCTCCTAATCCTTTTAATCGGCGAATTGCGCTACTACTTGAAGCTTTTCGGGGTGAAGCTTCAAGAGAGGCTCCCGCCGGGCACCGAGCCTACAGATACGGCCTGCCTTGTCGCTATCCTGGGTCAAGGCCCGGATCACATCGAATAGTACGGCTGTATGCAGATTCACCACTCCCACTGCCGCCTGGACCGGTGAGGAGACGAAGCTCTCAATGCGAACCTGTTCAATGGCGATTTCCTGCCAATCAAAGATAGTCGGCAGGTAATTGCGGGGCCATTCAATGTCACATCATCTCACCGCGTGATTTTCCTCAAGAAATGTGCCCGCGCGTCGATAACTATCATTACGTCGGTTCCGCCGATTGCGAATTCCGAATAATTAGGTAATCACCAGGAGCAGCAACGTCATGTCGTTACGGCCAAAACTAAGTGTGTACTGGGCATCCTCGTGCGGCGGTTGCGAAATCGCAATCGTTAACCTGCATGAGAAGCTTCTTAACCTCGACGAGCGCTTCGAATTGGTTTTCTGTCCCTGCTTGATGGACACAAAAAAGGCCGAAGTGGAAGCAATGCCGGACGCGAGTGTTGCCGTCACGCTTTTCAACGGTGCGATCCGCACGGAGGAAAACGAGGAGATGGCGCATCTTATGCGGCGAAAGTCGAAATTGCTGGTGACCTACGGGGCATGTTCCTTTCAGGGCGGGATCCCGGCGCTCAGTAATTTCCATTCACGCCACGACCACTTCCGCACCATGTATGGGGAGAATGCGAGCCTCGCCAATCCGGCGCAAGTATCTCCCCGAACCCGAACCGAGGTTCCGGAAGGCGCCTTGGAATTGCCGGCTTTCTATGAAAGGGTCAAGACTCTAGCGCAATGTGTGAAGGTTGACTACTTCATACCTGGCTGCCCGCCCGAGCCTCATCAGGTCTGGAACGTCATGGAAGGGATCATCAGCGGCCGACCTCTTCCCCCCCTGGGAAGCGTGATCGGCGCGGGGACGTCGAGCGTCTGCGATGAATGCGAGCGAACCCGTGCCACCAAGGTTGTCCCACGGTTCTACCGCACGTACGAAGTGGCTCCGGGACCAGACAAGTGCCTGTTGGAACAAGGGATCGTTTGCATGGGCATCGCCACGCGGGACGGATGTGGGGCCCCCTGCCCCAAGGTGAACATGCCCTGCACGGGTTGTTACGGCCCGCCGGAGGGAGTGCGGGACCAAGGGGCCAAGATGGTGGCGGCTTTGGGCTCCATCCTGGATTTGGGTGAGTACAAAGGAACAACCCCGGAAGAGCTCACCGCAAAAGTCGAAGCGCTTCTCGCTTCCATTCCTGACCAGGCGGGAACCTATTACAAGTATGGCGCTGCCGGTTCGATTCTGGGGGGCAAAACACAATGAGGCGGATCACCATCAATCCGATTACCCGGCTGGAAGGGCACGGGAAAATCGAAATCTTTCTCGACGAGCACGGAAACGTCGCCAACACCTATTTCCAGGTTCCCGAACTGCGAGGCTTTGAGCAGTTCTGTGTGGGCAGGCCGGCCGAAGACATGCCGGTGATCACCAATCGCATATGTGGTGTGTGCCCGGAAGCTCATCACATGGCCTCGGTTAAGGCCCTCGATCAGCTCTTTGGCGTAGAGCCGACGCCCGCCGCAAAGAAAATCCGCGAACTTTTCTACATGGCATTCTTCGTGACCGACCATATCACGCATTTCTACGCATTGGGCGGGCCGGATTTCATCCTGGGTCCGGACGCTCCCCCAGGGGCGCGTAACCTTCTGGGCGTTGTCAGGAAAGTGGGCATCGAGGTCGGCAAGCAGGTCATTGATTGTCGCGCCAGGAATCATCACGTGATTCAAATGCTCGGCGGCCGGGGCATTCATCCCGTCGCCGGGGTTCCCGGTGGGTGGAGCAAGGTTGTTTCCGCCGCCGAACGGGCGGAGATTGAAACGATTGCGAGCCAGAACGTCGAGTTCGCCTTGTTCACTCTAAAGATATTCGACCAGATCGTCCTGGGCAATCCTGCTTACCTCGACCTCGTAATGTCCGACGTATACCACCACCGGACTTATTCCATGGGAACGGTCGATGAACAAAACCGGCTGAATTTCTTCGAGGGCAGGATCCGGGTGGTTGACCCCGAGGGCCGCGAGTTTTTGAAGTACGAGGCTGCGGATTATGCCCGGCACATCGCCGAGCGGGTCGAACCCTGGACCTATTTGAAGTTTCCCTACCTCAAGAAGATCGGCTGGAAAGGCTTTGTGGATGGCCCGCAAAGCGGCGTCTACACCGCCACCCCCCTCTCGCGGCTAAATGCTGCTGACCGCCTGGCCACGCCCCTGGCGCAAGAGCAGTTCGAGCGCTTCTATCAGACCATGGGGGCAAAGACCATCGCGGGTCGCCACCAACCGGTGCACCACCGGTTAGCCACGCATTGGGCGCGCCTCATTGAGTTGCTCTATGCCGCCGAGCGGATGCAGGAGCTGGCCGGAGACCCCGAGATTACTTCCCCGGAGATCCGTAACATACCGCAGGGCATCGTCGGAACCGGAGTGGGAAGCGTCGAGGCGCCGCGTGGAACTTTGACTCACCACTATGTCTCGGATGATCGAGCGATCCTGACCAAGGTGAATCTTGTTGTAGGGACGACGAACAACCACGCCGCCATCTCGATGTCCATCCGCAAGGCGGCAGAGAAATTTGTCCACGGATTTAACGTGGTGGAAGAGGGGCTCCTCAACCGTGTGGAGATGGCTTTCCGGTTGTACGACCCTTGCTTTTCCTGCGCCACGCACGCGCTTCCAGGCGCCATGCCCTTAATTGTGAGTGTCAGGAACCATGAAGGGAAGACGCTAAAATCTTTTCGCCGCGATGGGTAAGAGCGGGGTATGTCAACGATCATCATTGGGATCGGAAACCCCGTGCTGTCAGATGACAGTGTGGGGATCAAAGTCGCGCACCTGCTGGGCCACGCGCTTCGAGACCGGCCCGACGTTACGACCGCTGAACTGTGGGCCGGCGGCCTTCGCCTGATGGAAGCACTGAAGGGGCATGAGCAGGCGATCATTATTGACGCTATCGTGACGGAGGGGGGCATGCCAGGGTCCGTCTACACACTCAAACCCTCGGACCTGCGGCAATCCCGGAACACCTGTTCCGCACACGATGCGTGCTTCCCGGAAGCTCTGGAGTTGGGTGCAATGCTGGGCATGAGCCTGCCACAACAAATCACCATCTGGGCAATCGAGGCAGGTGACGTGGAGACTTTTGGTGAGAAATTGACCCGGGAAGTCGAGCGGGCCGTCCCCACAGTCGTCGAGGGAGTCATGAGGCAGATCGAGCTTGAAAAGCCACTACCCACATCGGGAGGGGACCGGACATGAAAATTGGCGTCTATTTTTGCAAGTGCGGCACCAACATCACCGAGAAAATCGATCCGGAAAGGGTTGAAAATGAGGTTCTAGCCCTTCCCAACGTCGCGTATTGCAAGCCCTGCGAGTATCTCTGTTCGGAAGAAGGCAAGACCTTTCTCGAGCAGGATTTGAAGGGCGAGAAGCCGGATCGCGTGGTGATCTCAGCCTGTTCGCCCCGAGACTATGAGCGGACGTTCCGTGAGTGCGTGGCGAATGCCGATATCAATCCCTACTTGATGCAAATGGTGAACGTGCGCGAGCAGGTCGCGTGGGTGACGGCGGATCCCGAGCTCGCCGTGCAAAAGACCGTGCACTACATTCGGGGCGCCGCCAAGAGGGTTACCCTTCAGGCTCCGCTGGAGGAAAAGGAAATTGAGATCTGCCCGGAGGTGCTGGTAGTGGGCGCGGGGCCCGCCGGCCTGAAGGCGGCGATGGCGCTGGCGGACTCTGGACGGAAGGTCGTCTTGGTGGAAAAAACTCCGGTAGTGGGAGGCATGCCAGTCCGTTACGAAGAATTGTTTCCCAACCTCGAGTGTGGTCCTTGTATGCTGGAGCCGATCGAGGCAGAAGTATTTCAGTCCAAGAATATCGAAATCCTCACCCTCTCCGAGGTGGCCGAGGTCGTGGGCTACTGCGGCAATTTCACCGTCAAAATCCGCCAAGTTCCCCGCTTCGTGGATATGGAGAAATGTATAGGATGCGGCGAGTGCGTAACTCCATGTCCGGTCTCCACCCCCAACGATTTCAACTGCGGCCTCGATCAGCGGAAAGCCATGGCGTTTGCACTTAAGGGGGGATTGCCCAATGCACCGTCCATCGACATGAAAGCCTGCCTTCGGGCAAAGGGAGAGGACTGCACGATCTGTCGAACCGCCTGCCCCGTCGAGGGGACCGTCAACTTTGATGATCAGGAGAGAATCTTCGAAAGGAACGTCGGCGCCATCGTCCTGGCGGTGGGATCGAGCCTCTACGACTGCGCGGCTTTTCCCGATCTGGCGTACGGGAAGGGTGGGGACGTTTACACAAGCCTGGAATTCGAACGGCTGCTTTCCGCCAGCGGGCCCACGGGCGGCAAGGTGCTGACGCGCGCCGGGGCACCGCCCCGCAGCCTAGCGATACTGCACTGCGTAGGGAGTTTGGACGAGCGCCACAAACCATATTGTTCGGGAGTCTGTTGCCAGTATGCCTTCAAATTCAATCAGCTTGTCCAGCACAAGCTTCCCGAGGCCAAGGTCTTCCACTTCTACCGCGAGCTCGTGACCCCCGGCAAGGAGGAGTGTGGGTTATTGGCGCGAGCCATGGCCCACCCACACGCCCAGTTTATCCGTTATGGCAATATCGCGGACCTTAAGGTCCAAGCCGCGCAGGGCACGAACCGCGTTCGCTACCCAGACGGGGGAGCCGAATGCGAACTGGAAGCGGATATGGTCGTACTTTGCCCGGCGATTGTTCCCTCGGAGGGATCGAAGCAACTGGCGGCGATGTTAGAGACCGGCCTCGACAAGTTCGGATTCTTCGACGAACTCCATGGCCGGGCGGACTCGGGCCAAAGTAAAATCAAGGGAATCTTTCTGGCAGGCACCTGCCAGTCCCCGAAAGACATTCAGGGCGCCATAAACCAGGGAATGGCGGCCGCTGGGTACGTGCTGTCGCAACTGGCCTCGGGCAAGAAGCTCAAGATCGAGCCGATCACCGCACAGGTTCGAGAAGACGCGTGTTCCGGATGCCAAATTTGCCGCGGCGTCTGCCCGTACAAGGCCATCGGCTTCGATCTTGACCACCAGGCATCGGTAGTGAACCCGCTACTCTGTCACGGCTGTGGGACTTGCGTCGCCGCGTGCCCGTCGGGCGCGATGGATGGCAACCACTTTACCATGGCCCAGATCTCAGCGGAAATCGAGGGAGTCTTACAATGACCGCAGAAAACCTGAACAATCAGCAAGGTCAGTTCGAGCCCAAGATTGTGGGATTCTTATGCAACTGGTGCTCTTACGCCGGCGCTGACAAGGCCGGCTTGGCCCAAACTCCCTACCCCCCTAACGTGCGCGTGGTGAGGTTCATGTGTAGTGGAAGAATGGACCCACAATTCGTGCTCCAGGCCTATGAGCAGGGAGCGGACGGGGTGTTGATCCTGGCATGCCACTTTGGAGATTGCCACTATAAAGAGGGTAACTTCCGGGCGACACAGCGTCACAGCATGCTGCTGCACCTGCTCAAGCAGGAAGGCATCGAAGAGCAGCGGTGCCGTTTCGACTATGTTTCGGCCGGCGAAGGCGACAAGTTCGTGCAAGTGGTAACAGAAATGACGGAGACGATCAGAAAGCTAGGACCACTTCATAAGCAATTCATTTCAAATTGCGAAGGAGATTCATAACATGACAAAACAACTCGATTGCAAAGGGCTTGCGTGCCCTCAGCCACGTCTGAAGATGTCGCTGACAGCGATGGATCTGAAAGCTGGCGACATCCTGGAATGTGTCGCAGACTGCCCCACGTTTGAGGCGGATGTGAAGGAGTGGTGCAAGAACAGCAAGAAGGCCTTGATCTGGTTCAAGTCCGAGGGTGACAAAGTAAAGCGGTGCCAAGTCCGGATCTAAATTGGGTTCCTAATTCGCGGGCCCGGCGTGGCCTGTGCACTCGGGCACGAGTTTTCCTGCAGGAGGAGCAAGTGCCAAGGCGGCATATATATTCCTCGCCGGAACCACGTCGGGCAGCCGTCATGATGAGATCCGCAATTCTTGAGACGGATAACATCGTCGTCGCCTAAGTGAAAAATTCTGCGATAACATGGTCCCTGTGGGTCCAGCACTGGGCATGCGCCTGTCCGGAATTAATTTCAGTTGGTCCCCTTCGGTAATTTTGGACGAGAGAACAGTTTAGGCGCTGAATAACTGCCCCCATAATCAGAGCTCGGAATGCTCGGGGCGGCCGCGGATCAGCCAACCGGCAGCCGCCTGATTGACTGGGCACGTCTACATTTCTTCGATTCCATACGCCTGTGTTTCACCGATAACGGCGAATCTTCTCCCGTTCCCGCAGGCAACCACTCCAACACAATCACGCTCAGCAAAGCCTTTTACGCGGAGATCGACCAGCACCGCATTCCCATGGAGCGGGAGGTCGTGATGGCCCTGGCCAACTCTCCGGGAGTTCTTGATTTCTATATCTGGATTGTTTGGAGGAGTTGGGTGCTCAAGTCAGGAAGAACCTACGTTCCGCCCTTTTCACGCGGCGGCCTGCAGGAACAACTGAGTTGCCAGATACATCCGGAGGGCCGTTTCCTTCGGCGCAAGATCAATCACTGGTTGCGTGTGATCCGTGCTTACCGGCCTCAGTGCCCCGCCGAGATCTTCGCCGACGGCCAGTCCCTCATTCTTTCATCTTCGAGGCCATCGCCTGCTCTCCACCCTGTTCTAACGCCTCCGAATTCGCCATCGCCCTTCACGTGCAACAGCGGCGCCTCCTCGCGCTTCGCGAAGCTTGCAGTGCAATCCAAGTGATCCGGTTCGGGGGAACGGATGGCAGGCGGGCAGGTATTGGATAATCTGAGTGACCCGCGCTTTAAGAGGCCCCCACGGAAACATAATCGACTGCAAAAAATCCGTCGACTCTCTTGATTCGGGGTCATCAATTTCCCTTTTGCTTGAGTTTGCGGCAGGGACCAGGCGCTGGGCCAGACGGCGGGAAGGCGGTCGGGTCGAGGACTGACGCGGTGTTCCGAAGGTCTGGCCTAGCTTGTTGCTCCCCGTTTCCTCTGGGAGTGCCTCAATAGCCCCACCGTGAATCCGTTTCCAGCCCCCGCCACATCGCACCCAGCGTGCAGATTTCCC
>JBEKQO010000124.1:0-20118 GCA_049519635.1 Terriglobia bacterium | reverse complement strand
CCCACCGCCTTGCGGTCCCCCCTCTCCCCCCTGGGAGAGGGCGTTTTTGAATTTTTTTTATCCCTCGCCCCCGTGGGGAGTGGGGGGACCGCAAGGCGGGGGGTGAGGGGGCCTTTCCGGAACAGATGGATCAATAATTTCCTCCAACCTCTTGTGTGAACAGTGTTGGCGCTAACGGTCTGTGCTACAGGATAAGTAAGCACTTAAATCAAAACTGCTCTAGGTATTCTCGGTTTTTCTAAGCTTACCGGGAATGAAACCATCGCAACTTTAACCGCGCCGTCAAAACCGCTGCACGGTGGAAAGGCCGCAGGGCCGGAGTGCGGGCCCTGCGCTACCATGCTGGCGCACGCATGATATCTTTCGCGTCTCACGGTTTGTTTGTGAGCGCTTTTTCCACCGCCTCCGGGTTTCGATCAATCACCGTCAAGTAGGCACGGACCGCGCTTTCCGGACGCCTTCGCCCTTGCTCCCATTCCTGGAGCGAGCGCGGGCTCACGGCGTAGCGCCGGGAGAATTCGGCTTGTGTCAAGCCCAGTTTGGACCGGATCGCCCTCACATCGACATCTTCAGGGACTTCGACGTATCGCATGGGAAGGGCCATCCTCCCCTCCACATGGTCGACAACTTCCTTCATGGCGGCAATCAGGCGCTTACCCATTTTGGAGTGCTTGGTCTTGGTCATTGGGCACCCTTCAAACGATTTACCAGTTCCTTATAATTGTTGTTTGTCCGCCGGGGTTAAGTCTTCCTTCACCGCTTTGGCATAGATGTCGAGGAAGTAGACCACATCGGCTGCCGATCGGTAAAATTAGATCACCCGAACGCCGCCCCGCTTGCCCTTTCCTTGGCGGCCCCACCGTGCCTTTTGAACGCCCCCTGTACCCGATACCACGGGGTGTATTTCCGGGTACTCCGCGAGCTGGAATTCCATCGCGTCTCGTTCTTCCTCGCGGAGGATCTTCGCTACCCGCTTCTCATAGCCGCTGGTGTAGGCAATCGCAGCGCGCATGTTTTCATTGTACGGCATTGACGGACGAGGGTCAAGTGTAGGCAAGGGATTTCGTTCCAACTGTCGTCCCGGATACGCGTAGAATGAAGTGACCCAAGAGGGCAGGCTGGGAACCTGCGCCGGATTCATCGCGGAAAGAGTTTATTGTGGTGGGGAGAGGCCGTATATTCCTTCGGTTACATGCCCTGCGTCGTCCCAGGTGAGAATCGCCATAAGGAATGGATCGCTCCAAAGCGCTCACCTCCAGGCGGAACATACCTCGGGTGTGCGTCCTCATATAAATCATCGCGAAATTCAAGGAGGCATTAGATGGGAGAAGAAAATCGTCGGTCGTTTGTGAAGAAGATCGGAGCAGCTTCGGCGCTCGCCGCCGGAGGGCTCTTAAATTGGAACCCACGAGCTATCGGGGCCAATGAAAAGGTCGTCTTGGGCCTCATCGGAGGACGCAATCAAGGTCGAGGAGACGCCCTGCGCGCGATCAAAGTGGGGGCTGAAATCAAGACTTTCTGCGATCTGGATCAGGCCATCATCGATAAGGTCAATCCCGATTTTGAAAAAGCGCAGAACAAAGCACCCGGAACGACCAAGGAGTTCAGGCGGTTGCTCGACGATAAGGACATCGACGGCGTCATCATTGCCACCCCCGACCACTGGCACACCCACCTGACGCTTCTGGCGTGCCAGGCGGGAAAGGACGTTTATATCGAGAAGCCGTTGACGCAGACCATTCACGAAGGTCACTTGATGCGTGATGCCGCGCGCAAATACAAGCGTGTCGTCCAGGTGGGCACGATGGGCCGCAGCGCCGAACACTACCGGACCGCGATTGAATATGTAAAGTCGGGGAAGCTGGGAAAGATCTGCGAGATCAATACGTGGACCTGCCAGGTGCGCGAAAGCATCGGCAACCCGCCCGACAGCCCTCCGCCGGCCACCGTGGACTACGACGTTTGGCTGGGACCGGCGCCCCAGCGGCCTTTCAACACTAACCGTTTCCACTATACCTGGCGATTCTTCTGGGACTACGGCAACAGTGAGCTGGGCAACATGGGCGTGCACGTGTTGGACGTAGCCATGTGGGGCATCGAATCGCTGCGCGGCAGCCTGGAGAATTGCCTTCCCACCCGCATTTCCGGCGCTTCCGGAATCTACTGGCTGAAGGATGCCAAGGAGGTGCCCGACACGCAAGTGCTGACCTACGATTTTGGCGATCTGATGCTGACTTGGGAACTCCGCAGCTTTGCCCAGCAAAATCCCCTCAATGGGAAATCGGATGGCGTGGCTTTCAACGGCTCTGACGCTTCGCTAGTGGCCAGCAACGATGGTTGGAAGGTCTACGACAAAGACGGCAACCCGGGCCCGGCTTTTGTAGCCACCGATCCCTACACCTTTAGCGGCGCACACGAGAAGAATTTTATCGAATGCATCCGCAGCCGCGATACGCCCCACGCGGACGTGGAAATCGGCCGCATTTCAACGACGATCTGCCACCTGGGAAACATCTGCACTCATCTCGGCCGCAGTCTCGTGTTCGACCCCAAAACCGAAACTTTTGGGAACGACAAGGCGGCAAATGCCTATCTGACCAAGGAGTATCGGAAATCCTATCCGCTACCGAAGGTGTAAGCCACGCTCGAGATTTTGTCGTAGGGGCGCTTCGCGAAGCGCCCTGCACGCTATCGCACTGCGATCGTCGATGAGGGCGGTTCGCGAACCGCCCCTACGAGGAGACCAAAATGGCAAAACGATTATCGAGGCGAGAATTCGTACAAGCATCATGCGCGGCTGCCTGGGCGTGCGCCGTCCCGCATTCAAGCGCGGTGGCATTTCCCCCTGCCCGCGAGCCTTTCCGAGGCACGTTCTGCCTTTTTTCGAAGGCGGTGCCGCAGTTGACTTGGCAAGAATTGGGGCGGAGCGCCAAACGCGCGGGCTTCGGGGGCATCGATCTGACGGTTCGCGACGAGGGGCATGTGTTACCGCCGCGAGTCGTGGAAGACCTGCCTAAAGCAGTCGCGGCCATCCGTGGGGAAGGTTTGGAAGTCCCGATGATTACCACGGAGCTTACCTCCGCGGACGATCCCGCGGCCCGGCCCATCCTCAGCACGGCCGCCAAGCTCTCCATTCCCTTCTTCAAACCGGGATATTACCAATACAAGTTCGTGGACGTTCGCAAAGAATTGGAACAAGCAGGCCAGCAATTCCGCGGGTTGGCGCACTTGGCGCAACAGGAGGGGATTCAGGTGGGGTTCCACAATCACTCCGGAAATTTGGGGGCGCCAATCTGGGACATCTCCCAGGTGATGGACACCCTGGACCCGAAGTGGGCGGGCTATTACTTCGACCTGGAGCACGCCACCATCGAGGGTGGCTTGGCAGGCTGGAAAATAGCCGCCAACCTGGTCATGCCGCGGATGAAGATGATGGCGATCAAGGACTTTTATTGGCAGAAATCCGACACGGGAGAATGGGGGGTCCGAAACGTTCACCTTGGCGAAGGAATGTGCAACTACAAGGAGTTCCTGAGAATGGCGGCGCAAGGCGGGTTCCACGGTCCCATCTCTCTCCATCTCGAATACCAGACGCCCGGCGTTTCCGATGATGAGGGAAGGGCTCTTTCACGAGAGAATGACGGCGAGGTCATGGCCTCTGCCCATCGGGATCTCGACACCCTGAAGTCGTTGGTGCAGGAAGCGTACGGGGGCGTGTGACCCAAGGGAGGACATGGTGATGAACGGCCGAACTTGGAATTGCGCCTCACCCCGGCCGGAAGACAAATCGCCGAGGAAGCAGGACGTGTTGCCAAGCTAACCACAAGGTACATTCAGGTGTTATTGGGGATCACGCTACCCCCCGCAAGCGGTTGTCAGCCCTCCTCAGCCTCAGGAAGCCGCCCCTTCTGCAGGTCTGGCGCGTTGGCGGGAGAAACACCGAACCACAATGAGGCGCCGATGATGGAGATGATCGCCGCCACGTACAACGCATTTTTCCAGCCCCAGCGTGCCGCGAGGATGGGCGTCAGGGCGGGCGAAAGGAAGCCGCCGAAATTGGCCCCAAAATTCATCACTCCACCCGCCGCGCCCGCGTTGGACGCCGCAACTTCCATCATGGCGGCCCAAAAGGGTCCTTCCACACAGAAAGTCAGCGCTGTGGCCACTGCCAGGCAGACCAAGGCCGTATAGCGGTTTTGAGTCCAAGCTCCCAACGCCACAAGCATCCCGGCTACGGCCAAGCCAAAGAACGGGACGGCACGCCTGCCCCACCGCAAGCCGAGACGACCCGACACCAACCGGTCGGAAACGATTCCGCCCAAGGGAATGGAGACGATCGAGAGTATCCACGGAAGGCTGCCCAGCCTGCCGGCGTGCAGCAGGTCGAAATGCCTTTCTTGCACCAGATACAGATAGAACCAGAAGATGAAGATATACCCGACATACCCCTCGAGCGTGTAACTGATGACCAGGCAAATGAAGCTCCGCGAGAGCAGACGACTTCGGCCGGTTGCGGCGGACGCCGGAGTGGGGCGATGCGCCTCGGGCCATGAGGCCTCTGGAACAAAGGCCCACGCCACCGCCACCAACAACGGGGGAATTGCCGATATCAAGAGCGCCGGACGCCAGCCCCAACGGACCATGACGATGGAGAGGAGGGGCGGAGCCAGTGCCGACCCAAGTCCAATAGAGGTAAGAACAATACCGTTGGCAAGACCCTGGCGGTGCGGCGGAATCCATTTCGCCACCCCCTGTGCGGCCGCCGGATAGGTGGGAGCCTGGCCAACGCCTAAGAAGAAACGCAAGAAGATCAGAACCCAGAGTGAACTTGCGACGGCACCGCCGAAGGGTCCCCACCCCGTCGCGGCTATCAAGATGGTGGCAAAACTCCACCACACGCCGGCGATGAGCAGCATCTTCCGCGCGCCCCATCGGTCTGCCATCATCCCGGCGGGGATCTGAAACAGCCCGTAGCCCAATATCATGGCGCTGAACACGCGGCCCATCTGGACCGAAGAAATCCCCAGATCGCGCATCATCAGCGCACCCGCCACGGAGACGTTTACACGGCACAAATAGCTCACCGTCGCGGTAAGAGCCAACAGCGCTACGAGCGACCAGGGATTCACTTTCATAGTCACGCACTTCTTCCGTCAAGACTCAACCCCTACGCCGCGCCAGGTCTTCGCCCGAGCCGAAGCCGGAATACTCGCCGTGCTCGTGGAAGTGCTGGGCGTACTTCGCCAGTCGCTCGCGGTCGAGCTTGACGCCCAGGCCGGGGCCTTCCGGCAGAGTGAGGCAGCCGTTCGTGAACTTCGCCAATCCCCCCTCCACAACATCGTCAGTGAGCACCCCGAAGTGAGTCTGGTTTGCCATAGTGAAATTAGGGCAACTGGCGATCGCGTGCATCCCGGCCGCCGTCGAAATGCCGTATTCCCCAAAGGTATGCTTCACCACGGGAATCCCAGCCGTGGCCAGAAGCCAGGCGGCACGGCGAAAGCGGGCCAGACTCCCGAGTTGGTGCTGGTCAGTCAACACCACGTCAGCCGCGCGCTTCTTCACGATTTCCAGGATATCCGCCTCATCCCAGGCACTCTGGTTCGCGGCCACGGGAAGGCCCAGCGTGCTTCGCAGGTGCGCCGCACCCTCGTGATCGTAAAAATACAGCGGCTGCTCGAAGAACTCGATGTCGTACTTCGACATTCGCTTCATCAGCTCGATTGCCGTGCCATTCGACCACGACTCGTTTGCATCCACACGCAGTTTGGCGGCCGGTCCCAGAGCTTCCCGCAGCGTGCGCGCTATATCCAAATCGCGGTCGAAGCCGCGGCCGAGCTTCACATAAAATGTCCGGAACCCTTCGGCCCAGCCACGCTTGGCGTCTGCCGCCATCAGCTTCAGATCTTTGTCGGGCACGTAAAAGTAGTAGGGAATCTCCTTGCGGAACGCACCTCCGAAAAGTTTGTAGAGCGGTTGGCCGCAGGCCTGCCCTACCAGGTCCCACAACGCCATGTCGATTCCGCCGAGAGCGCAATTCCCCGTGTGCCGAAAGTGATGCCAGCCGTGCACGTGGGTCAACCCGTGAAGGATCACCTCGTGATCGAAAGGATCGCAGCCCAGAACCAGGGGCCGCATCGTGTTCAGGACTTCATTCGTTATCCGCACCGAGGGAAAGGTCATGCCCTCCCCGAGTCCGACCAGGCCCGTGTCGGTTTCGATCTCAATGATGACGTTGGAAACTCCAAGCCTTCTCCCAAAGGCCCAAGTTTCGGGCTCAGTAAAAGGTATCGAAACAACGGTGGTTCGGAAGTCGGCAATTCTCATTTTTCCTCCATGGCTTCGCCCGACGCAACTGCTATTGAAGTTTATCTACAATCGGTTAGCGACACTTAGCATTGTGATTGCCGTGAGTAAGATCGCCAGCCCGGCGATCGTCACTTTAATTGTCGCGCTGCACTTTAATCGGTTCTTCCCCACTCTCGGTGCAGCATGGGGGCGACCGCCCAAGCTAAAACAAATAAAGGCTGTCAGTTAGAGCCTCTTCACCTCCGGCTATGGCCTGGTCTTTCCTTAGATAGCAGAGAGTAGAAAAAGCCCATATCATCTGACGGATGCGAAGTTTTGCTCGGTCTCGCTTGCACCGAAAGTGCGCCAGAACCGGTTTAAGTACAACGCGACACCAGCCCCAAAAGATGGCATACCCTAGCCATGCGCATGGCAGTAGAAGTGAACAACCAGACACCCTGACGATTTCTCGCGGTGGCGTCTATTTCACCGGCACCGCGTCGCCCTCGCCCGGCGCCAGGAACAGGTTTGCCTCCAGCCCGTGCTGCCGGGTGTAAAGGTCGTAATAGCGCCCGCCCAGTGCGAAGAGTTGCACGTGGTCGCCCCGCTCCACGATGCGCCCCTGCTCCACCACCAGAATCTGGTTTGCGCGGCGGATGGTGGAAAGCCGGTGCGCGATGACGAACGTTGTGCGCCCCTGCATCAGTTGATTCAGTCCGGCCTGAATCATGGCCTCTGACTCGGAGTCCAGAGAACTTGTGGCCTCGTCCAGAATGAGGATGCGCGGTTCCGCCAGTAGCGCGCGGGCAATGGAAAGCCGCTGCCGCTGCCCGCCCGATAGCTTCACGCCGCGTTCGCCCACAATCGTGTCGTAGGCGTCCGGGTAGCGCTCAGCAAACTCGTCCACGCGAGCCGTGCGGCAGGCAAACAGAAACTGCTCCTCGCTCGCTTCCGGCCGTGAAAACAGAATGTTCTCCCGAATGGTGCCATCGAAGAGAAACGAATCCTGCAGCACCACACCCAACTGCGACCGAAACGTGTTCAGATCCACGCGGGAAAGGTCCGCATCGTCCACGACCACCCGGCCCTTGGTGGGCGTATGGAAGGCACATAGCAGGCTAATGATGGTGGACTTGCCCGATCCTGAAGAACCCACGAGTGCCGTCACCATTCCCGGCTCTGCCAGGAAGCTGATTCCGCGCAGCACCGGCTTTCCCGGATCATAGGCAAACTCCACGTCGTCAAAGCGCACCGTGCCCTGAATGGGCGGCATCTTTACGGTGCGCTCCGGGCTCTTATTCTCTTCCCGTTCGGCCATAATCTCGCTGGTGCGGTCCAGGCCGGCAAAAGCCTCCGCCAATTGCGTGCCGATGTTTACAATCTGGAACACGGGCGCGATCATAAAGGCGAGAAACATGTTGTAACTGAAGTAATCGCCGACCGTCCAGATTTTACCCAGCACACGATGCCCGCCGAGCCACATCACTACCGATGAAACGAGCCCCAAAACCGTCATCGACGCGGCTGAGAGCGTGCTCGTCATGGTCAGCGACTTCATCACGTTTTGCAGCAGGCGCTCCACACCGGCAGCGAAAACCCCGGCCTCACGATCTTCGGCGTGATAACCTTTGATGACCCGCACTCCACCCAGCGACTCGGTCAACCGTCCGGTAACCTCCGCATTGATCTTGCCCCGTTCGCGGAAGATGGGGCGAATCACTTTGAAGCCATACTGCAAGACAAAGACGAACGCACCCAACACGGTGAAGACAGTCAGAGTGACGGTCACGCTCAGATGCAGGAGATAAAGAAATGCCAGCACGGCCGTTAGCAGGCCGCCCACAAACTCCACCAGCCCGGTCCCCACCAAGTTGCGCACGCCCTCCACATCGCTCATGATGCGCGCCACCAGCGTGCCGATGCGGTTCTCATCGTAGTAGGAGACGGAAAGCAGGCCCACATGCCGTTGCACCTGGCGGCGCATCTCCGCAATCAGCCGTTGGCCGGCCTTAGACAGCAATTGCGTTAGGGAGAAAGAAGTGAGGGCCTGCACTACCATGGCGGAGAAGACCAGCGCAATGATGCGGGGCAGTAGGTCGGGGCGCGGATGCTGCGAAGAGAGCACATTATCCAGCAGCGGTTTCGAGGTATACGGCAACACCAGGCCGGCAACGCGGTTGATGGCCATCAACCCCAGTCCCGCCAGCAGCAGCCACTTGCGCGGCGCCACCAGGGCCCATGTCTGCGGCCACAGTGTCTTCAGGTTTGGCCTGCGCTTGGGCAAGTCCGCCAGGCCCGCTCGCGCTCCTCGTCCCTGCGACATGCGCTCTGCATGCGCGCCCATGCCCATCCCACCACCCCGCAAAGTGCCCATACGCTACACCTTCCCCCAGCGCTGCGCCGCAATGAACGACCGCACGCAAAGAATCACATCAATGAGCGGCAGCCCGATCAGCGTGACTTGTCTAACTTTGAAATCGCCTAACATTTTACACTCATTCTTTCTCCTTTGCGTTGCTTGAACCAAGTTCAATCCGAGTCACCCCCGATGTTTCGATCAGCGCCAGCACGGCCCGGAATTACACCGTTTTCCAGATCACTTTGGCAACCCTGGAATCCCGATTTGGACGTCTGGCTCGCACATCGTACGCATTTCCTGCCCTCGAAACTAAGAACCGCCGCCAGAGCAACCCCGCGAGTTCCGCGGTGTTACGATGCCCCGGTTTACCCGACTGACGAGCCATGCCCGCTGCCGAATATTCGATTTGGGCTAACGGGAGGGAAGTTGCGAAAACGCCCAACCAGGGCTGCCTAAATCGAATTGCAGCCGCCTTCCAGGTATCGTTTCAGGCCGCGTTCAGGAATGAGGGGTTTTCCAGGTTGATTTCGAATACTCCGTACGGATTGATGTGGGTGTGGGACAACGGTGTCAGGGCACGCAGATCCTCGCGGCTCAGTCGCTCCCACAGGCCATGCCGATCCAGCGTTCGCTCCACCAGAATCGTGTTGGTCAACATCAGACAGTTCAGCAGCAATTGGAGTGAGAGGAGCGTAATCTCCTGCTGCTCGCGGCTATTCGTCGCCAATTCTCCCCGCCGGCCATAACAGATGACGTCGCTGGTAGCGTTCCAGTTCTCCACAACTTGCGGGCCATCGTTCACTTCGTGCTGAGTCTCGCGTAAGGGCAAATAGGCGCACAGAAAAATTGTCTTCTCCGCCTTCCCCACCTCGACCAGCGCCTTGTACGTCGGGTGCGTCACATTGTAGGAGTTGAACCGCTTCAGAATCGCACCCGAGGCGACCGTGACGGGGCAGATGCGGAATAAGCTGCGGACGCCAGAGGGAAAGACGGTTTATATGGTGCGCAAAGCCGTAGTGGGACCGGTTTTTGGACAGATCAAAGAGGCGCAAGGGTTTCGCCCATTCCAGTTGCGCGGCCCGGGGAGTATCCATCCGGAAGGGCAGATGATCTGCGCCACGCACAATCTGCTAGATTGCATCGCTCCGCAGGGAGTCCCCAGAACGTATGAGAGACCTGCCCCAACTTCCGAAGCCCGTCTTCCCGGCACGCTAGTCAGGGTCAGAGGCCCGAATTCCGATTCTTGGAGACGAACAGTCCATAAGAAGTAAAGATTTGGAAGTCTTATCTCTGACGGGCTCTTAGGCAGTCTCGTGCAGGAACTTGAAGACATCGTAATCGGGGCCGCGAAGCTTTCGCAGCAAGTTCGGAATATGCTCGGCCTCGGTGATCTCACCGGCTTTAAGAGTGAAGCGAGGCTTGATCCTGCGGCTTGCGGTCTCGATTTTCATGTGGGTGTCTTCCAGGGGAAACTCCCCCTCTTCTAGACTAAATACAAAAAGGTCGGCGACGGTACCTGCTTTCAACGTTCCGATTTGGTGTTCGCGCTTAAGGACCTTGGCTGGCATCCACGTCGACTTCAGGATGATCTCCTCGAGCGACATTCCCAGGTGTAGAAATTTGGTCATGATGGTGGGCATATCGAAGGCCCAGCGTTCCACAGAATAGCGGTGGAGGTCGGTGCTGATGGTGTCAGGATAAAAAAACAGCTCGAATGCCTTCCGCGCCGTGGCCCAACTGAAGCTGCCGCAACCGTGGCCCACGTCGAAGACGACGCCCTCCTTTCTCGCCTGAAGGGCTTCCGGGAGCAAGTTCCCACCGTCCAGGATCCCGTCTCCCCGGCCCTCGAAGCAATGGGTCAGCACATCCCCCGGTCGAAGGCGCCGGAGGATGTCCGCTGTTTGGGCGGTTGGGCCGATGTGGACCATCAACGGCACGTGGGTGGCTTCGGCGGCCTCGAGTGCAAGCCCGAACGCTGCATGGCTGTGTCCTGATCTCATCCGGACCTTGACTCCGACCGCCACGTCGGAGTTCTCTTCGATGATTTCGATCGTTTCCTTTGGCCGGGCGAAGCGCAGATCCTCCAGCTCACCCATCCAGGCAGTTGGAATTCCCAAAGCCGCGACGTTAACAAACGCCAGGACCTCAATGCGTGTCTTCGCCATGCGCGTGGCCCGAAATTCGGGAAAGTTCACGAATCCCGTCGTCCCGGCATCGACCACCGTCGTTGCGCCATGCTGCAAACAAAGGTCGGGGTTGATCCCAAAGGAGCTGCCCTCATACCAGTGGCCATGTAGGTCAATCAGTCCGGGGCTGAGAAAGCATCCGCTAAGGTCTTTCTCGCGAGCCCCGGCCGGCGCTGGTAAAGACTCGCCCAGGCCAGCGATGGTCCCGTTCCGCACGTGGATATCCACAATGCGGTTAATGTCTTGAGAGGGATCAATGACGTGCGCATTGCGAAGGATCAGGTCATCAGCCATGGGACTCCTTTGCCGCGGTCCGGTTCACGCTCGCAGGCTCGACGGCGCCTGGGAAGTCGGCGGAAACGCACAGCTCAAACATTCGCTCCCTCTAACTCGGCTTTGCGATAGGCTTCAAACACCAGCCGAATCATTTCGCGAGCTGCCACTCCGTCGGTCTGGGGCCTCCCTCCGGTCTCGACACAGTGGAAGAAATGCTCGACCTCGGGAGAAAAATCGAGCCCCTCGCCACTACCCAAAATGACTTCTTCCTTCTCGCCTACCGCGACAATCCGTGTCAACCATGGGCACTTTATGCCTTCCAGCGCCAAGTCACCCTGAGGGTTGGTGGTTAGAATTACGTGCGCCTTCTCACACGTGGCCTGCATGGTGTACCAGATGCGGCTGCGCGGCGAAGCCCAGGTGTGCCGTGTGACGCCAATGATGCCGTTCTTAAACTTGATGACTGAGGCAGCGGTATCTTCACCCTCGATATTTGTTCCTCCTCTGGTACCCACCATGGACATGCTCTGGATTGCTCCCGCGATGTAAAACATGACGTCAAGCATGTGGGGACTGGCAGAGAAAAAGACACCTCCGCCCAAGGTTTCCTTCTTGGCAATCCATCCCACCGCATACTTCTGAAGCGACTCGTCCATCAATGCGTCAAGCATGAATAACCTTCCATACCGACCCCCTAGAACGGTTTTCTTGAACAGTTGTATGCTGGGCCGATAACGATGCGGGTAGGCAACCATGAATGTTTTGTTGGCCCTTTGACCGGCGGCAATCATCTCGTCGGCGTGCGCGAGAGAGGTCGCCAGGGGCTTTTCGAGCATCACATGGCAACCGGCGTCGAAACAGTCAAGCGTTACAGGATGGTGCAGGTGGTGAGGGACCAGAACGAAAGCGCAATCGATGTCTTTGAGACCCTGGCGATAATCGGTCAATGGCCGGGCCCCCGCTTCGCGCGCGGTGGCTTCGGCGCGCTCGCGCACCGGGTCGGCCACCCAGACAACGCGCACGCGGTCACCCAACTTGGCCAGCGCCCGCAAATGAAAAGGCGCGACCCAACCACCGCCAATCAATCCTATTTTGTGGACAGCCATCTTACTTTCCTCCCTGCGGTTAGTTTTCTTGTTGCCGTAGGGGAAATCATTTTGGTCCAATAATACCATCAGGAAAACGGTCGATGATCGTGGGGTCATGGGCGGCGAGCAGGAGATCACACTCGCGTTTGCAACGCCGGATAACTTCCCGGCAGACGGCCGCATTCTCGGCGATCCCGAAGGGATGGGCTTCGTCGATATTCCTTTTCAAAGAGGCCATCTCGATAATGCCCACCGTCCCTCGGTGCGACGCTTAAACTACCGTGTGACCGCGTTCCAGGCGGCCCAACTCATCAAGCCACCGGCTTCGCGGGGGGGCTGACTAAAATCGAGATACAAAAACCGGGGCGGCGCTGTATCTACTGCGTGCGAAGGGCACCGTCACGATAGCTATCGACAAACCCCATTCTCCACAGTAATCCCGGGTCACGGTTGCCGGCCGTCGACAGTTACTCCAAGTCTTCTTCGCGTGCCAACCGTCATGGTTTCAATCCACGCCCGCTAGCCGTGTTTTCATTTACACAGGATTGCCGAAAGCACACGACCCTGTTATAGCCTTAACTTATGCGGTTGAAATGCTAAGTTGCAGATTTGGTAGCGCTACCGGGAATCGAACCCGGGTTTTCAGATTGAGAATCAGACGTCCTAATTATTATATCGAAGTTAATGATGCTAAGGCATTTAGATTTCATGGTGTCCATAGTCCTGAAGATTGTGGCTCGGCCTTGTGGGTTTCGTAGGCACGCCGCGGGGTTCCCTCGAATAAGGCAGATTCCAGGTGCCGGTCTTGCCAGCCTTCCGGCACCGGCCAACTGCCCCCCGCGGCTCCGTGCGTTTCATGTATCCATAATTCCTGCCCTGTCGGACCGACCAACTGCAGGTGATCTGTCTATGCCCCAATCTCAGTTCGTTGCAGAATCGCAGTACTTCATTTGACCTTTCGCGTGGACAATCTTTTCGCTGGCAATGTCGTCCCCTGCTCCGGAGCAAGAAAATCCAGCGTAGCTACAACTTCAGCCCGCTCGTCGAGCCGTATCCGAGGGTTTCTGCAGTTTCCCAAGGTGCCTTGGGCCGCGCTCGATCCGTTCATCGGCGATGGCGTAACGTTCACCGCCATCCCTGCCAATCCTTGCATGCTGCGGTATGGGATCGCTGCGGCTGTCTCAACGTTCAAGTCGCTTGTAGGGTGTTTCAGAATGCGAAGCCTGCCCTGAAGGCGTTTTTTCTTCGGAGGCAGCGGCAGAGATTCATCTGGACCTTGGTCTCAGGAGAACCAAATGCCGAAGAAGAAAACCCCAAAACAAAAACTCGTCTTCTCCAGGGAAGGGCAGTCGCATATCCGCGTATTGGGCATTGTACTCGCTGGCGGCAAGGGAAGCCGGCTCTCTCCTCTCACTCGGGAGCGCGCCAAACCGGCGGTTCCCTTTGGAGGCAAATAACGGATTATCGATTTCGTCCTCAGCAATTTCATCAACTCCGGAATCAACTCCATCTACGTACTCACCCAGTTCCGCAGCCAGTCATTACTCCAGCATCTGAGCGACGGATGGCAGTTCAGCGGACTGTTGAAGAGCTACTTCACCATCCCCGTGCCGGCGCAGATGCGTTCGGAGGGCGAAACCTGGTACCAGGGAACTGCCGAGGCTATCTTGCAGAACGTCAACCTCGTCCAGCAGTCCGACACGGATGTGGTAGCAATCTTCGGCGGCGATCACATTTACCGCATGAACATCGCCAGCATGATCGACTTCCACATGGCTAAACACGCGCAAGTGACCGTCGCCGCCATCCCGGTGCCGCGGAAGCAGGCCGCCGAATTCGGCGTCATTGAGGCCAGAAAAGACGGAAGAATCCTGGCCTTTCATGAAAAAAACGCCCATGCGCCCACCCTTCCCGGCGATCCCACAAAGGTCTACGCCTCAATGGGCAACTATATCTTCTCCAAGCGCACGCTGGTGGATCTGCTCACGACCGACGCGAATGACCCTAAGAGTCAGCACGATTTCGGCAAGGACATTCTGCCCAAACTTGCCGGCAACGCCCCCATCTACGCTTACAACTTCCAGACCAACTGCATCCCCGGCGAGCCCGAGGACTCCATTCCCTACTGGCGCGATGTCGGCACCATCGACGCCTACTACGAGGCCAACATGGACCTGCGTTCCGTCAAGCCGGAACTCAACCTTTATAATCGCCAGTGGCCACTGCGGAGTGCCAGCTATCCCGATCCGCCCGCCAAATTCACCTTTGACGATGCCCATCGCCGGGGCGAGGCCATCGACAGCATCGTATCCGGCGGATGCATTCTTTCCGGCGGTATGGTACGCAATTCCATTCTCGGACGAGGCGTCCGAGTCCATACCGGCGCCCACGTGGAAGGCTGCGCCATCATGGACAACGGTGACATCGGCCGCCACGCCAAGGTGCGCCGGGCCATCCTGGGCAAGAACGTCCGGGTATCCGAAAGCACCCTGATCGGCTACGATCTCGATGCCGACCGGGCACGCGGATGGCATGTGACTGATTCCGGCATCGTCGTTATCAGCGGAGAACGCAGCACCGTGCCCGTGGCGGCTCTGGTCGTGTGATATCAGAAGTCTGCGGCCAGGTTCGCCTGAGACGCTAGCCCGCATCAGTGCGGGCTGCATTCGAAAATGCTCTTGCATCATCATCAGACTCTCCGGTGCGCGTTCGTTGATCTTCAGTAACTACCTTTCTTTTCATCAACATAATGGAGAGAGCAGCTTAACTCGTTTGTTTTCATGAATATCATGGAGAGGCGAAAAACGGACATATTTTCTATATGTATTTTCAATAACTTAACGAACTTTCGCCCCATTTTTTATCCCTTTTTTTCCCACGACCATGGCCACCGGGAGATAGACTAACTAACTTAGTTTCAATAACATAGATTTTTGCAAGGTTTTCGCGATTCATATATAACTCATTTTGTTTCTAGTACATCACGGAGAGCCGCGTCCCATTTTTTCTCCCGGCTCTCGCATTTCAAGCTAACTCTTTTTATTTGAATGAGATAATGTTTTCAGACATATTTACCCTAAACGACGAACTCCTTTTTTTTCAAGTACATCCTGGAGAGCCGCCAAGGAGGCTAGCTATGTTAGTAGCCTCTCGCCACTCAGCACTTGCCCCGGCACCTGGCACCTGACACCTGGTATCCACTGTTTCCCGACTCCTGGCTCCTGACTCCTGCTCTTAGCACCCCAAAGTAACTCCCGGTTATTATATCAACGTACATTATGAACGTCAAGATAAATATGCCAGCATTAGAGGCTACTAAACGTCGCTGCCGGAAAGCAAGCATAGCGCGGCGGAGCCGCAACCAAATCGTGGCACGGCCATCCCTTCGGCAAGCTCAGGGCGGGCTCTTGCCGTGTCGGTCACGGGCGGGAGAAGGTGTGAAAAAATCGGCGCCGCGATTTATAGCAGAGGTCTCTGATTGCCGAAGTTGTTGATTGTCAAAGCGGGCGGTCAGAGACCGCGGCTACAACGGGATTTTTTCACACCTTCGGACGCCCGTGGCACAACGTAGGGGCACTCCTCGTGGGTGCCCGGAAGTCGCCCATGCTGACGGGGAGGGCAGGCACAAGGCCTGCCCCTACGCCGCGATCGAGTTGCGCAAGGCGTAGGGGGACGGCTTGCCGCCCCCCGGTTTCGCATTCACCATGCGGAACGCCGGGTAGGGCAAGCCCTACCCTACGTCTCTGGATTGCATTCACCCGTTCGAACGGCGCCTGAGGTTGTGTGACCCGGAGGTGGCCACGGCCAATTCGTCTTGGGAATTGACCGTGGGTTCGTCATCGAAGGAAAAGCTCACGATCACGAGAGCAGTGACGGTGGCTACGCGCTGCCCGCAGGCCTCAGCCTAACGTTTTTGGGTCAAGGCCCATGACTGCCGGGACATGTGAGAAGCCGACGGCTATGGAACAATAGAACCGATGGGCTCCATGTACAAGTTTGTAACGGTAGGGACTCCCATCAGGCTCGGATACAACCTCAACCGGTGGGATTATTGCGGCGGCGCGAAATCCTCGCAGAATTGAGACCACCCGGTCCCTTGCGGTCGCCTCATCGCTATCATTGAATATCGCAACTCCGAGGGCTCGTTGGACGGGACGGACTTCGTCGATTTTAACCTCGAAGATGCCATGGCTGTGGGTACCATTCATCTCAACGCGATATGCAGTAGAAGCAGGCTTGAAGCCATCCATCTCCGCTTCAGCCCACCAACTGTCATTAAGTTCAATTGCTAGATCGTAGTGAGAAATCCTCATTCTACCTACCCTCCTGGGCAGAGTGCCTTCCTTCGTGGGTACTGCACTCGCTTGTGCCAGCAAGCGTAGCAGACCTGTTCTGTAGGTCCGCGGACCTTGGGTGCGGCCCGTGAGAAAAGCCGCAGACCTTGAAAAACAGTTCTGCACCAGCCAGCCCGCTCTAAAACGAACCGAGATCTCTGAACGTGGACTTCAATCGTCGAAGGTTAACGAGTTTTCGGCTGTTTTTTTGCCTCATTCGGTTTAGAGCCTTGTAGGTTTCGACGTACTGGCGATGTACCTTCACCTCTGCCTTTGGATCATTCATTGACGCAACGGCTTCGAACAGTTCTTTGTCGGACTCGTCGGCCGGCGGTTGCGCCTGCGCGGGCCTTGTCTCAAACAGGTAATCGAGCTCCCACGTGGCGTTGTCGTGCGGCTTCGGCAAGCGAAGCATCTTGACCCGCTGCTCGATTAAATGCTGCTCGGGTTCAAGCGAGGGGTGCACGAAGACTCGCATCCCTTTTCCGCCAGAACATTCAGCGGCATAAGCGTTGATAACGGCGGTCCCCGCAAATTGCGAACGCGAAATGGTTGTGGAGCCTGAAATATCTGTTGAGAACCCGAACGCATAGAACGTGCCGCGGCCAATTCCCATGCGAACAGGGACTCGCTCCCCCAGAAACTGGCGCATTAGATTAGTAGCTATCAATCCGGCGCGCAGGGAATTGCCTCCATCAAGTTATGCGCAATCGGAGAAGAGCATCGCCTGCATGCCACCGGAGAGACGTTCCTTAGCGATGCGGGATTCCAGAATACGGTGGAACCGGCGGGATTGCGTTTGAAGCGGACTCGTGCGCGAGCCGGAGAATCCGCATTCGTCAGGTTCGTATTGAACCAGGCGAGTGGGGTTGTTCTTCGTGAGCGCTCCAAACCCCAACATGTCAACGTAGATGAGGGTATGTTCAGCGTCTTCGTCCATTTGTCTCCTTCGTCGCCTCGCGTTTTTCTTGGCCATCGAATCCGGCTCAATGATTTGGATGGAAGCATCCCGCTACTCGGTCACCGCTGTTCATCATTGATTCACCTGCTGCAACAGGCGCTCGTAATTCTGCTTATAGAATGTGCTTTTGGGGTCAAGCATGTAGGCCGCACGGTATTCTTCGAGAGCTCCCCGCGGGTCGCCTTTCTTCTCCAGTGCGAAGCCGAGGTTGTTGTGCGCCGTGGTGTTATTCGGGTTCAGGCGCAGGGCGACACGCTCTTCTGCCATCGCTCCGTCCCAATCCCGCATGTTCCCCAGCGCGCCGCCGAGGTCAACGTGCGCAAATTCGTTGTTGGGATCTAGCCGCAACGCCTCATGCAATTCGCTGAGTTCCCCTTTCGAATCTCCCTTGCTCCCCAGCACCTCGCCAAGGGCGACGTGAACATCCGCTTCTTCATGGGCCAGAAGAATCGCCGCGCGAAGCTCGGCCTCGGCGTCAGCGTACCGTTTTCCCCGGTAGAATTCTGCCGCGCGCGCGACGTGTTGCCGGACTTCGGTTTGCCGAGCCTGCGCTGCCGGATCAACGGTCGCGGGCTTTGTCACCTTGGCGCTCTTGAGCGCGCTGATTAATTCGTCCTCGCCACCCGCCAAACGGACTTCCTGGAGGTAGTCGTCCGTGGGCTCAAAATCGATGCCGCGTTCCTGGACCAGCATAGTGACTCGGTGGCTAGGCACTTGGCCCGCCAGCAGGGCGAAAACCTGCACCTGGTTCAGTAGCTTCTTCGCGCTCGCGGGCTCGGGCGGGGCAGTTGTAGCGCTGACCTTCAGGTCAGCATGTGCCGACCTGAAGGTCGGCGCTACGGCGGCGCGCAGCGCCCTGAGAAATGCCTCGCTCGCGCCGGCGGCCTTGAGGGTTTGGTAAAAATCCTCAGACGGGGCGAAATCAATCCCGCGCTGCTCGATCAGCTTGGCGCCCGATTCGTCTCCGAATCCGTCGCGCACCATGCTGACGACCTGCTCCTGGGTAAAGGGTTTTGCCGGGGTCGTGCCCGGTGTTGTAGCGCCGACCTTGAGAGCCTGCCCTGAGCTTGCCGAAGGCTCGGCATGCCGTAGCGGCGGCTTTACGCCGCCATGGCGAGGTAAACTCGCCGCTACGTCAGCACGTGCCGGGCTCAAGCCGGGCTCTACGGCCCGGGCCCGCAGGGGCAGCGTTAGAATCATTGCGAAGATGAGCATGAGGATGGTCACGACCGATCGACGCCACATCGGCACCTCCCGAAAGCGGGAATCACTACGACGATGGGCGGGGATTCTACCACGGGAAGCTCACGCATTCTGATTCCTGCACCAGGGCTCCGTCAAAGTCCAATGAGGTTGAAAGGGACCCCTCACCCCCACGACGTGCAAAGCGTGGGGACCCCCACCTCGTCCCTCGGCCACCCTCTCCCCTCGGAGAGGGCTGTGGTCTTCTTGGTGCGCCTGCGCACAGTTTGCCGAAATATTGCATGAGCATCCTCCATGCGGCATGGCAGCACCAAATTTGTCCGTTCAGCCTAATTTCCTGACATCTGCTCATGATGAGCAAAACGGAACAGATTGTTATTTCCCCTGATGCGATGCTGCGCAATACGCGTTACTTTTTGGGGTGCAATGGCCATGGCGCTGACCGCCGGCATCGGGGCACTGGTGGGAACAGGTGTGTGAGTTGCGCCGCCTGCCACTCACACTTTTGGGTCGCGGGCCAACTTGGTCGAAAACATTGCGGAACGGGTACTTACTGCTTCCACCACACGTATGTGATGTACGCTAAACTGACCACAGCCACAATTAAAAGAATAAGAAGATAGGCGCCAAAGACATCGCGCCAATAAGTTCCAATGGCAATTCCTAAAGCCAACATTCCCAATTTAAAAACACCGGCTTGCCACCATTTCAACGTGAACGTCTTGAATATGTTCATGGGGTCCCTTTCTTCGTCAAATCATCTACGGTCTGCTCCTGATTTCAAATTGATCCACGCCCCACTTTGGGAGTGGTTTTCATGTAAGGTGGTTCGCTGCCACCTGCCCACTCTAAGTCAGGCTCGGCGCTGCCTGGGGCGATTGCGCGGCCTGCTCTGCGCGCCGCATCGCGGAATGAATCATCATGAACTCCCCCACGCTCTCGAGCGTCAGCATGCCCACTAACTCGCCGCTGTGTTCCACAGGAAGTGCGCGGCAGCCGCAACGCTGTACCACCTGAACGGCTTGGTCAAGCATGTCGTGCGAATCAACAACTTGAAAATCGCGGCGCATAGCTTCGCGCACATGTTTATCCGTCCCGCCCTGGGTGATCGCCCGCACAAGGTCTTCTCGCGTCAGTACGCCCAGGACGCGGCTGCCATACACCACAGGGAAGTCCTGTTGCCAGCCCGAGAGTATTTGCTCCACAGCCGTTGCCAGCGTGCCATCAGGTTGAAGTGTGCGAATGTCCCGGTACATCACTTGCTGCACAGGAATGCCGCCGAGCGAGGTGCGCATCTGCACCACCCCCGCCTCGCCGCTTGCCCCCATCCACACGAAAAGCGCGATGAAGAGAAGGAAGGGGTCGAAAAACAATCCGAGGAAGCCGAAAACAAAAGCGATCCCTTGGCCGATATGCGCAGCCGTCT
>JBEKQO010000123.1:0-20306 GCA_049519635.1 Terriglobia bacterium | reverse complement strand
CGACGGGAATTGTATACACCAGCTACTACGACATCTTTACGGTGGGCGCAGGTTACCTGGATATTGGCGCCGCACTCGCGGATAACACCCTCTGGGAAGGTCAAGCCGGTTCGCCTGTCGCCGTTTTCAACTCCACCGGGGTCGCGCAACTGACGTTTGGCAAAGAGACGGTCTGTGATGACCCGCAGAACTGGAGCATGTCAGCCATCTGGGGCACCACGGAGCTCGTGAATGGCACCCAGATTTGGACCTTCAACTCGGCCTTGGGTAAAAGCGCGGTTTCGGCCACGCAAGCCATCTGGGGCACGGTGTCCGCTGGGGCAGAACAGGCGATCTGGGGAACCCAGGCCGTCTGGGGCACCCAGGCGATTTGGGGCACGCAAGCAATTTGGGGTACGGCGACAGAATTGGGAGAACAGTAGAACCACGCTGGAGGTACCTTTCTGAGCCGGGAGCCGGTATTCAGACCGAGAGCAAAAGGGATGACCCGAGGAGAAGAAGATGGCGTGCTGGCGGCATATACGGTTCTGGATGTTACTCGTAGCAGGGCTTGGAATCGTTACCCAAGGGGCAACGGGTCTGGACCCGGCGAAGGCCCTCACCCAATACGCCCAGGAAGGCTGGCACGTGGCGGATGGCCTTCCCCAGGACAACGTGGTCTCCATCGCCCAGACCCCGGATGGGTATCTCTGGCTTGGAACCGAAGAAGGACTCGCTCGCTTCGATGGGGTCCGGTTCACGGTCTTCGACAAAGGCAACACACCTGAGTTGAAGAGCAACGATATCGATGCGCTCCTCGTTGACCGGATGGGGAATCTCTGGATCGGCACCGGGGGAGGCGGCGTCCTGCGGATGAGTCAAGGGAAATTCGTAGCTTTCACCACCGGGAACGGCCTGTCCAACAATTCCGTGCGCTCGCTGTGCGAAGACCGGGACCACGCCATCTGGATTGGCACCGAGGGGGGTGGAGTCAACAGGTTCAAAGACGGCAAGTTCACCGTCTATAACTCCCAGACCGGCTTGGCCGACAATTCAGTCTACTCGATCGCGGCGGCCAAGGATGGCAGTGTATGGTTTGGGACGGGAGGGGGGCTATCACAACTGAAAGATGGCTCCCTTCGCAGCTTCACGGTGCAACAAGGCCTCCCGAATAAGAATGTGCGGGCACTGTTCGAGGATCGGGAAGGAACCCTCTGGGTGGGGACCAACGGCGGCGGCCTCAGCGAGTTTCGGGACGGGCATTTCAAGACCTTCACAACCAAAGACGGCCTAACCAGCAATGAGGTGTTTTCCGTCTACCAGGACAAAGAAGGAAGCCTCTGGATCGGCACCTTCGGGGGCGGATTGAATCGCTGGAGCAACGGCAAGTTTACCCCCTTCGAGAAAGCTCCCGGCCCTGTGCGGAACGACGTCTGGGCCGTCCTCCAGGACCGCGAGGGAAGCCTCTGGATCGGCAGCGACTCCGGCTTGAGCCAACTTCGCGATGGCAAGGTTACGACCTACAGCTCCGCCGAAGGTTTATCCAGCGACATCGTCCTGCCGATCTACGAAGACCGCGGGGGGAGCCTCTGGATGGGAACTGCCGGCGGCGGGCTGAATTGCTTTCGCCACGGGCAATTCACCTCCTACACCACCCGGCAGGGCCTCTCGGATAGTTTTGTCCTGTCCCTTAGTGAGGATCAGGATGGGGCCCTCTGGGTGGGGACGCGGCATGGTCTGGACCGGATGAAGGACGGTAAATTCACGGTTTACACCACCAAGGATGGTTTGCCGAACGACATCGTCCTCAGTATCTGGCCAGACCGCGAGGGTAACCTCTGGTTCGGCACCCGCACCGGTTTGGGCCGCTTGCGTGAAGGGAAGTTCACCACCTATACCACGAAAGACGGGCTGTCGAACAATTACGTGACGTTTATTTACCAGGACCATGACGGTACCCTCTGGGTCGGCACGGGTGGCGGCGGCCTAAACCGCTACCGGAACGGAATGTTCACGGCTTTCGGGTCGAAAGAGGGCTTATCCAGTGACATAGTAACGGCTATCCATGAGGACGAGAGTGGCACTCTCTGGGTAGGGACCAGCGGTGGTGGATTGAATCGCTTTAGCGGCAGCAAGTTTACTAGCATTATGACGAAAGACGGCCTTTACGACGACAAAATCTTTCAAATCCTCGAAGACCGGAATCATAACTTTTGGCTGAGTTCGAACCGGGGCATTTCCCGTGTCAGCGAACAGCAACTCAAGGATTTCGCCGACGGCAAGATCAGATCAATTCAGTCGGTCTCGTATGGTATCTCGGAGGGGATGAAGAGCCGCGAATGTAACGGAGCCTTCCAGCCTGCCGGTTGGGCCGCGCGGGATGGGAAACTGTGGTTCCCCACCATGAAAGGAGCCGTCGTCATCGACCCCGCCAATACCAAGGCCGCGGGATTGCCCCCCCAGGTGCGGGTGGAGGCAGTGGTCGTCGACCGGCAAACCTTTGCGCCGGGCGAGGCCATCCGGCTTGTGCATGGAGAAGGCAAGCTCGAATTTCATTACACCGGCATCAGCCTGGCGGCAGCGAAGCGAGTCAATTTTAAATACCGGCTGGAGGGGTTTGATCATGATTGGGTGGAGGCCGGCGGCCGTCGTGTGGCCTACTACACCAACCTTCCTCCCGGACATTATCGCTTCCGGGTGATGGCGGCAGGCGACGAGGGTAAGTGGAACGAGGCGGATACCACGTGTGCTCTCGACTTGGCGCCGCATTTTTACCAGACTTTCTGGTTCTCCCTTTTCTGCGTAGGGCTGGGCGTGGGCGTGCTGGCGGCGGGCTACCGCTTGCGCATTCGAGCGATGGCCGCGCGGGAGAAAGACCTTTCCTCGCGGGTCGAGGTGCGCACCCAGGAATTACAACAGGAGATCGTTGAGCGCAAACGCGTGCAAGCAGACCTGGCCACCGCCAAAGATGCCGCCGAGGCAGCCAGCCGCGCCAAGAGCGAATTCCTCGCCAATATGAGCCATGAAATCCGCACGCCTATGAACGGGATTATCGGCATGACGGAACTGACCCTAGGTACGCCTCTCAGCGGTGAGCAGTCCGAATATTTGGGAATGGTATGGGACTCGGCGAACTCGCTTCTGGGAGTCATCAACGACATTCTCGATTTCTCCAAAATCGAGGCGGGAAAAATGGACCTCTGCCCGTCGGATTTCAATTTGCGCGAGCTGATTGAAGGGACCCTGGGGATGTTTGCCACGCGCGCCCACCAGAAAGGCCTGGAACTCCTCTGCCAGGTGCGGCCCCTAGTGCCGTTAACGGTTTTGGGAGATTCTGTCCGACTGCGGCAAATCGTGGTAAACCTCGTCGGCAACGCGATCAAATTCACTGCGCATGGCGAGGTGGCCATTTCCGTGGACGTCGAACCTCTGGAGGCGGGCAGGAATCGCCTGCACTTTGTGGTCAGCGACACCGGCATCGGCATTCCCGTTGACAAGCAGGGCCTCATCTTTGAGGCCTTTGCTCAGGCCGACAGTGCAACCACCCGCAACTTTGGAGGCACGGGGCTGGGCTTGACGATTTCTTCCCGCCTGGTGCAAATGATGGGTGGGCGCATCTGGGTGGAGAGCCAGGCTCATCAAGGCAGCCGGTTCCATTTTACGGCCGAACTTCCGGCTGTGGAAACGGCTTCCGCATCGCCAGCCTTCGAAGAGGTGCGTCTGGAAGGCCTGCGCGTGCTGGTGGTGGATGACAACGCCACCAATCGCCGCATCATGCAGGACACGGTGGAGAGTTGGGGCATGAAAGCCCAGCTTGCAGAAAGCGCGGCGGCGGGTTTGGCCGCGCTCTACGGAGCGCGCGCGGAGGGACGTCCCTTTTCCCTGGTGCTCACGGACTCCCACATGCCCGGCATGGACGGGTTCGGTATGGTGGAGGTCATGAAGCAGAATCCCGACCTCGCCGTGACCACCGTGATGATGTTGACTTCCGGCCCCCAGCGGGGCGACATTGCCCACTGTCAGCAACTGGATATCGGCGCTTACCTGACCAAGCCCATTCGCCAGTCGCAATTGCGGGACGCCATGCTGAAAGCGCTACCCGTCCGGCCGAAACGGGATCGGGTGCTTGCCCCGGCGGCACACCAAGTCCTGCCAGCCCCCCAGCACCGCCTGCGCATCCTGCTGGCGGAAGATAACGCCGTCAATCAGCGTCTGGCGCTCCGCTTGCTGGAAAAATGCGGTCACCAGGTCGCTGTAACCGCCAACGGCCGCGAGGCCCTGGCGGCGCTGGACACCGGGGAGTTCGATGTGGTGCTGATGGACATCCAGATGCCGGATATGGATGGATTTGAGGCCACAGCCGCCATCCGCTCGCGGGAGGGGGCCTTCGGGAAACACCTTCCTATCATCGCCATGACCGCCCACGCGATGAACGGCGACCGGGAACGGTGCATTGGCGCGGGAATGGATGGTTATATCGCTAAGCCCATCCGGCCGGCAGAACTGTTCCAAACCATATCAAACCTGGCCCCGGTTTGCTGAAAGACCAGCCCCGCTTTCTCGGTCCCTTCCCTCCCCCCGAACCTTGGGGAGAGGGGCGATCGCCTGCCTGCCGCCTAGCCCCCAATACTGTTCACATCGGAGGTTCAGAGGAGATTCTTCATCAAATTGTTCCCGAGCGCCCCCCCAACCCCACGCTTTGCAGGCCGTGGGGGGCTAGCCTGGATTTCTCACCACGGGTCTGGAAGGGCGGGGCTGAACAGGCTGCGGAAAAACTGTCCTCGGCGGACAACCACCCCGGCGCCCAAGGCGCCACCCCTCCTGAATCAGGAGGGGAGTTATTGAAAATGCTCCCCTCCTCAGATGAGGAGGGGTGGCGCGCCGGGGTGGTGCTGACCGTGCCAACGCCAAGCGCCATAGAGCTTTTCCGCAGCCTGTAAAGCCCCGCCCTTCCGGCAGCGTCCATCCGTGGTGAGAGGTCCGGGTTAGCGTGGGCTAACACATAGGCTCACTCCTAACTTGACATAACGGGCAACAATGCTATACTAGCGTAGAGTGCTGGGATAGAAGTCGGTAGAGAGCAGGAAGTAAGCGGGGCGCTTGCCCCGGGTTCCTGAGCGCGTTCTCGATTCCGGATGAGTTTATGAAAACGCAGTGGGTTAGCTGACAATGGGGAGGATTTCGGTGATCGGCGCAAAAACCAAGCATCTGAAAACAAGGACGTTATGCTGACGACGAGTGGGAACAAGGCGCGGACGCAAAAGATGTTAAAAATGAAGAGTCCTCTGGATGGGTCATTGAAAACAAAGGGGCTAGAAAAGTGCTCTGGATGAGTGGATGAAAATAAAGGGCTTAGCCCTATAAGCTGACAATCCTCTGAAAGGACAGGAGATAGATGCCAAAAGGGTCTCGCAGCATTAAGTCCCGAGCAGTGTTGCAGCCGTGGTCAAAGAGGGACATCTCAGCGGGCGGAAATCCGCCAAAGTCGCGGGGCCGGATACCTCGATGGGCATGAATGCGTCACCCCCCGGCTTGCGGTCCCCCCCCTCTCCCAGGGGAGAGGGTGCCCGACGGAGAAGGGCAGGTGAGGGGTCCCTTTCAACCCCATTAGACTTTGACGGTGCCCTGACTCGAGCTTATTACATCTTGACAAAAAATCTTCCGTGGTATAGAACCCTAGATACTGCTTCACTTATGTCGGGGCCGGGTAATTCAAAAGGAGGGTAGACCATGGGTAAATCGACCCACGGATTGTTCATCGGTGCGGTGTTGCGGCTTTCGCTACTCGCGAGTTTCGTATTCGGGGCAACGGTCCCTTCAATGGCTCAAACTTTTTACGGAGCCATTCTGGGAACCGTCACTGACTCCGCAGGCGCAGTCATACCGGGCGCTAGCACGACCTTGACCAACCAGGGCACCCAGGAACACCGGACTGTCCAGACCGACGGCACCGGCAATTACCGGTACGTCAACTTGATCCCGGGAAGCTATCGCCTCGATGTCGAGAAGGAGGGCTTCAAACACCTGGATCGACCGGACATTGTGGTCGAGGTGCAGAGCGATGTCCGCATTGACGTAATGTTGGAAGTCGGCCAGTTGGTGCAGACGATTGAGGTGAAGGCGCAAACGCCTTTACTGCAAACGGACAGCGCCGCCCTCGGCCAGGTGATTAACCACCCCGAAGAGATGCCGCTGAACGGGCGCAACGTGCTCAATTTGGCCACGCTGGTGCCGGGAGTGATCGCTCAGGGTCAAGCCGCTTCGAACCCTACGCTGACTAATAACACTTCATGGGGCAACTACCAGATCAACGGAGGCTTGGCCAACGAAAACGCGGGGTTCATGGATGGCGCCCCGATCAACGTAAACTATATCGACATGTTCGCGCTGGTTCCGACGCAGGATGCCATTCAAGAGTTTCGAGTACAGACCAGCGACCTGAGCGCGGAATGGGGCCGATTTTCCGGTGGCGTCATTAATCTCACCACCAAGTCCGGGAGCAACGCCTTTCACGGCGCTGCTTACGAATATGTGCGTAATACGGATCTAAACGCGAACACCTTCTTTGCCAACAGCGGCGGACTCAACGTGCCCCCTTATCAGCAGAATCAGTTCGGGGGGGACCTTGGCGGCGCGATCAGAAAGGATAAGACTTTCTTTTTTGGCAGTTACGAGGGTTACCGCCAACGGGAGGGGCAAACAACGGTGCAAACCGTACCCACGGCTGCAAACATACAAGGAGATTTCTCCGCGCCGGGCACACCCACGATTTATGATCCCACCACCACTTGCGGCGCCCCGGCCAACCCGGGGGGGCCCACACCCCCGGCGTGCGCGGACGGCGTGGCTCTTTACACTCGGCAGGCGTTCGCAGGTAATATCATTCCGAATGGGAGCAATATTGCCGGTCTCCCCTCGCGTCTCGACCCCACCTCGGTGATCCTGGCCAAGGACATATACCCCTTGCCGAATCTGTCGGGTTTGACCAATAACTTTGTGAATAACTATTCTATCGGCGGAGACAACGATCAGGTAAATGCCCGGCTCGATCAGAACGTCAGCGACAAGCAACACATCTTTGGGCGTTACACTTATTGGACGATCCTGGACCTGCCGTTCTATCCCTTGGGGAATGTACCCGATCCGACTCAGTATAAGGCCTCAGACCTTACGCAGCAAATCGTGGTGGCCGATACCTATTCGTTTAACCCCACTACCGTGGGTGATCTTCATGTGTCCTGGATGCGGTATGATTACAACATCAACCAGCTAACCCAGGGCGTGGATCTGACCACCTATGGTTGGCCGGCCAGCCTCAACTCGATCCCCTACCGCATGGCTCCTCAGCCCTGCATCTCCGGCTTTGGCGGTGATCCCTGTTATAGCGGGATCATCATCGACCGCAACATGGACTACGACATGGCGGGTAGTTTGACCAAGGTTAAGGGAAAGCACACCCTGAAATTCGGGTTTGAGTTCCGCAAACTCGATGATTCGTACTTGCAGACGAATGACACCACCGGAAATTTCTATTTCACTAACGCTTTCACGGCGCAGAACCCCACGTCCCCTACAAATGGCTACAGTTTTGCCTCGTATATGCTCGGCAATGGGGCGAGCGGAAGCACGGATGAAGATGCACTCACAGGTTCGCACGAGTGGTACAACGCTTTCTACGCCCAAGACACTTTCCAGGTGACGAACCGATTAACCCTTAGTCTGGGAGTGCGTTGGGACGTGCCCTTTGGGTGGGTGGAAAAGTACAATCGTATCAATGTTCTCCAGCCCAATGCCGTAAATTATCTGGCACAGGCGACGGGCCTGCCGCTTAAGGGTGACGCAGCGTTGGTGAACTCCACTCTCTACCCCGACCAGCATGAATTCACTAACCGTTGGAATCTCTTTGCCCCCCGGCTGGGCTTCGCCTATCGTGCTGCCCACAACACGGTGCTGCGAGGCGGTTACGGGATCTTCCATTTGCCCGCGGATGCGGTTTTTCAAAATGCGCCCTTCGCTTCTCCTGTGAACAGTTATTCAACTCCCTGGCTCTCGACGGTGAACGGAGGCTTGACGCCGTACCTGACGTTCAACAACCCCTTCCCCAGCGGCATCATTTACCCCCTGCAGCATAACCCTGGTGCGCTCCAGCCGTATTTGGCTGGAACCAATGTCTCCGCCGTGCTCCCGAGTGATTCCTACGGGTACATGCAGCAGTGGAACTTCAGCGTCGAAAAAGAACTGGCGCCGGGAACCATGCTGGAAGTTGCATACTCAGCATCGCGGGGCGTTCATCTTCCCGAGGGTGAGGAGCCCTATCCGCTCCCCGATCAAGATCTCGCGATGGGCAATGCGCTCCTCAATCAAGTAACCAACCCGTTCGCCGGACTGATCACCAGCGGACCGCTGGCGCAGCCGACGGTAGTCGCCGAACAACTTCTGCTGCCCAACCCGCAGTATAACGGGTTCGGCAATACCGGATCGGCGATCGGCGACTCCAACTATCAAGGAATGCTGGTGAAGTTTCAAAAGCGCTTCCAATCAGCCGGCAACATTCTCGTCTCATACACCTGGTCCAAGTGGATGACCAATACGGAAACCAACACCAGTTGGGAGGAGAGCAACTTAGGCCTTACAACCGGGGGGGTGCAGGACTACTACAATCGTCGCGCGGATTGGGCGCCCTCCAGTAATGATGTACCGCACAATCTGGTGGTGAGTTACTCCCTCGGCCTTCCCTTCGGGCGGGGGAAGCGCTTCTTAGGTAACACCTCGGGAGTCGCCAACAAGCTGGTATCAGGGTGGGGCGTCAACGGAATCTACACTCTGCAGAGCGGCCTCGCTCTCGTTATGACGAACGCGAATAACAACAGCTACTCCCTTAATAACGGCACGCAGCGGCCAAACATCGTTCCGGGCTGTGCGATTAACACTACCGGTTCGGCCACATCCAGGATCAACGAATGGTTCAACCCCAACTGCTTCAGTCAGCCCGCGCCGTTCACCTTTGGCAACGCCCCTCGCGAACTCACCAACGTGCGCGGCGGCGGAGTGAACAACTCCGATTTCGCGCTGTTCAAAGACACTCACCTGACCGAGCGCCTGAAGCTTCAGTTCCGGGCGGAGTTCTTTAACCTCTTTAACCGGGTGCAATTCGGAGAACCCGGGCAGACGTTTGGCGCTCCGGGCTTTGGGATCGTAAACTATCAGCTCAATCAGCCCAGGTTGGCACAGTTAGCACTTCGGCTGGAATTCTAGCCCGGATTTTTCGCCAGGCTGAAACGCTCTTGGGGGCTGCCGGAAGGGCGGGGCTTCACAGGCTGCGGAAAGACGCGTAGGGCTTTCGTGCCCTGTAAGGGCACAAGTTAGTAGCCGGGGGCAACGCCCCCGGCTACTGAAGAGATCCCCTCCGGGGATCCGGAATGTGTAGTTCCAACGGTTTTCTCCGCAGCCTGTTCAGCCCTCTGTCCGGACGAGACGTCAAAGGGGCTTTACAGGTTTCGGAAAAACGCTCCACTGCTGTCATCCTGAGCCCGTTCGCTGTCATTCTGAGCGCAGCGAAGAATCTCGCACTGCCCGCTCAGGGTAAACTACGCGAAGGATCTCGCTCTGAGTATTTTCAAGGCAATGCGAGATTCTTCCTTCGCGATGCTCAGGACCGCCTGCGGCTCCTCAGAATGACAGTGCCGGCGAGTTTTTCCGCAGCCTGTAAAGCCCCGACCTTCCCAATTCGGGGTGAGAAATCCCGGTTAACAAATCCGGACCATGTTGGTCATTTTGGGGAACTCAACTTGCGTTCGTAGTCATTCCGGCGGAGAATCTTCACCCAGTTCAATGCGGATTGCAGACGGACTTCGAACTTTCATCCTGGAGAGTAAAACATGCGTCTTTTCAAAGCGGGGCTGCTATGGGGTGCCGTCATCCTGCTCTTGGCGCCGTCGGCTTGGGCTTCGGTGCTCAGAGCCGGCGTCGCCAAGGTCGATATCACCCCGCCTCCCGGATTGCCCCTCTGGGGTTACGAATTGAGAGACGCCACCGGCACGCTCGATCCGCTCTTTGCCCGGGTAATCGTCCTGGAAGTTGGGGATAAGCGCGTCGCGCTTGTGGCCCTGGATTTAGGCCGCACTTTCGGCCGCGGCTCCATCGAGCAAATCCGCGAGGCCGCCAGGAAATCGAGCGGAATCTCCTACGTTCTGGTCTGTGCCACGCACGATCACTCAGCGCCGGCGATCCGCGATTCTTATCCGGATGGCCTGCCCGCTTGGGAAAAGGCGGCGCTGGAGAAGATCGAGAAAGCTATCCAGGAGGCGCACGAGCGCGCCGTGGAAGTTCGCATTGGAACGGGATACGGGGATGCCTATATAGGACACAACCGGCTCCGCTTGAACTCGGATGGGACGGTAACCTGGTTCGACCACAATGAAACGCAAATCCCTACGTCGCCTGTTGATCCCACGGTCTCCGTCCTGCGGCTCGATACGTTGGATGGGAAGCCGCTCGCCATCGTTGTGAATTACGCCTGCCACCCGGTGGTCTTTGGACCGGACAATCGGCAGTACTCCGCAGATTACCCCGCCGCCACGGTCAAAACCGTGGAAGGCTCGTTTGGGGATCAACCCCTTTGCATGTTCCTGCAAGGAGCGCCCGGCGACATCAATCCTTACTACACCGCAGTCCCGCTCCAGCAGGATGCCGTGAAACGCCGCGACTGGGAAGGGACTCAATTGGGGGAGGTGGCGGCCCGAATTGCCCGGGAGATTCACACCCAAAGCCCGCCCCACCCTTCACTCGATTTCGCGGAAGACCTGCTCACCTTTCATTTCCGCTGGAACGTGGAAAAATACCGGAAGGCTTTCTTTCAAAGCTCCGAAGTGAGTTCGAATAGCGCCGCCGCCTTCTACTACTTTCCCCCCACTGATGCGGAGCAGCAACTGCCCGTCGCCACGCTGCTCTTGAACCAACAGATTGCTTTCATGTCGATGCCCGGAGAGCCTTTCGTGGAATTTCAAATCAACTGGCGGCAACGCTGCCCGGTGAACGACTGCTTTTTCCTCGGCTATGCGAATGGGTACTTCGGGTATCTCCCCACCATTCGCTCTTCCACTGAGGGCGGCTATGGCGCGGCGAGCCTTTCAACCATCATTGAGCCGGGAGCCGGCGAGCGCATGGTCGACCACGCGGTTTTAAAGGTTTATCAGATGCTTGGCCTGCTCAGCGACAGCCCGGAAAATCCCGACGAGGATTACACTCGAACCCGCCCGCGCCCGGCAGCAGCGGGTTCACAGTGAACTTGGGTTTGCGCCATTGTGCGTACCCAAGACAATGTTCAGAGGGAAATGATCGGTGTTGGTTCAAGCAGCCGGAAGGGTTTCTATGCCCCGTAAGGGCACAAGTTAGTAGCCGGCGGCAACGCCCCCGGAAAACGTGGCACAAGTTTCTCGACCTTGAAGGGGTCGCACAACCCCCCGGCCGCGTGGTGCGATTTTGGCGTGTTACTATGCAGATTCGACCCTTTCAGGGCCGGACTCGGTTGTGGTGCTCTTTCCGGGGGCGTTGCCCCCGGCTGCTTGATTGATCCCCTGCAGGGATCAGGGATGGACAGTACCGACGGCCTTTTCCCTAGCCTGTTTAGCACCGTTATCCCGCTCGCGTCCAACCGCAGTGAGACGTCCGGGCAGACCTCGGGCATTTTCAGTCGCAACCAATATTTGGACACCGACCGAAAGGAAGGAGGGGCGACGGATGAAAGAAGCGAAGAGATGGTTCATTCTTTTGTGGATATCCTTTTCTATTATGATCACTCCATTTAATAATCCTTCGCTAATCCTTGGCAATTCGCCGGATGGGTCCCTGGTCCCTCCGGCTGCGGGCGGGGGGGGGTCGCGGGAAGCGACGAGTGCTCCGGCACTCCCGAAAAAGCAGGAAATCCTGACTCTCCTCGAAAGGGCAAACTCCTGGCAGTTGGCGCATCCGGTGATGAAACCGGACGACCGCAATTGGGAGCGTGCGACGTGGTACACGGGAGTAATGGCCGCGTGGAAATCGACGCACGACCCGGCATTCCTTGAGCATGCTCTTCGGTGGGGACGTCTGCACGAATGGCAGGTGGGCACGGAGCCCGCCGGGGCCAACCGGCTGTTCTGCGTGGAGACCTGGACGGAACTCTACTTCGTAAAAAAGGACCGCGCGATGATCGAGCCCTCCATCAAGTGGCTAGCCACGCCTGACCCGATCTCGCCTGCAGGCGCGAAACAATGGTACCTCGACCCCTACGGTGCCAAGTCCGTGTATGAGGATTCCCTTTACGGCGCCTCCGCACTCGCCATGCTCGCCAAAGCCACCGGTGACCAGAAGTATATCGACATCATGAACGCCTTTTTCGATGACGTCACGGGACAGTTGTTGGATAAGGAGTCCGGCTTCTACTACCGCGACCCTCGTTTCATTGGGCAGCGGACCGCGAACGGAAAGAAGATACTTTGGTCACGTGGGAATGGGTGGGTATTTGCCGGAATCCCACGCGTGCTGGAGTATCTTCCGAAGCATCACCCCAGCCGGCCGCACTACCTTGCGATCTTTCGCCGGCAGGCGGCGGAACTGGTCAAGCGCCAGGGAGCCGATGGCCTGTGGCGCGTCAACCTCGACGACCCCGACGAGTTTCCGAATCCTGAAACCAGCGGGACAGGCTTCTTCTGTTTCGGATTGGCATGGGGGATTAATCATGGTGTCCTGAATCGCCAGGAGTACCTCCCCGCGGTCAAAAGGGCCTGGGCGGGCTTGGCCCAAAGCCTCAGCCCGGAGGGTAAGGTTCTTTGGGGCCAGCAAGGGGATGACGAGCCGCACCTTGTCGCGCGCGAAAGCACGGACGAGTTCGTCACCGGAACGTTCCTTCTTGCTGGAAGTGAGGTATACAAGCTGGCTCAGTAGTGGGGCCGGTTAGCGTAGCGGGCTGGACGTAGTGGCGCACGACTTTTCGCGCTCTTTCCATCTTTGCCGAATCGCGCCAGCTCCCATAAGGCGCTACCGGTTGAACGTGTGCGTTTGCCCGACGGCGAGAACTCGAGGATTTGGAGCGGGCTACTGGGAGGAGTGAGCGCGGCATCCACTGCGGGTGTGCGACATGAGAGTTAAGACCGTGGAAGATCGAGTGAATGCGGCCCCGCGAGGGGCCGTTCCATGAATAGCCGTAGGTGCAACCTACGGACCGAACGGGGCGGGAATCCTCAACCCTGCAAGGGTTGACTTTGGGCTTGTCCGGCCCCTCCGGGGCCGCAAGTCTTTTAGGCGTTGGCATCCGTAGGTTGCACCTACCGCTATTCACGGTGTTGCCCTCCGGGCAACTCGCTTCGCTCGTTGACCTGACGTAGCCATACGCAAGGATGAGGCAGACATTTCAGGCAAGACCTGAACCCCCATGGGGGAGAACTTCGCGACCTTGCGTACCCACACCTGATCCGGTTCGCGACCACTCCCCAAACGAGTCCTGGCATTTCCTCGTACGCTCGCACTCCCGCCATCAAGATAACAGTTCAGCCGCCTCCACTCTCGGCGACCGCTTGACAATTCAGGCTTAAGGTAATGAGGAACATATACTTGGAGATCATCTCAAGTAACAACGCGGTTGTTTCACAAGGAATTCACTCCGCTCTAACGACTCCTTAACGAAGAGCTGATTACATGTGACCGTTACAGGAGTCACCTATCGGCACACACGCCAACCGTGGGCGCGCCAGCGGCGCCAGGGGGGATGTGTGAGAATCCACACTTTGGAAACAAAAAGGAGGACTCGCATGAGTCGTATCAGCATCTTGCGACAGATCTTGATTGCAATTGCGATCGCGGCAGTTGTAACGCCCGCATCGCGCGGTCAGCAACTCCCAAACACGGGCCAACAGATCACACCCTTAGCGCCTCGCGAGGCGCGCTTCGAACCCTTGAATCCGGGATTGAGCGACAATCCCCTGTACACCGCTGGACAAGCTGTGACCAGCGTCGTGAGCCCCGACGGGAAGACTCTTCTCGTGCTGACCAGTGGTTACAACCTGGTAAAGGTCTCGTCTGGGGCGACGGAAGGCGCGCTGAATCCGGCAGACTCAACCCAATTTGTGTTTATTTACGACATCTCACAATATCTGCCGATCCAGAAACAGGTGATTCAGGTCCCGAACACCTACAATGGAATCGCCTTCGATCCCTCAAGCACAGCGTTCTACGTGGCAGGCGGCGTCAATGATAACGTTCACGCGTACGCTCTTACCGCCGGAGTATGGGCGGAGCAAACAGGAAGTCCGATTGCGCTCGGCCACACTGCCGGGGTGGGGCTTGAGGTAGCGCCGCAGGCTGCCGGCGTCGCAATCACCCAAGACGGCACCAAGCTCGTCGTCACGAACTACTACAACGACTCGATCACCATCCTCACCAGGTCCAAGACGGGCTGGGCGGTAAATTCCGAGCTTGATCTTCGCCCTGGCAAGGAGAATTCTGCGAATTCCGGCGTCCCCGGTGGAGAATATCCGCTTTGGGTGGTCATCAAGGGTGACCAAACCGCTTACGTTTCAAGCATCCGCGACCGTGAAATCGTGGTCGTCGACATTGCGAACACGCCCGCCGTCGTGGCACGTGTTAGCGTTCCTGGTGAGCCCAACAAAATGGTCCTGAACGTAAATCAGTCAAAGCTTTACGTCGCACAGGACCTCGCCGATTCGGTGGGCGTGATTGATACCAGTTCCAACACCCTGGTTGATAATATCGGTGTGACTGCCCCTGCCGGCCTGCTTTCCGAATGGAGAGCCAACTTTAAGGGAAGCAACACCAACAGCGTTACGCTCTCGCCGGACGGGAAGCTGTTGTACGTCACCAATGGTTGGATGAACAATTTAGCCGTTGTCCAGCTTAGCCCGGCCCCCAAGCAAAGTCAGGTGATCGGGTTGATTCCTACCGGCTGGTATCCCAATTCCGTCAGCTTCAGCAGCGACGGAAAGTTTACCTATGTTTTGAACGGGAAGTCACCGACGGGGCCGAACCCCGGCTACTGCCACGGCATTACTTCGGCGGGCTCCGCACCCTGCTCGGCCAGCAATGAATATGACCTGCAGCTCATCAAAGCGGGGTTCCAGAGTTTCCCTACCCCCAACGCATCCGAACTGCAAGGGCTGACGCAGCAAGTTGCCGCCAACAACAATTTCCAACATCATGTGAGCGACGAGGATGCAGACAAGCTGGCATTTCTGCATGAGAAAATTCACCATGTTATCTACATCATCAAGGAGAATCGGACCTATGATCAGATCCTCGGTGATTTGGAAGTTGGCAACGGCGATCCAAGTATAACGGAATTCGGTGAAGCCACTACTCCCAATTTCCACAAGATCGCGCGCCATTTCGTGACGCTGGACAATTTTTACGACACCAGTGAAGTCAGTATGGATGGCTGGCCTTGGTCCACCTCAGCGCACGCCCCCGACGTGGTAGAACGACAGGTAACGGTGGAATATGCGGGGCGCGGGTTGTCCAATGATTCGGAAGGCACCAACCGCAACGTGAATGTCAGTTATCCAACGCTTGCCGCTCGACTGGCTGCCGACCCGCTCAGCCCGGACGATCCCGACGTGCTGCCCGGAACCGCCGACACTGCCGCAGCCGATGGGGCGGATGGCGAACAAGGGGCTGGTTTCCTCTGGAACGGGGCGCTCAAGGCCGGATTGTCAATTCGCAACTACGGTTTCTTTCTCGACTTGGCACGGTATAACCTGCCCACCGCGTATTCGTCGATTAACCTTCCGGAGCTGACCGATCCCGCCGCGTCGAACACCCAGGTGGCGTACTCGACGAGCGTTGTCCTGCGCCCGTATACAGATCCCTATTTCCGCGGATTCGACCAGTCTTTTCCCGATTACTATCGGTTCAAGGAGTGGGAGCGGGAGTTTGACACGAAATATGGAAACGGCGGACTGCCCAATTTGACTCTGCTGCGGTTACCCCACGATCATACGGGGAACTACTCCATCGCAATTGATGGAATCAACACGCCGGAGCTGGATGAGGCGGATAATGACTATGCTGTTGGGTTGGTCGCCGAAAAGGTCGCCCATAGCAGGTACAAAGACGACACCCTCATTTTTGTGATCGAAGACGATGCACAGGATGGCGGCGATCATGTGGACGCCCATCGCAGTACCGCGTACATCATCGGTCCCTATGTCAAACACCATGCCGTGGTATCCGCTTCCTATACCACTCTCAGCATGTTCCGCACGATGGAGGACATTCTCAGAATTCGGTACTCGAACTTGAACGACGCCTTGGCCACACCCATGACGGATGTATTTGATAAGAGCGAGAAGGATTGGACCTATCAGGCTGTGCCTTCTCTTCTGCTCTACAACACCACGCTTCCTCTGCCGCCGATGCCGGCCAGCGTCAAGACCATTCCCCATCCTACCCACGATGCGGCTTACTGGGCGGCGGTCACTAAAGGCATGGACTTCTCCAAGGAAGACCTTGTCGACGGCGCACAGTTCAATCGCATCCTTTGGCAGGGTCTGATGGGATCGAAGCCTTATCCGGCAACCCCGAGCGGACTCGATCTCCGGGCCAACCGCGCGCAGATCCTCGCACGCTACCGGACAAACTCAGAGCAAGTGCCGGTTCCATCCAGCCAGAAGTTGGTGGAGGGGACTGGCGGTGGGCAGTAAATACCCACAAAGGGGGACGGGGTCGGTAGAGACGCTGTCCCCTTTTCTTTGACCTGACGGCAATTTGTTTATATTCTTTTGCCGGGAGACCCGGAATCGGATCCTGGCGCGCCAATAGTTTACGCATAGGGTGTGTAGCGCAGGGCAGATGGGGACCTTGTCGAGACGCTGAAGAATTGTGGCCGCTACAAGCTCCCATATTAGCTTCGGAGACTTCATATGACACACCTGAATTTGCGATTCTGCCCCCCCAATTCTAGGGGAGGATCTCTGATGCCCAAGCTCGGGTGGCTCTGTGGCTTCCTATTTCTAGCAACAAACCTCTTTGGACAAATTGACCGAGGTGCTTTGACCGGAACCGTGAGGGACTCTTCCGGACTGGGAGTGCCCGGCGCTAGCGTCGCTGCCATACAGAATGGCACCGGATTAAAGCGGAGCGCCGTTACATCACGGAGCGGAACCTACGACATTCCCGAGCTGCCGGTCGGGACTTACACCGTGACCTTTGCCCTCAAGGGCTTCCAGACGGCGGGATTTGAGAACCTGGTGGTGGCGGTGGAACATACTACTACTTTGAACGCGGCGCTAAAGGTTTCCGGAACCACCGAGCGGATCGAGGTCAGCGGAAGCGGCCAGCAACTGGACGAGAACTCGAATGCTCTGGGAACCCGCCTTGAGCGCAAGCAGGTCAGCGAACTGTTACTCAATGGCCGCAACTGGGCGAGTTTAACCGCCCTTGCGCCGTTGGCGGTGGACACGAATTATAATAGCAGCAGCAATCAGCGGAGCATTCGCGTCGCCGGGCGCGGGCGCGATGATAACAACTTTACCTACGACGGCATCGACGCTACCAACATCATCAACCAGGGCCAGCAGCCCTATGTGCGGTTGGCGATCCCCTTGGACACGATCCAGGAATTCAGTGTCGTGTCCATGCTGGCCACCGCCGAAACCGGGGCCACGGCCGGGGGACAGATGGCGGTGACCTCTGCTTCCGGGACCAATCAGTTTCACGGCAGCGCATTCGAGTTCGTGCGCAACGACATCTTCGACGCGCGCAGCTTCATTGACGATACCAAACCGCCGTTTCGCTTGAACCAGTTTGGCGGCAGCCTGGGCGGACCGATCGTGCGCGACAAGACCTTTTTCTTCACCTCCTACGAGGGCTACCGGCAAACCTTGGGACAAACCCTGGTGGGCTTTGTTCCCACGGACGCCTTTCGCGCCCAAGCGGCCGCTCGATCTCCCGCGCTCACTCCTTTCCTGAATGCCTACCCCGAGGGGGCGTTGCCCGTCGCGGGCAATCCCGATGTGTCGGAATTCATAGGGGCTGGCCGCCAGTTGGGGAACGAGGACTCCGGGATGATGCGCGTGGATCAGCGTTTTTCGGATAAAACCACCGCTTTCGTCCGCGTTAATTTTGATCAAGCGGTCAGCAGCGCGCCGCTGGCCAGCTCCGGACAGTATCTGGAAGACCAGCAAGTGTTGAATTCCTCGCCGGATAACGTTGCCATCGAACTGCTGCACGTTTTCTCGGCGAGTTTGGTGAACGAAGCGAAATTTGGCCTCAATCGCAGCACCGCCAACACCATCGATGCCAACCACACCGGGTCGCTGTACGCCTTCTCCGTTTCGGGCTTTACCACCCTGAACAATGACCGCGTCAGCATCGGATCTGGCAACACGTTTGCCGGTATCGATAACCTCACCAAGATCAGTGGGCGGAACGTGATCAAGGCCGGCGTAGAGATCCGGCGAGTTCAGATGAACCAGGGCAGAACTGCCAGCGGCACGATCTCCTACGCTTCCACCGAAGCCTTGGAAGCAAACGACGTGAATACCGCCAAATACACCCAAGCGGAGCCGATCAACGGGCTGCGTAAGTTCACGTACTTTGGCTACTTTCAGGATGAATTCAAGTGGACGCCGGAGCTTACGCTGAATCTGGGCGCGCGCTATAGTTTCTTCAATATCTTTCACGAAATTTACGGCCGACCCGACCCCTTCGACTTCGCCACGTGCGGGGCAGTGGGCTACTGTGGGGTGGGCGCCAGATTCGGCTGGCCAACTTACCGTGACCTTGACCCGCGCCTCGCGCTCGCTTGGGCGCCGGCGTGGCTGGGCGGGAAGACGGTGATCCGCTCCGGCTTCGGGACCTACCATCAGGATGGACAATTGGATGACCAGAATGTTCCCGAGGGCAATGAAGTGGCGAGTTTCTCTCTGGCGAACAATACCACCCCCGGTCTGACCTATCCCATCGATCCCTTTTTGGCTGACGCCAACGGCGTCATTTCGCCGCAGGCCATGGAACGGCGTCGCAAGGACATGGGCGTGACCCAATGGGGACTTTCCTTTCAGCAGACGTTGCCGGACAGTGTGCTGGGAACAGTCTCTTACGTCGGCAGCAAGGGCACGCACCTGTTGACACTCTCCTATGTCAACGTCATCGATCCACAGACGGGCCAGCCTCCTTATCCTCAATTCGGGCAAATCGCCTGGCGCGGTAACGATAGCAACAGCACCTATGAAGGCCTGGGCCTGGGCTTGCAGCGCGCTTTCCGCAAAGGTCTGCTGTTCTCGATGAATTACACCTGGTCGCACGAAATTGACGACGGCTCCATGGGTAGCGGCGATGGCGATTCGCTGACTCCGGAAATCGTCGCCTGCCGGGCCTGCGACCGCGCCAGCGGTATTTGGGATGTCCGGCATGTGGTGAATGCCAATGCCGTGTATGAGCTTCCCTTCGGGGCCGGCAAAGCCTACCTCAATCAGCCGGGAGTCTTGCGGAGTGTTTTCGGCTCCTGGCAGTTGACGTCGATTGTGGGCGCGCATACGGGTTTTCCCGTCAACGTCTTGGTGGACCGATCGGCCAAGGTGGTTCCCGATGGCAACACGAACAACCAGCGGCCTAACATCCTTCTCGGAGTTCCTCTCACTCCCGCTGGCGGCGCGACGCCCTCGGAGTGGATCAACCCGGCGGCCTTTGCGGTGCCCGCCGCAGGCGCCTTCGGCGATGCGCCAAGAGATGTGGCGCGAGCCCCAGGCCTTTGGCAAGCCGACATTGGCGCAAGCAAACGAATTGCTCTGCGGGAGCGCTATCAGCTCCAATTCCGGGCCGAAGCGTTCAACCTTTTCAATCGCGCGCAGTTCGGAGCCCCCAACGCGGATATTTCCGCGGGACTCGGGGAGTTTGGCGTCATAACCCAGCCGGTCAACACCACCCCTATCGGGACTGGAACGCCGCGGCAGATTCAATTGGCCCTTCGACTCGAGTTCTGATGTGCGACCGCCGGGGCAGATGAAGTGCCCGTGGTATCGCCGCCTACGTTCTGCGCGGCATGCCCGGACCTCCCACCATGCTTGGACGCCGCCGAGGGGTAAAACGAGAGGCGCAGCTCCCCCGCAGGTCCCGACTTCCCTTCCCCGGCGGTTCGCGCTAACATCCTGTCTTTTCATAAATATCCTGGCAAGGCACGCATAAGGCATTTGCTTTCATCGACATCCTGGCAAAGTGGAAATGCGACATTTGTTCTACATGTGTTTTCAACAACATCGCGAAACTAGGTCGCATATTTTAATTCCCCCTTTTTCCCGCCCTCCGACTCGACCTCGAAGATAAACGCTTTTAATTGA
>JBEKQO010000122.1:0-20415 GCA_049519635.1 Terriglobia bacterium | reverse complement strand
GCTAGCACTGTCAGCACCACCCCGGCGCTCGGCGCGCCACCCCTCCTCATCTGAGGAGGGGAGCGTTTTCAACAACTCCCCTCCTGATTCAGGAGGGGTGGCGCCTTGGGCGCCGGGGTGGTAATATGCCGATGACACTTTTTCTTCAGCCTGTAAAGCCCGCCCTTCCAGATCCGTGGTGAGAAATCCGGGTTAGAAACCTTCATGCCCCCCAATTCCCCAACCGATTAAAGGGTTGAACGCCGAGCCCGGCGGTAAGGCTGCCGCATTAGCGGGCATCGGCCGGTGGGGAGGCTCAAATGGGACTCATCATCAGGATTGCCCTCATGTTTTTTTTCATTCAGTTCCTGGTGGTTGTGACCATCACGACGGTGGCACTGCTCTTGGCGCGGCCCGAAGTCCCGGTTCTAGGCCACGAGTATGGGCGCGGGGCCGTCAGCCGAAGCTTCGCATTTGTCATCCACCTGCCGAGTCAAGTTCTGCGTTCCGTGCTACGTCTGATGCGTCATCGTCGCTTCTTGCCTAGCGGCCATGAATGATGCACAAAGGGTGGCGCCGTCGTCCCCACCTCATGCCGATGGCATATGGGCGGGGGAGCGCCCGGGTGAGATATAATCAGGCGGATCGAGGGTTGGCGAAGGAGACCCTTTCCCGGATTTCGTAGAGGCGTCGTCTTCGCGGCGCTTGTGGTGTCGGTCACCACCCTTTCTGTGGCCCTGGGTTGGGCTCAGTCCTCTGCCCAGTTGGTTCCTTCCGCCTCTTCCCCGTCTGCTCCACCCCGGCCCCGATCGCTGCATTCACCCTTGGATTCGGCGTGCGGATGCATCCAGCCGCCCGGGGTGCGGGACTTGGAAATAATCAGAATGGCCTTGCAACGGCGGGGCTAAACAGGCGGCGGAATAACCCGCTGGTACTGTCGTGATCAACGCCACCCCTGTTCAGAACCACCCCGGCGCTCGGCGCGCCCCCCCTCCTCATCTGAGGAGGGGAGCAATATAGGTAACTCCCCTCCTGATTCAGGAGGGGTGGCGCGTCGAGCGCTGGGGTGGTTATCCGCGCCGGGACGCTTTTCCGCAGCCTGTAAAGCCCCGCCCTTCCAGACCCGTGGTGAGAAATCCAGGCTAAAGGTCGGCGCATCAATTGCTCGACCGCGGTTAACTACAAGCTGTGAGCTGTCGGCTGTCAGCTCAAGCCGGTCGGTTAGAGCTATTGGCTGTCAGTTCTCCCCCACCGGACCGCCCCACGCTTTCCTACGGGCAGGAAATGGTACGTACAATAAGATTCCTTCCTTGAGAATTTTCCGTACCGGTAGGAAACCCGTGGGTATCACCCCCGAGGTTGGAGCTGCACGTGCTAGCCTATAAATGGAGAACTATGCCGTGGTGAAATCGCGCACCCATGGGAACGACAAGCTCCGTGCGGCCGACAAGAGCAGTGACAAGTGACCCGTGGCGCGAGATGCGAGTCGGCTGAAGACGGAAAGCGGGCGGCGCAGGACGGTGGAGTGGCATTAGAAAATCAAAAGGTAATGGGCAAATGGCAAAAACGAAAGCCTGTACGTTCAAAAATGCTTGCTGAGAAAACTACAAATGGCGATATTGCAATGCCGTGTGGGGCGCGTGGCGAGGACGGAAGGGCCGAGCCTGCGACAAGTGTGGTGGATCGCTAATTTGTCCATGAAAATCAGGAAGGGAGCGCGCGTGCTGAAAAGTATCAAAATGAAGGTCGACCCCGAGGACTTATTGAAAACAAAGAGCGAATTAAGCGACAAAATGTCATATGCCGATGAGTCATTGAAAACAAGTGGCTTAGCTAAAATGCCGATGAGTTGTTGGGACTAAAAGAGATAGCACGAGTTAAGGGCACTGAAAGTACCTGAACCCCCCCCAAACCCACGCTATGCCGAGAACTTACAGAAACTAAATGGCTTACGCGACATCAAAACAACGCGAGCCCACGCTATGCCGATATGTTAATGAAAATAAAACTCTTAAATGAATGGCGGGCGGCTGGTGCCAAATGTCAGGGGCTTCGTGCTGGGGGTGGAACCCGGGATCGCTGGCTGAGGGCTGGGAGACCCCTCACCCGGCGCTCCTTCGCGCCCCACTCTCCCCCAAAGGGGCGGGGAGTAAACTCAAATCACCGCGCCCAACCCCCGATTCGGGGAGACGTAACTGTAAGCTTTCGGCTGTCGGCTATGAGCTATCGGCTTACCACCCCGTCATGCCGGTCCCGGCGCCGCGGGGAGCAATTTCCGCCGCTCGTAGCTGACGAAGATTTCCTGCGTAAGCAGAAGCAGAACCGCCATCCCCACCAGAATCCAGATGCCGGCTCGTACCGATTGGTGTTGGGCGACGTACCCGATGGCGGGAGGAACCACCGCGCCGCTCAGCAGGGCGGGCGTCATGAGCATGCCGAAAACGGTTCCGAAGATGCGCGAAAAGTAGGTGCTGGCGGTTCCCGCCGTAGTGGGAAACACCGGCGCGTAGCAGAGTCCGCAGAGGATGATGCCGGCAGCGGCAACCGGCATGTTGGGCGCCAGAACCATGAGCAGGAGTCCGACGATGGCCCCCACGGAACACCCCAGCAACAATTGCGGCCCGCGAACTCGCTTGACCACTTGGCTGGCGATCAGGCGGCCCAACATCATCATAATCCAGAAAGACGTCAGGATGATTTTGGAACTCTCCGAGGAAACGGCCAAGTCTTTCTCCAGGAAGGTGCGGATCCAGCCGGCGGTGGAAATCTCCAGGGCGGAATAGAAGAACAGCACGGCGGCAAGCATCATGACGGCGGGATTAACCGCCACCGACATCGCTTGATCCCAGTCGAATCCTCCCGCCATGCTGGCGGGGGGGAACGTCTGCACCAGCGCCACCACGGCCACCAGGCCGACCAGCAGGGCAATGAACCACAGGGTGGCGACAAGCCCCAGGCGGCGAGCCATCAGCGCCACCAGCCAAGGGAAGAAGACCGCTCCCACGCCGAAGAAGATGCCGCCCAGATTGAGCGCGGAAGAGGGATTCTGCGGGTAGAGGTCGGGGATGAGGGTGTTCGCCGCGGCCATGGCAGAACTGCCGCCCAGGCCGAGCATGACCAGCAGCGCTCCGAGCACCGCGTAGCTGGGAACGTAGGCCATTCCAACCAGCGCCGCAGCGCTGCCCAGAAACCCGGCGGCCAATACCAGCTTTTTGCCGAAGCGGTCGATCAGCGGTCCGGCCAGGAAGACCATGGGCACTTGCGGGAAGTAGAGAAAACTGAAAAGCGTTCCGCTGCGGGTCAAATCAAAACCGGAGCGCGCGCTCAACTCCGGCAAGGTTGCGCCCAGGAATGAAGTCATCACTCCGAAAGTAAATAGACCCGCGCACGCGGTCCCCATCAGGTAAGGGGTGGAAGTCTGGTTCTGTGAGGCCATCGAAGTTTGCCCTTTCCGTTAGATTCGTCAGAGTCGCAACAGCGCCCACAAGCCGAGGACCAGCCCGGAACTCAGGAGCGATCCAATCAGCAGTCCCTGCAAGTCAACGCGATAAGCTTTGAAGAAGCTGACGCCACACGCCCCGCGCAGCGGGTGGAGAAGGTTGACGAGGAGTAATTGACGGCCGTGCTCCGCCGCCCATCGACCGGTTTCGGGAGCCAAGCCGTCCTCCCAATCCTTACCTTCTTCGTGATCCTCGGGAAGGTTAACCTGGTCGGCGGCGCCTGCGGGGATGCGGTCCGAAGGAGTTTGAATTCGGGTGAAGAAGGGAGCGACGCGGGCCTCGTCTTCGGGAGGTGTCAGGAGGCTCACCACCACCAGAGCCGCGGTTCCCGCGGCGAGTGCGGAGAAGAAGATGCCGGGGTCCCAGTAATCCAACCGTTGATGCTTCCAATGATACAAAGAGAAGTTTGTGCCCATGGAGATAAACACGCTGCTGGCAGCTCCCCAGCGGTTCGCTCGCTTCCAAATGATTTCTGCCAAAATGCTGATGCCCACAAAAGCCGCCAGCGTTTCCGTGAGCAGGAACGAATAGAGCACTCTTTGGATCAGGAAAAGCGCATAGACCACGGCCGTGACCACCGCCGCGAGCCCGCTGATACGCCCGACCCACAGGTAGTGCAGGTCAGATTGCTTGGGCGCCAAACGCGGGCGGTAAAATCCTTGCGTGAAAAGCGCGCCGCTATCCACCATGAGGGCGGAACAAGCGGCCAGGCACGCTCCCATTACGCTCGCGATCAGCAGGCCGCGAAGGCCGGGGGAAAGCAAGTGCTGGCAGGCGAAACCAAAGGCATCCTCGGGATCTTTGAGCGCGTGCGTGCCAAACAGACCGCGCTTGATCATCACGGCGACCATCAGGCCTACCAGCGCCCAGCCGATCGTGCACAAGCGTTTGGCCCACATTCCGTGAAAGAATCCTACGCGGCAGGTGTATTCATCCTTGCCCGTGCCCACCGCCGCCATAATGTGGGGCTGTGCCATGATGCCGATGAGACCATTAAGAGTCAGCATGACGATGAACCACGGGCCTACTTCCTTGGGCGTCGCCAGGGAGAAATAATGCAGAGGCAGGGATTGCTTCATCCCACCCATACCACCCACCGCCCCCCAGCCCAGCGGAATCAACATAAAGGACAAGAAGATGAGCAGAAAGCCTTGAACAAAATTGCTCCATGCGGAGGCAAGCAACCCCCCGACAAAGCTGTAAAGGACAAAGATGAACGCCAATCCCAGCACAATGGAGTTGGCGGTCAGGTTCGCTCCCAGCATCTGGTTCAAAACCTTTGCCGCTCCTTTGAGGATGCTGGCCATGTTGATAATGAAAAACGCGAAGGCAAAGAGAGCGTAGAGGCCCGACATTCCCGCGCCATAGCGGTCCTCAATCATTTCCGCGGTGGTAGTGCGCCGCACGCGACGGAATACCGGCGCCATAATCCAGTAAAAGGGTGTGGCAAAAAGATTCTTCCACTGGTACCAGATTGCCGACATGCCAAAGCTGTAAACAGCTCCCGAGAGACTTACCGGCATTTCGGCATGAGTCCCCACGCCGAAAGTCTGGGCGATCATAATCAGCTTGCCGAAGTGACGTTTGCCCAGAAAATAGTTTTTGGTGTCCTTAACCCGGCGGCTGGCAACGATTCCCATGACGACCAGCGACACCAGGTAAGCAACGACGATGATCCAATCCAGGGGGGCGAGTTTCATGGGAATTATTGTTCGACGACGCCCTGCCTTGGGGGAGCCGGCAAGGCAGCCCTATGGTTCCAGTGATGCAACGTCGCTGATTCTAGCATTCTTTGGACGACCGGTTTGGTTATTAGGCGGGACTTCTCACCACGGTTGGTCGCTGCCGGAAGGGCGGGGCTTCAGCCCCGCCGAAATCGCGGCTCTCACCCTCAACCCGTCCCGCACCCCGCGCAGCTTGCGGCTGCAAGGTGCGCGGGGTGCGGGACTTGGAAATAATCAGGATGGCCTTCGAGCGGCGGGGCTAAAGCCCCGCCCTTCCCGACCCGCGGTGAGAAATCCAGGTTAGGCGCGCTGACCAGCCTTCTTTCACGGATTTTAAGAGAATTGCTTTTAATGGGCCTTGCGGCGGCCTTCCACCGGGATTATGCTTCACGGGACGGTCAGGCCTATCCATGGGGACCTTGGCGCCCATGAAGCCCCGGCGCTCGACGCGGCCCTGCCGCAAGCCGAATGTATGCAGGTTTTACGGGTGTATCGCTGCCCATCAAATTCACCGTAGTCTTGGCAAGTCAGGGTGAAGGTGCAAGCTCAATCCCCAGAGAGTGGAGGTTTTGTGATGATGCGCGTCCGCAGGATATTAACCGTATTAGGAATGCTTTTCGTAATGCTGCCGGTTATTCATTTGGCGGCTCAGGACCGGGGGCACGCTGATGAGGCGCAAAAGGCCCGTGAGCTGCGAGATTATATCCGGGCAACTTACTCCAAATTTGAGTACCTGGCGCCCATGCGCGACGGCGTTCGCCTGTTCATCTCCGTCTACGCGCCGAAAGACACCTCCCAGCGGTACCCGATTTGGATGATGCGCACCCCGTACACGGTGGCCCCTTATGGCGCCGACAACTATCGCTCCACGCTCGGCCCCTCGGAGCCCTATGCCCGCGCCGGTTATATTTTTGCCTATTGCGATGTGCGCGGCATCGGAAAGTCGGAAGGGCAATTCGTGCACGTCCGGCCCTACATTCCCAACAAGACGTCGCCCCACCAAACTGACGAAGCCACCGACGCTTACGACACAATCGATTTCCTTCTGAAGACCATCCCGAACAATAACGGCCGCGTGGGCGTATGGGGAATTTCTTATCCCGGCTTCTATGCCACCATGACGATTTTGAGCGGGCACCCTGCCTTGAAGGCCGCCTCCCCGCAGGCGCCCGTCACCGAATGGTTCCTGGGGGACGATTGGCGGCACAACGGTGCGCTCTTTCTGGCCCACGCTTTTGGCTTCCTATCCGCCTTTGGGCGTCCCAGGACAGGTGAAAACGAAGTGCCCGGCCCCGGCTTTGATTATGGCACCCCGGATGGCTACGACTTTTTCCTGCGCATGGGGCCGCTCGGCAACGCGGAAAAGGAATTCTTCAAGGGGAAGATAGACTACTGGCAGGAATTGATATCACATGACACCTATTCTGACTACTGGAAGTCGCGCGACCCGCTGCCTTACTTGAAAAACGTCCGGGCCGCCGTCATGACCGTGGGCGGGTGGTTTGATGCCGAAGATGCTTACGGCGCTTTTCACACCGCACAAGCCGTGAGAGAACAGAATCCCGAAGCGGTGAACATTTTCGTCGCGGGCCCCTGGTCCCACGGCCAGTGGGGTGGCGGCGCCGGCGAGGCCGTTGGCGACTTGCGCTTCCATCAGAAAACCGGCGAATATTTTCGCGAGCACATTGAGTTTCCCTTCTTCCAGCGCTTGCTGAAAGACGAGGGGGAAGCGGAACACTCTGCGGCCTACGTCTTCGAAACCGGGCGCAATGAGTGGCACTCGCTCGACCGTTGGCCGCCGCCGAATGCCACCGCCAAGACGTTCTATTTCGAAAGCGGAAGCCGACTCAGCGCCACGCCCCCTTCTGCTTCGGGTGAAGCATTCGATGAGTACGTCAGCGACCCCGCCAAGCCGGTGCCGCACGTCGCGGAGATCACCACCTCCATGCCGACCGGTTATATGACCGGCGACCAACGCTTTGCGGGACGGCGCACCGATGTGCTGGTATACCAAACGGAGCCGCTCACCCAGGATATGACTTTTGCGGGACCGCTGAAGGCATCCCTTTACGTCTCTACCAGCGGCACCGATTCCGATTGGGTCGTCAAGCTCATAGATGTTTACCCGGGCGATTACCCTGACCCCGATCCGAATCCCACCGGGGTAAAGATGGGCGGCTACGAACAACTGGTGAGAGGGGAACCCTTCCGCGGTAAGTTCCGCAAGAGTTTCGAGCACCCCGTGCCCTTTGAGCCCGGCAAGCCCGACAAAGTGGAATTTCCGCTTCTCGATGTCTTCCAAACCTTCCGCCGCGGCCATCGCATTATGGTGCAAGTCCAAAGCTCATGGTTCCCCCTGGTTGACCGCAACCCTCAGAAGTTCATGAAAATCGATGAGGCGCAGCCATCCGACTTTCAGAAAGCCACCGAGAGGGTCTACCGCTCGGCACAAAGGCCCTCCAGCATTACCGGCCAGATGCTGCCTTCGGCAACCACCGCTTCGGAGAAATAAAGGGTCGGCATTTTGCCCACGTGGTAGGGACTGAAAACAGAGTGGCGATGTTACCGTGCCCGTCCTTCCCGCAACCAGTCGTGATATCCTTTCCCTGCCGCTGGGCGCTGAATGAAGATTTTGTTGAGGGAAGGGATCGGGAATTCTGCCGAACGATTCCTTGCGCAATGACTTATACCACTGAGTGAGATGAAGGGCGCCAACCCTGGGGGCGGCGCTGGTCCTCGTTTTGTAGTGTGCCGTGCCCTCGCAGGACGCGAATCGAGAGCCCCACTCCAGAGCGCTGAGGCTGCTGGCATGTGGCCAGCGCTTTAAAATCCCGACATGGAATTCTGGTCTAATGTCCAATCAGAACAGGCTTTTTAATCTGTTCGTGCTGCTCATCGGCATCGCGATGGTGCGGATTGCCCTTGCGGGGAATCAAGCGCCGGCAACCTGGACGGGAACCCTAAGCGAATCGAACGGCCAGCCGGTTGCCCAGGCAGAGGTTGAGCTACGAGAGGTACATTCCGACAAAAGACGGCACTCCAATACCGACGTGCTCGGAGCATTCGCATTTACTGATCTCGCCGCCGGTGAATATTCCGTGTTGGTGCATTGGAAGGGCCGAACCCTGACGGCCTTGCAGCCTTTGAAGATCAGTCCGGGCCAGGTGCTTGACACCGGACTCCAGTTCACCGCACAAGGGGTGGAGCTCGTGGCGCGCCGCGTTGCCGTAGAGGCGGCGAAACCCTCGACAGGGGGGCAGGTGCTTTCCGGCCAGCAGGTCGCCGATCTGCCGCTCAACGGACGCGACTTCAGTCAATTGCTTCTGCTCGCCGCCGGCACAATGACGGACACCAACGGCGCCGCCAATTTCACTCAGCAGTTTGCCGTGAATGGCCAGCGGGGAACGACCGGGGTATTCGCCATGGACGGCATCGATACCACGGACCCGGAGATGGGCGGCGCGACTTTCTCAAACTTCAACGTGGATGCGATTCAGGAAATCAAGGCGAGTTCCGGTGTCATGCCGGCGGAGATCGGCCATGGCGCCGCCGGCTTTACCAATGTGATTACCAAATCCGGCGCCGATCGGATTCACGGATCGGTATTCGAATTCGGGCGCAACTCTGCTTTTGATGCCCGCAATTTTTTTGATCGCCGGAATGTTGCGAATCCGGAGCGCATACCCTACTTCGCGCGGAACGAATTTGGATTCACCAACGGCGGGCCCGTGGTTTTACCCGGAATCTATGATGGCCGCCATCGCACTTTCTACTTCGGTCAATACCAGGGGTTCCGCCAGATTTTGGGAACCACCCAAGTCCTATCGGTTCCGACCGTCGAGGAGCGCCAGGGTCTGGACACGACGGCATTTGCAGGTGATACCTTGCAAGTTCCGGTCAGTCCTCAGATTGCTTCTGTACTAGCGGACTACCCCTTGCCGAACGACCCGGTGGGGGCTTACGGCGCGCGCACTTTCGCAACTTCCGCCAAGGTCTCAACCGATACCGATCAATTCTCTCTACGCATCGATCATCGTATATCTGCCCAGGGCGCGTTCTTTGCCCGATTCAATTTCAGCAACGTTGCGGGCCCGCTCACCAACCCCGACCAGACGGCCATTAATCCCAGTTACGCTATTCGATTTTTGGACCACCAGCGCAATGCGGGAATGACCTACACACGCACCTCATCTCCAAACTTTATCTGGGAAACTGCTCTGGGATTCATTCGGGCCACGCCGTTCTTTCCCTCGATCAACAACGCCCAGCCGGCCCTCGAGTTTGGAGACGGCCTCTATGAACCCATCAACTCCGGGGATGGCTCGGTGATCGGAGCCTTCGGAAATCTCCTCCAGGCAAAGCAGAACTTCACCTACACTCGGGGAACCCACACGCTGAAATGGGGCTGGGAAATTCGCCAGAACCGCGATGCCACCGTCTTTGGCACCAATCCCAACGGCCTCTATACATTTGGCGGCGGCCCGGCCTACTCGCCCGTGGCGATTCCCTCCGCCAGCGGCCAGCATGACATCCGTGTCGGCGATTTGCTGCCCGATTCTCTGACGGGCTTGCTTACGGCCACGCCCTTCGCCTACATGATCTCATTGGCCTCGCCCGAAACGGCCACGGGGAATCGCTTCAACGAGGCCGCACTTCACCGCCAGGCCTACAATTTCTATATTCAGGACGCGTGGAAAGCGACGCCCCGCTTTCAGGTGAATTATGGTTTGCGGTATGAATTCGATACCCGATTTAACGAGCCCAAGGGCCGCACGTCGGAGCCGGTCTTTCTGCGTCCGGACGGGCAACCGGCGCACTCCTGGGATTTGGGCGTCTACCAGCAGTTGCTGGTCAGAATAGAGCCACCCTACCCGAACGATTGGCGAGGGTGGGGGCCACGCATCGCCATCGAAGTGCGGCAGAGCGAGCACACCGTCTGGCATGCGGGCGCCGCCATCACCACGCGACTGCCCAACCTTTTTCAGGAAGACTTTACCACCGGCGCCACGCCCTTTATGGTTCAGCCGACCCTGACCGCCAAGCCGGGAGTTTCCGTTCCCTTTGCCAACGCGGTGACCCATTTTAATCTGCCGATCCCCTACACGCCGTCGGGACAACCGGTATTTCCCACCAGCCGCACTACCGACGTCGCGCCCAACACGGTGATGGACGTCCAACATTATGAAACCGACCTCGCGGCCGCGACCCCCGGGCACCAACTCCAGCCGCTCTCCATCTTTGGCATGATGAAGGACTTTGCCGGCGGGTATATCCAAAGCTATACGGCAGGAGTGGATCACGATTGGGGCGATGTCAAGTTCAGCGCCGCCTATGTGGGCACCATGGGCGTGCGGTTGCCCAGCATTGTTTATCCCAACGGTTATACTGGCGCCGACGCGGCATTCGCACCCTTCACCAGCTTTGATTCCGCCGGGGCCGTCTTGGGAGGATTTGGCCCGGAAGCTTTGATGAGCAGCCGCTCGCACTCCACTTATAATGCCTTGCAGGCGAGCGTGGAGAAGACCTCCGCACGGCTCGGTTTGGGATTTCAGGCGAGCTACACGCTCAGCAAATCCCTCGATGACACCAGCGCTACCCTGGGGGGCTTCCTCGGCTCCTCAGGGACGCTGCTGCAAGCGAGCCCGCAAAATCCGGCGAACCCTGGGGCGGAGAAAGGGCCGTCCACGTTCGACACGACCCACGTATTTACCATCAGCTTGATTCAGGCACTTCCCTTCGATCGCATCTCCGCATTTCGGCCGCTCGGCCGCAAGCTGACCACGGGATGGCAATTCCTGAACATTACCACGCTCACCAGCGGCTCGCCCTTTACGGTATTTTCGGGGATTCAACAGACCGGCGTAGGGTCTACCGGGGCTGACCGGCCGGATCAGATCGCGCACCCGGATTTATCCACGAACCGCAAAGTGCGCGAGGATTACTTTGGCCGCGGTGCGGATAACCCTTCGTTCTTTTCCCTCCCCATCAATCAGTCCGGCGGTACGGGACCCAACCTGGGAAGGTTTGGAACCTTGGGCCGCGACACTTTCCGCGGGCCGGACTTTTACGATTTGGATATGTCCTTGATCAAGGATACCCCACTTGGAAAGCGGGGGCATGCGGAAGCCGCGACGCTGGAGTTCCGCGCGGAGTTTTTCAATGTGTTCAATCTCGTCAATTTCAGTCTGCCCTCGAATGTCGTGCTGGGATCTGGATTCGGAGAGATCAATAAAACCGCCGGCCCCTCCCGGCAAATCCAGTTCTCTCTGAAGCTGATTTACTGAATTGAGTGGGATTCAACTTGATGGAGAACAATCTCGGCCGCCAAAGCGAATCTGGCCGGAGCCGCTTTCCATGGCAACGGCAATGAAGCCAGTACGGACTCTGGAGCGCGACCTTGCCCAATAGGCCTGAACCTTTCGTCGCCGGTGGTGCTAACCCGGACTACTCACCACGTTTGGACGATACTGGAAGGGAGGGGCATTAGAGCTTGCGGAAAAACCCTCCAGCGCTGTCATTCTTCGTCGTTGCTACTCCTCAGAATGACCGCGCTTTCAAGTTTTTCCGCAGTCTGTTTAGCCCGGCATGTGCCGCCATAAGGGGGGCGATACGTTCAAATTAGGACACCACCCCATATTAGAGGACATGGCGAATTTGGAGAAAATCCTGTTTCCAGAGGAAAGCGCCTCCATTACCGTCCGAGGCGCAGATGAACGGTTTGCCACAGGCAAGTGCGGCCACGTGGTCGAAACCGCCGCACGACTTGGCAGCCGGTTGACGTCCTAATATAAAGTTTCACTTCAAGCTCTAAGAGTAGTAGAACACTTTTACTTAAAACAAAACTCAACCTCCCGGTCCGGGAAAACTCGTCGCTGACGAAAAGCTCCCACGAGATTCAGTGCACTTGAGGCGGCGGAAGTTCGGCCACTGGAAAATATGTCATCCGAACGCGCGTACAGCCATAAGGAACCAACGTTATCTTTTCCACAGGATCATTGTTAATAACCGGGCTTTGCGGTATATCCGGAGTGAACGCTTCTGTCGCATCATTGCTGCGAGGAAGCATTGCACCGCCGGAACCAACCTTCATTTAAGCCCGATTCTCTCCCGACTATGCACTTTCATTGCTGCCGATGGGAGTGTTGCCAGCCCCAAGGTTGACCGGCCCGGAGGGCTCATACTTGCACCCCAACAGATGAGCCGTAACATACCGGTCCAGTTCCTCGTAGTCCCTCTGCCTAATCAGTTCACTTTGCAATTTTCGGTCGAAGGTGCGGACCTTTTCCACGAGCCAAAGGAATGTCTGCTTGCTGTTCGCCAGGTGCTTCATCGAAATGTTCTTCTTTTGCGTGCGCATCGCCTTCACATCGAGACCCACAAACTCCCCGTTTTTCCCATAGCCGCTCTCTTCCAGCACTCGCACTTGATTGAAAGCCCGCCGGAGATCCACCTCGCCGAACGACTTGTCCTCGTCGAACTTCAATCCGCTCTGGTCATTCAAGTGCACGCTCCAGAGTTTATTAAAAGAAAGCGCAAAACCCATTTCGTCGGACGGATCCAGTCCGGCAAGAATCTGGTGCGCAGTCTCGATCAGAATTCCGACCCGCGTGGGATCGGTTGTCCGGTAGCCCAGCGCCAAGCCGTGGCCGACGGTGGGAATGTACGCCTGGTCCATGGGTTCATTGGGCTTGGGCTCAATGAGAATTCGCAATTGTTTGTCGTATTCCAGTAACTTGTTGATCATGTCCACCAGATACTGCATTGAATCCGGGACGGATTTTGCTTCTCGAATGTAGGTACCTTCACGCGCCAGCCAAAGCACCATCAAGTGGCAACCCAGTTCATTGGCAATATCGACTGCTTTGATCGTCCTGTCTACGGCGTAAGCACGCTCGACCGGATCATTGGACGTGTAAGCGCCGTCAATCGTCCGGGAACTCTCCCACAATCTCGGCGCCACGAACTCCGCTACCAAGCCATGCTCCGTGAGCATTTGTTTCATGGCGCGTGCTTGCGCGGTGATTTCGGAAGGGGTGAGTGAATCGAGCTTGGGAACAGCATCATCATCATGGAATTGCAGGGCATCAAACCCGAGTTGTTTCGCAATGCTCAATTTTTCGGTAAAAGTAAATGAGTCCCGCACGGGCGGGCCGAATGGATCAGCGCCCTCACTAAGATTCCATGGTCCGAACGAGAAACGATATGACATAGGCATCGTGTTTCCTCCCCAAAACGAATTAGTGTTATTCATGACGAGCGCAAGAGTAGCGCACGTGAAGCCTTGGGTCAACTGGGGCCGCAGGGCATCATTGGGCGAGGGGACGTACATTCCCATCTATAGATTTCGGGTAGTGGTGTCATTTGGAAGTGGCACGGGCGTCCGAAGCTGTGAAAAAATCAATTTTGGGCCTGTTATCCACGATGTAACTCATTGAAACTGCATGATGCCAAAATTTGAAAATCCGATTTTTTCACGGCTTCTCCCGCCCGTGAACGGTCACGGCCAAGATGGCCGTGCCACAGCAAATGACACCACTACCAGATTTCGCTCACCCCAAAAAAATGCTTGACACAACAAAATTCGGGTGCTAGGTTGCGCCCACGAGGGCAGTCCCATACTAAAGGGTTTTACTTGTTGCGTCGGGAATGTGGTCGCGATTCCGGAGATATAGGAACTCACATTTGGTATCAACGAAAAGGAGAGAGTCATAAACCATTTGACTTTAAATCGACTTTTCACGGCGGGTATCGTCTTTGGCCTGGGCTGCACACTGGTTTTGACTTCAAAGACCTGCTTCGCGCAGATTGCTGGGAGTGTGCTCACGGGTACAGTCACGGACTCGAGTGGTGCAGTTGTTCCCAATAAGTGGCAAGCCTCTAAAACGGGGCTTGCCACTCCCATGCTGGCTCGTACTCAGTCGGGAATATGATTCCCCATAAAGCATCGAAGGCGCTGACATTTGGCGGCAAAGAGGGGACCATGGTGACTTGTGAGGAACGAAATCTGGGGAATGATTCCGCCAGCCTGCGACCGTGCCGCCGTCGACAATTCGGCTATCCAAATTAAACCCCTCGAGGGAGTGAGAATCGAACCCAACCGCCTGCCGATTGCGGGAGGTTGTAAATATCCGCACCGCGAACGGGGAGCAGGTTTTCGCCTTGACAACCGGAAACGAAAATCAGGAGGGACGATGACATCTGTCGTGCGTTGGCAATGGTTGTGGTTCGTAGTGGCTTGTATGGCCGCGTGCAGTGCCGCATATGCTGGTGAGCTGCGTGCGGGCTTCGCCACCGTAGATATTACCCCTCCGCTGAACCGGGAAATGGCGGGATTCGGGCCCTATTTGGAGCGAAAAGCCACCACCATCCACGATCCCCTCATGGCGCATGCCGTGGTCCTCGAGACGGGGGGCCAGCGCATCGCTATTGTGGGATGCGATGTACTCGCGGTCAGCCGAGACTTCACAGAAAAGGTCCGCTTCGAAGCTGAGGCTGGAACCGGAATCCCTGGACCGCACATTATGGTGAGTGCAACGCATACCCATTCAGGCCCTGCGATTCCCCGGTTGATCGGGTGGGGCGAACAAGACAAAGAATACTTGAGCAAGTTACCAGGCATGGTCGCCGGAGCAATTGTCGAGGCGTCAAAACACCTGCAAAGCGTGGAATTGTATTACGGGGAAGTCCCGGTGGAAGGCATCGGCCAGAACCGGGAATACCCGGGGGGGCCGATCGACAAGACGCTTCGGGTTTTGAAGTTCATGCACGGCGACAAACTAGTGGGCTTCATTGTTCACCACAGTGTTCACAACGTCATCTTCTCCGAACAAATGCACGCGTACACCTCTGAATTGACCGGCGTTGCGATCGCCAAAGTTGTGAAGGAACATCCCGGTTCAGTGGGCATTTATCTTCAGGGGTCATGCGGGGACATCAACCCGGCCCGCTTCGAGAACAATTTCCCTCCTGACCAATGCGTCCAGTTACTCGAACAGCTTTCGGACCACTTTGCTGATTACGTCCGGGAGGCCCTGAAGAATGCCTCGAAGAAAAGGGTTGATCGAATTGAGATGGACACCCGGGAGATCAGTCTCCCCCTGGTACCGACGGATCGGGCCTTAATCCTGAGGCAGATGCAACTCGCCGATCAATTACTCGGTTCCTCCACGCAGGGCACCGCATTTTTCCCCACGGGGTCGAAAGGGGAACCCCCACTACCCCCCACGGCGGAAAGATGGGTCCGGTTTACCCGCGACACCTCGCGAGCGGTTTATGAACGGTTCAACCGATTGCCGCTGACCGAGAAGCAGACGGAGATCCAAGCCCTGCGCGTCCAGGATGTACTTATCCTTGCCGATCCCGGGGAAGTCTTCATTAGCCTTGCAGATCAGGTCAGCCAGATGCTGCCGGGATGGAAGGTATGGGTAACGGGATATTCGAATGATTATGTCGGGTACATTCCCACCCCCGATCGCTACGCACTCGTTTCGAAAGAAAAATTCAACTACCCGGCGTATTTTGTTCCCCTCATCCTTGGTGACTTCCGGTTAAGCGATGATATAGGCGACGTTCTAGTGCGGAACTTGGTGAGACTTGGGGAGAGCGTTGTACAAACCGACAACTCGAAATCTGAACCAAATTCGCCTGCCCGCTGACTGTTGTGTGTGCAGATCCTTTGCCTTCGCCGGACCTTTTGTTTCACCTTCCCAGGTGGAAGGTGTATGTGTAGTGCCAAGGCTTCTGGTTAAGCAACAGCTTCCTCCCAAGCGTTGCAGGTTGGGCGCCTAGCCCAGACTTCTCACCACGTTTGGACGATGCTGGAAGGGCGGGGCTTCAGCCCCGCCGAAATCACGGCTCCCGCCCTCTATTTGCCCCGCACCCCGCGCAGCTTGCGGTTGCAAGCTGCGCGGGGGGCGGGTCTTGGAAATAATAGGGACGGCCTTGCAACGGCGGGGCTAAAGCCCCGCCCTTCCAGAGTTGTGGTGACAAATCCGGGCTAGAGTTCGGCCAAGGCGCAAATCCATGGGGATCATGAATCTCTCGGGTGGGTTAAGGGGCGGAAGGCGAGGAGGCGCTCGCGGAACCGCGTATGGCGGAATGAAGGGCGGAGGCGCGTGAGGCAGTTGATTAAATCTGATGCACATGAACTCCTGGAGGGCGGTAGGACGATGAACGTTGGGGCAAAGGGTAAGCTACTGGTCTGTATGGCCATAGCTTTACTGTGGTCGTGCGGAATTGCCGACGGGTACGGCAACGTTCCTGTTGATTACAAGTCTGCCTATTCATTACAAAACAGCCTTGGGATTTCTGTTTCTTTCGACCCCAAAGCGGGCTCATATTCGGTAGACTTCAATAACCAATCCTGGCTTGGGCCCGGCATCGTAAGTGTTCTCATCAATAAACGCTGGTACAGAAGCTCTGGGATCGAGTTCCCGGAGGCAGCGGCTTACGAAAAGTCGCAGGGCAGGCTGGTTCTTGAGGACGTGAAACAAGGATCAGGCAGCGATCGGCTCGGTGATTATGATTTCATCGAGTTGCTATGGAAGGCCCCGGAGACCGATGTCGTGCTGACGACCGGGTTCCACCTTTATAGGGACAGCCCCTACCTGGTTTTCACGCAGGGGTTTCCCCAGGGCTTCAAGAACTACGCCAGTGGAAATTGGATCCTTCCTTCGGTTTCTTTCCCGCAGTTCATCACGGAATTTGATGCGCGGAACGACCTCTATGCATGGGCGAGTGGTGGAATGTTTACCCACCGGTTTGAATATGGCGCGGCGTCAGGATTAGGGGGAACCGTGGACCTCCTCCTTCTGGCTGACAAGGATCACGACGCGATGCTTCTTTCGCCTTTTGCCAATTATCTCATCGCTACACAGCAGAGTGCGCCGGTGGCGACACGTGATGAGACGAACCCGAATAAATCGGCGATCAGTTGTGGAATCGAGGGGTTAGTCGATGAAATCCCCGTGGGCTTTGGGCACGCGCACATTCTGGTTGCCGGCCGCGGAATTCATAGTACTTTCGAAAGATGGGGTCAAGCTCTTTTGGCCAAGGCGGGCAAGAAGATTCCCTCCAAGTATTGGGGCGACAACTTGAAGTACCCTGTGTACTGGGATGATTACGGCGCCTATTACCGCGAGCATGGATTCAAGGAGGAAGGCTACAAGTCATACGAAGACATCATCCTGGGAGTCGCCGAAGACGCCAGGAAACACGGGCTTCGCATCGGCGCCTACCAAGTTCAGGATCTTGATCAATTGCGCTATCAAGAAGGGTTGTTTGAACCTCGCGCGGACCTGTTTCCCCACGGGCTCGCGTGGCTGCACGAAAAGTTAGGTGCGCCGCTTGAAGCCTACATCGCTTGGCTGTATCCAAACGGGCCCTATCGAAAGAAGTACGCGTATTTTGAGACGCCCAAAGGAGAAGTGCCCGGGAATTCCATGGGCGATGTTTTCTATTCGGAAGATTACTGGCGGGATACGGCAGCGAAGTTAGCCGCCTGGGGCGCCATTATCTTACAGCACGATTTTGAGAGTGTATACGAAGGTGACCCGGTGATGATGGCGGGCATCGACAGGATGGACAGGTATTTCAAGAACATGGTTAAGGCGCTCCAGGCCCAAGGCTTGACCATGCAGTACTGCATGCAACTGCCGCGCAATGTTATGGAATCGACCGAGAATCCGATCATCGTATCAGTGCAGGGTTCCTGGGATCATCATGTATACACGTCCCAACCGAAGGAGAAGGGCCGGGACGATGATCCTTACGCCTGGAAGCACTTGCTTTTCACCAGTGCGTTTTATGGAGCGGTAGGGATTTGGCCCTCGCGGGACAACATTCAAACTGTCGCGGATCCAAACGCTTTCGAGGACGTATTGCTTGCCAACCTGCTGGGGGGCGAAATTCAGTTAGGTCATCGGATCGGCGAGTGCAACTTCAATCTTGTCCGGAAGACCTACCGGGAAGGGGACGGGTTGATCTTGAAAGCCGACCGCCCCATTGTGCCACTGGACCGGTGTTATGTGGAGGGCTGTGCGGCGGGCTACAGCACCTCGGAGCGGAATGGCCAGAAGTGGTTCTACGTGCTGAACCTTCCGGCGGCCGGGTTCCTGCCCGCCTTTAGCGTATCGGACCTGGGTGTGGGAGGGCAATGGGCGGTGTACAACTTTGACACTCGCCGGGTGTCGATTGTGGACGCTTCCACGCTGATTCCCCTGCAGCCCGAAGCCAAGCACGAGTATAGGGTGGTGGCCCCAATTCTGGCGAACGGGATGGCGGTGATTGGGGATACGGAGAAGTTTGTGACCATGGCGGACATGCGGATCGCCTCGGTGGAAGCGACGCAGCAAGGGGTGCGGGTCGGGGTGGTTTCGAATCAGGAATGGAATCCGGTGACGGTGGGTTATGCAATGCGGCGGCCGGTAGGGGCGGAAGCAGGGAATGGGGAACTCGCGGAAGTAAGCAGTTTAGATCGGCTAAAGGCGGCGAAGTCGGGGTGGTTCTGGGACTACCAGACGAAGCTTTGGCATATCAAGGTGGACTTTGCCGGCGCAGTTGACCCGGAAAGCCGGTTTTTCACTATCCATTGAGGCTGCACGATCAATGCTATCTGGAGTGGAGGTGTGGAATTGAAAGAACTAGAACTGGTCGAAGGAGGTGGCAAAGCGGGCCAAGAGCGGTTGGCCATCGAAGGTGGTCAACCGGTCCGCACAGAACCTCTGCCCCTGGAATTTCCTGGCGTTCACTACATCGACGAGAAGGAAATCGAGGCGGCAGTTCGAGTGCTCAGAAGTCACTCGTTGTTTCGTTACTACGGGGTCGACTTGCAGAAAGAAGTGGAGATGTTCGAGTCGGAGTTCTCTCAGTTTCTTGGCGTGCAACACACGCTGGCCGTGAGCAGCGGCACGGGGGCCCTGCAAACGGCACTTTCAGCACTGGGGGTAGGCCCGGGTCAGGAAGTGATCATACCGGCCTACCTGTGGGTGTCTGTGTTGGCGGCGGTGGTCAACCATGGCGCCATTCCGGTTTTGGCGGACATTAACGAGACCTTCGGCCTCGACCCTGCCGACTTGGAGAGCCGGATTACTTCCAAGACCAAGGGGATCATCATTGTTCACATGAGCGGCGCGCCCGTAGATGTTGAGGCCGTGCAGAAGGTTGCGAAGGCGCACGGCCTCTGGTTGCTCGAAGATTGCGCCCAATGTAATGGCGGGAGGGTGCGGGGAAAGAGGGTCGGAACGTTTGGTGATATGGGTATCTTCAGCTTGCAGATGAACAAAAACATGACTTCCGGGGAAGGGGGGGGCCGTCGTCACGAACGATCCCGAGCTTTACCGCCGGGCTGTCGCCTGCCACGATTTGGGTTATGCCCGAGATGAACAGGGGCGCTTGATATTTAACAATCTGGATCTCTGCATGTGGGGCATGGGCTATCGGATCGACGAGATTCGTGCGGCCATCTTGCGGGTCCAGCTTAAAAAGCTTCCCGGAATCATTTCGGCGATGCACCGAAGCAAGTATCGAATCCGCGAGGCGCTAGGAAAATTTCCACGGGTGCAGCTCAGGAAGATGGTTGACGCAGATTGTGCGAAACGGGTAAACCAAGCCTTGCGCGCAGAAGGAATTGTCACCTCCCCTCAGGGCCTCTCCAACGTGTTGATGACCGATTGGGGCCTTCATCTGTACAGCAATAACATCAGCCTGGTGAACAAGACCAGCGTTGATGGTCACGGCTTCCCTTGGAAGTTGGTGGAAAATCAGGGCTTGGGGCAAGACTATGGCAAAGGGCTCTGTCCGAAAGCCGACAACCTTTTCGCGCGGACTATATTGCTGGCCATCCCTTCGTGCCTGACCGAGCACGATGAGGATGACATCATTCGAGCCTTTGAGAAGGTTCTGGGAGCTCTCTTATAGCCCGAGGGCCGAGCCAGTTGCTGTGGCCTTTTTTCGATCGAGGTTAGATTCCGCGCCCAGGGAGTTACATCACTGCTCTTTACAGAAAACTATTGATGGGCTGGTATAAGCCGTTTTGGTCAGCCATGCGTCGGGTTTCCGGTCAAATCAATTTCGGAGGTGGTACCGATGAAGAAAGGGATTCGTTTATGCTCCCTGGTCCTTCTGGGCTTAGCGATGCTATCTGCCAGTCGCGTAGCTTGGGCAGATGTGACCGCCACAATCCTGGGGACGGTTACCGATCCCAGTGGGGCCGC
>JBEKQO010000121.1:0-22061 GCA_049519635.1 Terriglobia bacterium | reverse complement strand
GGCGAGGGCAATAAAATCCATCCTCCCCTCGGTGGCCGTGGCGACCGAGGGGCCCGGGGGTGAGGGGGTCCTTGCAACATGCCATTGTCAAATCTTATCCGGGACACCACACTAGCGCCAAGCGCCACAGGGTTTTTCCGCAGCCTGTGGAGCCCCGCCCTTCCAGAGTCGTGGTGAGAAATCCGGGCTAAAATTCCAACACCTTCTGCCCAATTCCCTCAAGCGCGGCTAATCCATGCAGGGCGCCACCCATTGACGCAAATGTTGTCGCGCTTTGCCGGCTTGGTTATAATCCCGTGCGGGCAATCGCCAACTATGGCCAAGACGGCTCCCAAAATCGCCAAGAAGTTTTTGATTACGGGCCGCGTGCAGGGCGTTGGGTTTCGCTATTTCGCGGACCGCTGGGCCTCGCAACTCGGCATCTGCGGATACGTGAAGAATCTCTGGGACGGCAATGTGGAGGTCTACGCCATCGGCGATGCAGTGGCTCTGGAAGAATTGAAACGCCAACTGGCAGAGGGCCCGCGCAGCGCGCGCATTGCCGCCGTCGATGAATCGGACGCGCCCGTGGACAAGCGGTACAATCGCTTCCTCATCGAGGGCGGTTGGTAAGCCTTGGTGCTGGGGCCCCGCGCAGCTTGCGGCTGCAAGCTGCGCGGGGTGCGGGACTTGGAAATAATCAGCACGGCCTTGCAACGGCGGGGCTAAAGCCCCGCCCTTCCAGAGTCGTGGTGAGAAATCCGGGCTAGGGGGGAAGCAGTCCCCAGTCCCCGGCACCCAGCACCGCCCCGAGCGAAAGCCCGACTCTAGGAATACGGAGGACCTGTGATCGATCTCAAGAAACTGATTCGCGAAATCCCCGACTATCCCAAGCCGGGCATCCTTTTTTACGACATCACCACGCTGCTGAAAGACCCGGTGGGCCTGCACTGGGCCGTGGACGTGCTCGCCAATACCTTCCTGGCGCAGAAGATTGACCGGGTCATCGGCATTGAGGCGCGCGGGTTTATCTTCGCGCCCATGGTGGCCTACCGGCTGAACGCGGGATTTGTGCCGGCACGCAAGCCCAACAAATTGCCGGCCGACCGCGCCACCATGCCTTACAGCCTCGAATATGGAACAGACGCGATTGAGATTCACCGCGACGCCATCAGTCAAGGGCAGGAAGTGCTGATCATCGATGACCTGCTGGCGACAGGGGGAACCGCCGCCGCCACCGCTCGCCTGGTGGAATCACTGGGCGGACGCGTGGCCGGAATCGGATTCGTGATTGAACTGGAAGAGTTGAAGGGCCGCGAGAAGTTGAGCCAGTACGCGGTTCATTCGGTCATTTGCTGTGGCACGGCCATCTGAAGCTGTGAAAAAATCAATTTTGGGCCTGTTATCCACGATGTAACTCATTGAAAATGCATGATGCCAAAATTTGAAAATCCGATTTTTTCACGGCTTCGGACGCCCGTGCCACTTCCAAATGGCACCACTACCAGGCGGCCGCCTGTGCTTTCAACAACCCACTCTTGACTATTAACTATTATCGATCAACTGCTCTTGGGCGGCTCCAGCGTCTTCAGGATCGCGTCCAGGAAAAAGCCTTCTTGCAGGGAGCCTTCGACATGGGCCTCCCCGTTGACGATGGTCCTGGGGACGGCGAAAACGCGAAACTTTTCGGCGAGGTCCGGGAATTCGGTGGCTTCAATCCCATCGGCGCGGACAAGGTCGCTTTCCAGGGCGAACTGGTATGCCAGGCGCACGGCCGGCGGGCAATAGGGGCAAGTCGGTGTGGTAAACACTTGCAGATGAAGCGGCTGGGTAAGTTGGGCAAGTTTCTCACGGCTTTCCGGCTGCAACCCTGAATCCCCCTTCGAGACGGCCAGAATCGCGTCGAGCAGGGCTGCGAACTCGTACCCGGCGGGCATGCCAAAAAAGCGAATGCCGTAATCCTTGCCGTTGCGGATAGCGGTGGCCGGGACTTTATCCACTGCGTACTCAGCCACCTTCTCCTTGTCGATCAGAAAGTTGTAGGTCTCGAGGGAGAGCTGGCCGGAAATCTGCGTAAGCTCCTCCAGCAACTGCTTGGCTTCGCGGCCGTATTCGAGGTTCAACTCCTGGGTAAAATGAACCAGCTTGACCGGATTCACCATCTCCTTAAGTCTTTCGCGGACTTCTTCCATATCCGAATCACGAAGCAAACCCATGGGCTCTCCTTGACGAATTACGCTGAGGATTGGCGGGCCAACTCGCGCCGGCCCGCCAATCCGCCTGCTCTTTCAGATGCGCGAGAGAAGAAAGGGTTGCGGAAACAGATCGACCAAATGGTTTGCGGTGGAAAGGCCTTTGGGAAATGGGGACGCGCAGGGAGCATCTTTTTCCGGTGTGACCAGCGGGTTCCCTGAGTATCGTCAGCCAGCGGCGATCGTTTCGAGACGTTGCAGTGTGTCCGGGTATCGACGAACAAGTAGGACTAGGGCAGCCGCTTGCGGATTGGGCTTGGCGCGCCCTTGCTCCCACTTTTCGAGGGTTCTTTCGTTGATGTGGAGCTTTCGGGCAAACACGGATCGGGAATAGTGGAGCTTCGCCCGCGTATCCTTGATCATCTCGGAATCTACCTTGGGAAGTGGCTTTGCCCCGACTTTGTAGGTGCGAAGCGTGACCTCCCCGATACGCGAGCCCTTCATCTCAGACACACCTTCCATCAGCTCATCAAATATTCTTCTCTTTGCCATTATCGCTTCCTCCTCGCTCGCTTCTCGACGCGCACCTTCGCTTCCAGATCAATGGCGGCTTTCAGCGTCTTCTTCTCCTTGGAAGTCAAATCGGCCACCTCATTCTTACTGTACAGTGTCATTAGCCAGATCTGATACTCTAATTCGAAATAGAAGTAGATGACTCGCAGTCCGCCTCTCCGCCCTTTGCCTCGCCGAGTATCAGGCCAACGCACTTTGCGAAAGCCACCGCTACCAGGAACCATCTCGCCGCGCTCAGGGTCCGCAGCGAGTTCGGCCTGAAGCGCGCTGTAGCTGTCATCATCAAGGTAGTGGTGAACGTGGCGAGTGAAGGCCGACGCTTCAATGAATTCCATGGCTACCTACCCATAAGGCCGACGCACTAAAATATACGCTATTAGCGTAGGGTTATCAATACAATCCGACAGTAGCTATCTATCCTTTTGGATGGACAATTCATCGTGGGAAGGTTTGTGGGGGATAATGAATCTCGAATGTGAATGGCGGATCGAATGCCGGATGCACTTCCCCCGCCCGTGTGGCCCGAGCCGTGATCCCGCCTAAGCTCTTCACTATTTCTTCTATGTCTCCGCCTCCGCGTCAAATCCAAACTTCTTCATCTTATAGCGCAGGGCGTCGCGGGAAATATCCAGCAGTTTAGCGGCGTGGGTCTGATTACCGGCGGTTTGTTTAAGCGCCAAGCCCACCAATTCGCGCTCCACTTCCTCGAGCGAGGTGCCCTGCTTGGGGAGTTCCAGCATAGGGATCATTCTACCCGAGGGCAATGGCCGCCATGACGCAGCGGTGGTGGTGACCAGCAGAGGGGTACCCGTGGATTCCCCTTCCGGCACGCTCATGGGCATGGAGTTATCATACCCTTGCGCTTGCCCGGTCACCTGGATGGGCAGGTAGGTGGGGCGGATGTAGTCCGAGTCCTCCAGGATCATGGCGCGTTCCACGGCGTTCTTCAACTCGCGCACATTTCCCGGCCAGTCGTATTGGATCAGCAGGTCGCGGGCTTCCTGTGTAATGCCTTTCACGGTCTTACGAAATCGGAAATTATAGCGCTCGATGAAGAATTCGACGAGGGGAAGGATATCTTCCTTGCGATGGCGCAGGGGGGGAATAAAGATGGGGATGATGCTGAGCCGGTAGAACAAGTCCTGGCGGAAGGTTCCGTCCCGCACGCCTTGCTCCAGGTCACGATTGGAGGCGGCGATGACCCGAATATCTACACCGATATCCTTCACGCCGCCGATGCGGCGGATGGTCTGCTCTTCCAGCGCGCGCAGGAGTTTGGCCTGAAGATACGTGGAGAGTTCCCCGATTTCATCCAGGAAAAGCGTGCCGCCGTCGGCGACTTCGAACAGGCCCTTCTTCTGCGCCTTGGCGTCGGTAAAGGCGCCGCGCTCGTGCCCGAACAACTCGGCTTCCATCAAGGTTTCGGGAATGGCCGAGCAGTTGATAGTGACAAAGGGTTTATCGGCGCGGACGCTGTCGTAGTGGATGGCCTTGGCGATCAAGTCCTTTCCCGTACCGCTTTCCCCCTGGATGAGCACGGTGGAGGTTTCGCTCAATGCCACCTTGCGGGTGAAGTTCATCAACTCCAATATGCGGGGAGATTTCCCCACAACTTCGTGGTAGCCGGAGCGTTTGCGGACCTCGTCGCGCAGGGTGTCGCGTTCGGAGCGCAGGCGCGAGTGGTCAATGGCGTTGGCCAGGGTAATCTGCAGCTCGTCGAAATCGAGCGGCTTCTTGATAAAGTCGAGCGCGCCCAGTTTGATGGCGGTCTTGATGTCATCAAGCTGCGGATCCCCCGTAATCATGATGACAGGAATGGAAAGGTTGTTCTGCTTGATTTCGCGCAGGACTTCGATGCCGCTCAAATCCGGCAGGCGCACATCCAGCAGGATAAGGTCCGGCGCTTCCGCGCGAATCTGCGCCAACCCGCCGGTGCCGCTTTCCGCCTCAATGGCGGTGTACCCCCACTCATCCAACTGGCGGCGTACGGACCAGCGGATCAGCTTTTCGTCGTCTACGATCAGAACTTTTTCATTGGGCATTGGCAATCCTTGGCGTCGGGGGCAAAGCTAATTATGAATGATGAATGGTGAATGCTCGAACCCGTGGCTGTTATTGATACGGACCGAAGGTAGATGGTTTTTCTTAATTCATAATTCAGAATTCATCATTTCCCCGGCCTTTCGCCCCTAGTCCCTAGCTCCCAGCATCTGCGCTTCCTCCACGGCCTCGCGCATCGGGAGGCGAATGATAAAGCGGCTTCCCTTATGGACTTCGCTTTCTACTGCCAGCGTCCCGCCATGCTGGCTGATGATGCGCCGGCAAAGTGAAAGCCCCAACCCTGTACCGCCCCGCTTGGTGGTGTAGAAGGGCCGGAAGATTTTCTCGATCTGCTCGCGCGAGATTCCTCCGCCCGTATCGCTGACCGAGATTTCGATGTAGTTGGGCCGATTCGGCGCGCCGGAGCCGCCCAGGACTCGGGCCTGAATTGTTATCTTACCCTCTTGGTCAAGCGCCTGGATACCATTAAGCACCAAATTTAGCAACACCTGGTGGAGTTGCTCGGGATCCATGCGGAAGCGCGGAAGGGGCGAAGGGATCTGGATGGAAAGCTCCACGTTCTTGCTGCCGATTTGCTGGCGAGCCAACTGCAAGGTGTGGGCCACGGTGTCCTTTAAATCCGCCATGCCGAATTGCGGGGCCTTGGGGCGCGCGTAACTCAGCAGATCGTTTAATACTTTCTCAATGCGCCGCACCTCTTGCCGGAGGTCCTCCAGAATTTCGCGGTCGGCGTGATCCTTGGGGAAATCGTTGCTGATAATCTCGATAGCGCCGGCGATGCCCGCCAGCGGGTTGCGGATTTCATGCGCCACGCCGGCGGCCAACTCCCCCATGGTCGCCAGGTGCTCCGCTTGCACCATTTCGGTATCGTGGACACGCTGGCAGTGATCGCAGAACTCGCGCCAGTTCTCCGTGAGCGAGCGGATTTCCTTTTCCAGCGCCAAAGTACCGTTGGGAGGTGGGGTGATTTGAATCAGAGCGGGATAGGTGGGGGCGATCTTGCTGATGGCTCCCCGTAATTCGCTCAGAATTACCCAAGACTGGCGCTCCTGGTAAATAACCATCCCCGTGGCGGCGGAGAGTGCGGCCAGCAACGCCACGGCCAGCCCTAGCGAGAGGGTCAGGCCATGCCGATAGGCTTCCACCCCCGCCAACAAAATGATTCCGGACAGCGAGGTTACCAGCACAACCAGGTTCTGGCGGAAAGTGGGCGGAAACCGCAAAAGACGTTTTAGCCGTTCCCAGTCCAATGGTATGATGTTTCCTTCTCAGTAGCTATCAGTTAGCAATTTTACCACAAGGCAAACGACGTGACCAGAAAGCCCGAGACATTCTTCGAGGAGATGAAGCGGTACGTCGGCTTCAGCGAGGAGGATGCTCGCTTGCTTCAAGCCGTCGGCGCCCGCATGGACCCCTTCCTGCCGGGCATGTCGGAGCGTTTTTACGACCGGATCACGCATCATCCGGAAGCGGGCAAGGTCTTCACCGGAGGCCAGGAACAGATTGATCGCCTGAAGCGCACGCTGCAAGTTTATGCCAAGCGCTTGTTCCGCGGCCCTTTCGATGAGGATTACGCCGCGGAGCGCTACAAAATCGGCGTACGCCACGTGCTGATCGGCCTGCCCCAGCGCTACGTGATCAGCGCGATGGGCGTGGTGCGCACCCACCTTCAGGAATGCCTGGGTGAAGCCTTACTCTCCGAGCCCACGCAACTGGAAGGTACCCGGCTCGCACTAGACAAACTTCTGAACATCGACTTGAACATGATGTGCGAGACATATTTCCAGGAGAGTATTCGCTCCTTGCGCGAATTGAACCGGAGATTGGAGCGCGCCAACCTGGAACTGGCGGAACTGAGTCACGTCAAGACGGAGTTCCTGGCCACCACCTCGCACGAATTGCGCACCCCGCTCAATTCCATTCTGGGGTTCACCCGCCTGATTCTCGACGGCCTGTGCGACAGCCGCGATGAGGAGCGTGAACTGCTTCGCGATGTCTATTCCAGCGCCGAACACCTGCTGACGATTGTCAACGATCTGTTGGACGTGGCCAAGATCGAAGCGGGCAAACTGCGCCTGGGCCGGGACGCGGTCGACCTGAAGTCCGTGATCCAGGAAGCTAAAGCCGTAGTGGGTGTCCAGGCAGCGGCCAAACACCTGACGCTGATCGATGAGACGGAGGCGTCGCCGTTGCCCGCCGTGATGGCGGACCATGCGCGGGCCAAACAAGTTCTGATCAACGTCTTGAGCAATTCGGTGAAGTTCACTGACAAGGGGTGGATCACGCTGCGCGGGCGGTCTTTCCCCGAGCGCGGTTTTGTGGAATTGGAAGTCCAGGATACGGGCATCGGCGTCCCTCCGGTAAAACAACAGCATTTGTTCGAAAAGTTCCATCAGTTGGATGCCACCTTTACTCGCCAGCAGGGCGGCAGCGGCCTGGGGTTGTCGATCTGCCGTAGCCTGGTGGAAATGATGGGCGGGCGGATTAAACTTTGGAGCGCGGGCGTGGGTTGCGGGACCACGGTGACGTTCTCCCTTCCGGTGCTGCGGGAAGAAGAAGACGCTGTGCACGTGAAGGGCAAAGAAGCCCTGGTAGCGGCAGGGGATGAGAGTGGCGCAAGAGTTCTCGTGGTTGATAACGATGCGGAATTCCGCCACTACTTCAAAACGCTGCTGACCAAGCATGGCTATTATGTTCTGATGGCAGCCACCGCCGACGACGGGTTGGATGCCGCGCGCCGCTTTCGACCGCAGGTCGTCGTCGTAGATTTGGCGCTGCCTCAACGGCCGGGGGCGGAACTCGGAGACGGCGCAGACTTGTTGGCGCATCTCCAATCGGGTGCATTGCTTCGTGAAACCTACTGCATTATGGTCACCGGCTACGAGCCCGCGGAAGTTCGTGAGCGGCTCGCGCTTCTCCAGATCACGCCGGAGATCTGGCTAAAGCCCCTGGAGGGAGCGAGGCTCCTGGCGAGGCTGGAAGAAATTCTGCACGGGTCAAAGCTGGCGGCTCCGACGGCATCAAGTGCGCCCGCCGGTGGGGAAAGCAGTGGGCAATAGGCAGAAGAACCCGCTCGGGCCGCCGGCGTGGCAATCTGGAATCTGAAATCTTGGATTTTGGACGGCACGGCGCCCGGGAGCCCGCGCCAAGATGCAGGGGGCCTTGCCCGGCGCCGCCCCCTCAACGGACTCATCATGCTTCACATTCTAGTGGTGGAAGATAATCCCTTGGTGGCCAAGTTCTATCGCTTGGCGCTTGAGCGCGCCGGCGGTTACCAAGTCTCCTTCAGCGAAGACGTGGAGGCCATCCTGGCGCAGGTTGCAACCTCTGCTTTCGACGCCATGGTCCTGGATGTTTCCCTGCGTAACTGCCGCTATCAGGGACGCCCGATTGATGGCCTGGAACTCGCACAACTGATTCGCCAAATCCCCGAGGGGAAGTCGCTGCCCATTCTCCTCGCTACCGCCCACGCCATGGAAGGCGACCGCCAGCGGCTTCTCGCCGCCTCCGGCGCCAACGCCTATTTGGAAAAGCCCATCTACGATCCCATCACCCTCGTCACCAAGATCAAGGAAATAACGGGACATTAGCCATGCCTTCCCGCGAGATCGCGTGGCATCAGTAACAAACAATGAAAGAGGAGGAATTACATGCCGGATAGCAAAAGACCTGAGAGTCAACGCCCCGTTGAGCAAGGGGACTGGAACATGGCCTTCCTATTTCCCGATGAGGTGGCGGCTGCTCGGGAACGCAACGGCTTGGTTCTGCTACCGCTGGCTCCCTTGGAGTGGCACGGGCCGCACCTGGCCATGGGCTGCGACAACCTGCTGGCGCATGCCTTTGCCCGCCGCCTGGCTCGGGAATTCTCATGTCCGTATTTTCCTCCGCTGTTCGTCGGGACGGAGCGCGAGCGCAATCCCAATATGCTGGAGTCGCTGGGGTTCAGCCGCGATGCCTTTATCGAAGGAATGGATTTCCCCAAGAATTCTGTTGCTAGCGCCTATTATCGAGAAGAGGTCTTTGCGGCGGTGGTGCGCGACACGCTGCATATCCTTTTCGCCCGCATGCGCTTCCGCTACGTTCTGATTGTGAACGGGCACGGCGCCGACAATCAGCGCGGAGTATTGGACCGGTTGTGCCGGGAATTCAACACAGGCTTTGCGCCCAAGCGTGTCATGTGGGTCTACCCGGGATTCCCGCGGTCCCTGGTGGCCGGAGCGATCGGCCACGCGGCGTCGGACGAAACCTCAATGCTCGAAGCGACTTGGCCGGGCTCGGTGGATCTTTCCAAACTTCCTACGGCCGGCAAGCTTCCCAATGTGGACTATGCCATTGTGGATGGAGAAACCTTCGATTGCGTTCCTACGCCTGACCACACCCTGCGCGAGGAGCAGGACCCGCGTATCCACTTTGACCCTGGCTGGGGGGAACAGCAGGTTGAGCAGGCCGCGCGCGAGGTGATCGAGGATGTGAAAGCGACGTGGTTCAAGTAGGGGCGGCCGTCGTGGCCGCCCGAGCCCCAATACTGTTCACTTAAGATGTTGGAGGAAATTATTCATCTCTTGGTTCCCGAGAGACCCCCTCACCCACCGCCTTGCGGTCCCCCCTCTCCCCCAAAGGGGCGAGGGCTAAAATCAATGACTTAAAAGCCCTCTCCCAAGGGGAGAGGGGGGACCGCAAGGCGGTGGGTGAGGGGACCAGTCAGGTGAAAATGAGAACTGATTGACTAAAGCCCAGGAAGTGAACGTTATTGGCGCGAGGGCAACCACAAGGGTTGCCCCTACGGCGCGGAGTTGGATGGGTTCTTCAGCTCACTCCCAGTAGAATCACGGCCGCAAATCCCAAAGCCACCCCCAGGGCGGTGGGTGTATTCATGCGCTCGCCGAACACCAGCCGCCCGGCCAGGGCCACGACGAAGATCGAGCCGCCAATGGCGATGGGAAACACCACGTGTCCTGGGACACCTGAACTCAGTGCGACCGCCATGGCGATTTGCCCTCCGATGCTCAACATTCCGGCCACGGCTCCCCAAAGGAGTTCCGTCTTCCCGACTCGCAACCCTTTCAAGAGCATGGGCAGGGCAATCGCCGCTAAGCCGCCGGCGTACCAAGCGGTCAAGTAGGGGTATTTGACCGTAGTGGGAAGCCCCCACCCCGCAATCATCTTGAGACCGAAGGAGCTCATTCCGTTGGTGAGAAGTATCACGAGCATCAGCAGGAACCACATGGCGAAGTCATTCTCCTTTCGCGGGGGTGCTGGCGGTGGCGCGTTTTTCAATCACTTGACCCCAAGACAGGAAAAAGATTGAGACGAGCACCAGCCCGAACGCCACAATCTTTAGAGGCGTCAGTTTCTCGCGGTACATCCAAATCGAAACGACCACCGGAACGCCCGCTGAGAGATTCATCATCAGCCAGCCTACCGTGACCTTGCCGATGCTAATCGACACTTGGAAAGCCAAAGATGCAACCGCCGCACAAATTCCAAAGATCACGGCAATCACATACACCTTGGTGGGAATATGACCGCCTGACTTGAGAAGCAGGGTCTTGACCAGCATGATCAGGGCGGGCCAGGCAAAGGTTGCGACGACCAGTCCGGCGGCGTTTGCCTTCCTTCGCTCCGCGGCCTTCAACACACTCCCTAAAAGGCCGAAGGAAATCGCTCCCAGAAAACAGAACAACAGGCCCATCGGTGTCGCTCCTTGTGGCTTTTTGCAAGATAAGACTGGGGAACCACGGAGCGTTCCCCTAATCTGATTTTTGCTCTGGAGCCGGGGATCGCCTCGCGGCCTTCCGGCGCCCGAGAGTATATGCTACTTTGCCTCCCTTCGGCCTTGAGCAATATTTTTTGCGCAGGAAGGACTCCGCAGGATGTCCTGCACCGAGTGCTGCACGGCCATGAATTCATCACCCGCGAAGAAACCCCTCACCCCCCGCCTTGCGGTCCCCCCTCTCCCAGGGGAGAGGGGGCCCGACGGAGGAGGGCAGGTGAGGGGTCCTTTCCAACCCCCTTGGACTTTGAAGGAGCACTGCGCAAACCCCACATCCGGTTGATTCCTCGCAGCAGACGCTTCATAATACCCGCCACCGCAAGCTTTCCGGGCGGAAGGGTACCTTTATCTCATACCGGTAAAACTTCCTGGAGGAACTATGGCTCGCCATATTCGTTGTTCTTTGATCCAGGCTGCCAACGCGGCGCCTCCCGAGGCCTCGCTCGAAGCTACCAAGCAGGCCATGATTGAAAAGCACCTGGGCTATATCCGTGAAGCGGCAGAAGCCGGAGCGCAGATTGCCTGCTTGCAGGAAATTTTTTACGGTCCTTATTTTTGCGCGGAACAAACCACCAAATGGTATGACTTCACCGAGCCGGTGCCCGACGGGCCCACCATTCGCCTGATGCAGGAGCAAGCGCGGAGCCATCACCTGGCGCTGATCATCCCCATTTACGAACGCGAGCAGGAAGGCGTTTACTACAATACCGCGGCAGTGATTCACAACGACGGAACCTATCTCGGCAAGTACCGCAAGACGCACATTCCCCACGTCGCTCCGGGTTTTTGGGAGAAATTCTATTTCCGCCCCGGAAACCTGGGTTTCCCGGTGTTCGACCTGGGCTTCGCCAAGATTGGCGTTTACATCTGCTATGACCGCCATTTCCCCGAAGGGGCGCGGGCGTTAGGACTGAACGGGGCGGAAATCGTTTTCAATCCCTCCGCCACCGTGGCAGGCTTGAGTGAATATTTGTGGAAGTTGGAGCAACCCGCGCACGCCGTTGCCAATGGCTACTTCATTGGCGCCATCAACCGCGTGGGAATTGAGGCTCCGTGGAACATCGGCGAGTTCTACGGCTCAAGCTACTTCTGCGATCCGCGCGGCCGCATCATCGCGCAGGCCTCCCGCGACCGTGATGAGGTGCTGACCGCCGACCTCGACCTGGACATGATTGGGGAAGTGCGCAAGACCTGGCAATTCTACCGTGACCGGCGTCCGGAAATGTACGGACCTCTGGTAAAGGCTTAGGCGCTCGGTAAAGGACGAAGCTCAAAAATCGAAATTCGAAACTCCCCGCGATTTTCGAGCTCCCGGTTTCCGCTTATGAGGGGCCGGCACTGGTCACTGAGCGCGGTTGCGTTAATGTCCCCGGGGATTGAACAAGACCCCTCACCCACCGCCTTGCGGTCCCCCCTCTCCCCAAGGGAGAGGGATAGAGATTAAAATCAAAGCCCTCTCCCAGGGGAGAGGGGGGACCGCAAGGCGGTGGGTGAGGCTCTCTTCGTGAGTGATGCATGCATGGCCATGGTGGTGCGCGATACGAATGACTTTGAGGTGAACCTGCATCACTGAGGTGAAGGCTTGATATGGGTAAAAGAGAGTTCACTTCCAAGGACGCGAGTCCCGTGTCCCGCATCCCGAATCCCGTATCCCGTGGCGACCGCTTTCCGGAGCTGCATCCTGCGCTCGACGCGCACGCCGCGGCCATCGAAGCGAGCCGCTGCCTTTTCTGCTATGACGCCCCGTGCACCGCGGCTTGCCCCACCCACATCGACGTGCCGCGCTTCATCAAGAAAATCTCAACCGGCAACCTGCGCGGCTCGGCACTGACGATTCTGAACTCCAACGTGCTGGGGTTGAGCTGCTCGCGCGTATGCCCGGTGGATGTACTGTGCGAGGGCGCGTGCGTGATGGTGCGCGAAAACTACAAGCCCATCGAAATCGGCCGCCTCCAACGCTTCGCCATGGACCGGTTCTATGAAAAGCCCGACCCCGCCTGGAGCACCCCGTCTCCCCTTACCCACACGGAGAAGGTAGGCTGCGTGGGCGGCGGCCCCGCGTCACTTGCCTGCGCGGCGGAACTGCGCCGCCGGGGTTACGCCGTTACCGTATTTGATAACCGCCCGCTCCCCGGCGGGCTCAATACTTACGGCGTGGCCGAATATAAACTCCGCCCGCAAGACAGCCTGCGCGAAGTTGATATGATCCGCTCGCTGGGCGTGGACTTTCGCCAGGCGTTGGTGGGCGAGGCCGTGAGCCTGGATGGAATTGAGAAGGAATTTGCCCTCATTTTTCTCGGCTTGGGTTTGGGCACTATGGAGCATCTGGGCATTCCCGGCGAATCGCTGCTCGGGGTGATTGACGCGCTGCGCTTCATCGAACGCTACAAGACGGCGCCGGACTTTCAAGTGGGCGGGCGCGTGGTGGTGATCGGCGGCGGCAACACGGCCATCGACGCCGCCAACGCGGCGCGGCGCCTGGGCGCGGATGAGGTCCACCTTTTCTACCGCCGCTCCGAGCGCGAAATGCCCGCGTTCAAGTCCGAGTATGACCACTCCAAAGTGGAAGGCGTGCGCTTCCACTGGCTGGCCCAGCCAATGGAGGTCATCGGCTTCGAAGGGCGCGCGGCGGCGGTGCGATTTGTGGAGACGCGCTTGGGCGCTCCTGACGACAGCGGACGCCGCTTCGTCATTCCCGTGCCGGAATCGCAATATGAATTCGCTTGCGACATGGTGATTCCCGCCATCGGCCAGGCAAGGCTCGCGGCGCTGCTGGAAAACACTCGCGGCATTGCCGTGAAGAACGGCCTGGTGGTGGTTGACCGACCCACGGGCCGCACCGCCAATCCGCGCTACTTTGCCGGAGGCGACTGCGTCAACGGCGGACGCGAAGTGGTGGACGCCGTGGCCGATGGCAAGCGCGCCGCCCTCGCCATGGCGGCCCAATTGGAGGCGCACCATGGCTGATCTTTCTACCAACTTCGCCGGCATTCGCTGCCCTAATCCCTTCTGGCTGGCGTCCGGCCCGCCCACCAACTGTGGCGACCAGGTGATGCGCGCCTTCGACGCGGGGTGGGGAGGTGCCGTGTGGAAGACCATCGGTGAACCCATCGTGAATACCACCTCGCGCTACTCCTCGGTGGATTGGAATAATCAGCGCATGATGGGGTTCAACAATATCGAGCTTATTTCCGACCGGCCGATTGAGGTGAACCTGCGCGAGATCGCAGAAGTGAAAAAGCGCTACCCGCAACACGCCGTTATTGCCTCGCTGATGGTGGAATCCAAGCGCGAAACCTGGCACGACATGGTGAAACGCGCGGAAGACGCCGGCGCTGACGGCCTGGAACTGAATTTCGGCTGCCCCCATGGCATGAGCGAGCGCGGCATGGGCTCGGCGGTCGGCCAGGTACCCGATTACGCCTGCATGATTACCGAATGGGTGAAAGAAGCGGCGCGTACGCCGGTGCTGGTAAAGCTCACACCCAATGTTACTGACATCCGCACGGTGGCGCGGGCCGCCAAGCGGGGCGGCGCGGATGGACTTTCCGCCATCAACACCATCAATTCCATTACCGGCATCGATCTTGACACCCTCACGCCGCGGCCGGACGTTGGCGGTTATTCCTCCCATGGCGGCTACTGCGGGCCGGCGGTGAAGCCCATCGCCCTGCACCTGGTGCAGCAGATTGCTTCCGACCCGGAAGTGGGAATTCCCATCTCCGGCATCGGCGGCATCGCAGGGTGGCGGGAAGCCGCCGAGTTCTTCCTGCTGGGCTGCGGCACCGTGCAAGTATGCACCGCCGCCATGCACTACGGCTATCGCATCGTGGAGGACATGATCGACGGCCTCTCGAATTGGATGGATGAGAAAGGCTTCGCCACCCTCGCGAGTTTCCGCGGCCTCTCGGTGCCGCGGGTGACGGAGTGGAAGCACCTGGATTTGAATCACCGCATCGTGGCGCGCATTCATCCCGAGAAATGCATTGGTTGCGACCTCTGCTACATCGCCTGCTGGGATGGCGCGCACCAGTGCATCCACCGCGACGGTTACGCGAAGCCGGAAGCGGCGGAGGCGGCCACCCGCGCCCGCATCGCCGTAACGCCCATCGCCAAACTCGATTCGCATGCTGGGCCGGACGGCAAAACCCCACCGGAGAGAATCCCACATGTGGATGAGGACGAATGCGTGGGCTGCAACCTGTGCTGGCTGGTGTGCCCGGCTCCAGGTTCCATCACCATGGAAAAGGTTGAAACCGGTCGGCCGTTTCAGTCTTGGGCACAGCGCACCGCGAGCAGGTAATCGGGTCATCGAGCCATCGGGTGAACAAGGGACGCGCGATTAGGGGTTCGGGTTTTAGAATTCGGGACGCGGAATGCGAGATACGCCATGGCGCCTCTGCTCCCCGAAGGGGAGAAACGTGAGTAGCCGTGGGTGCAACCCACGGGAAGCGCCGCAAACAAGTGCCCCGGCCCTGAGGGGGCCGCACAATAAATTGTGCCAACCACAATGGGCTTGGCCGCTGGGGAACTGCCGCATGTCGACGCATACACAGATTTACTATCACATCGTCTTTTCAACTAAAGACCGCGTGCCGGTGCTCAAGGTTAACCGCCGCGAGGATCTTTTCCGCTATATCTGGGGCATCGCGAAAAACTATGAAAGCCACCTCTACCGCATAAATGGAACCGAGGATCATGTTCATATCCTTACGAGCCTTCATGCAAGCGTCAGCCTGGCGGACCTCGTAAAGAATATAAAAGCGAGTTCGTCCCTATGGATAAAGGAAAAATCCGTATTTCATTCCTTCTCGCACTGGCAGGATGGGTATGGCGCCTTTACGCATTCTAAAGGAGAGGTTGACGCCTTGATTGAATACATCAAGGGGCAGGCAGAACATCACCGGCGCACGACCTTTGCGGAGGAGTACCGCAAACTGTTGGTCGAGGCAGGAATTGAATTCGATGAAAGGTATATTTTGTGATTCAGGCGGACGTTCGGCCCCTTCAGGGCCGTGGTAATCTCCTTCGTTCTGTCCGTAGGTTTCACCTGCGGCTACTCACGTTTTCCCGCTTCGCGGGAACTGGATAGAGTAATTCCATGAGCACATTGATTCAGAATGGCACGGTTGTTACCGCACAGGAAACCCGCAAGGCCGACGTGCTGATTGAGGGTGAACGCATCAGCCAGGTCGGCCCCGGCCTGGTTGCGGGCTCTGACGCCCGGTTGATCGACGCCACGGGTACGTACGTTATTCCCGGCGGCGTCGATGCCCACACGCACCTCGATATGCCCTTTGGCGGCACCATGTCAAGCGACGATTTCGAGACGGGCACGCGCGCCGCGGCGTTCGGCGGCACCACCTCCATCGTCGATTTCGCCATCCAGGCGCGCGGCACCCGCATGCGCGACGCGCTCGACACCTGGATGAAAAAGGCCGAGGGTCGCGCCACCATCGACTACGGCTTGCACATGATTGTTACCGACCTGGCGGGCGCCGGCCTGGAAGATATGGACGACATGGTGCGCGAAGGCGTGGCCAGCTTCAAGCTGTTCATGGCCTACCCCAACGTGCTGATGGTGGATGACGGCACGATTTTCAAAGCCCTTTCGCAGACCGCCAAAAACGGCGCTCTGATCTGCATGCACGCCGAAAACGGCAGCGTGATTGACGTGATTGTGGCGCGCGCGCTGGCCGAGGGCAAAACCGCGCCCATTTACCATGCGCTCACGCGGCCGGTGAAAGCTGAGGCCGAGGCTGTACACCGCTCCATTGCCTTGGCGGAAATCGCAGGCGTGCCGGTTTACATTGTTCACCTTACTTCCGAGGACGCCTTGAACGAAGTTCGCGAGGCGCGCGACCGCGGCGTGCCCGCTTTTGCTGAAACCTGCCCGCAGTACCTGCTGCTTTCCATTGACGAACTGGCGCGCCCGGGCTTCGAAGGCGCCAAGTACGTCTTCACTCCGCCGCTGCGGCCCAAGGAGCATCAACCCAAACTCTGGGAGGGACTCAAGCACGATCATTTGCAAGTGGTTTCCACCGACCATTGCCCGTTCTGCTTCGCCGACCAAAAAATACTGGGCAAGGATGATTTCACCAAGATTCCCAACGGCGGCCCCGGCATCGAGAATCGACTGCAACTGATTTATCACCACGGCGTGAATGCGGGAAAAATCACTCTCAATCGTTTTGTGGAAATCACATCCACCACGCCCGCGCGAATTTTTGGCATGTACCCGCGCAAGGGCGAAATCGCGGTCAACAGCGACGCCGACGTGGTGATTTGGGATCCCGAAGCGATGCACACGCTCAGCGCCAAAACGCATCACATGCGTGTGGATTATTCGATGTTTGAGGGTTTCGAAATTAAAGGCAATGCCCGCACCGTGATTTCGCGTGGGGAAGTGATTGTGGACAACGGCCAGTTCTTCGGCAAGCCGGGCCGCGGGCAATATCTGAAACGCGCAGCGCGTGGAGGGGCGTGGAAGTAAGGAGTCAGGAGCCAGGAGTCAGTGGGGACGCGGGAGGCGAAGGAAAAACTTAGAGCGGTTCACACAGAGTTCACAGAGTCACGTATCAAGGGAGTTTTTGGAAACCTGGACACGGAGGGCACAGAGAAGTTGCCAGCGCATTCCAGGCTCTCTCTGTGTCCTCTGTACGTTCTGCTCTGTGATCTCTGTGTGAAACGCTTTTTCGGGCATTGAGTGAGCGCGTGAGGTTAATACGATGCCCGTAGGGGAGGGAAAGAATATGATTACTACCGAATCTGCGGTTGCTTTGGTCGGTTTTTATATCAATGGAGCGTGGGAAAGGCCGCAGGGCCACAAGACGCTGCCGATCACGAATCCCGCCACCGGGGCCGTTCTGGCGGAGGTGCCCTATGCCAGCGAGGCTGACGTGGACCGCGCCGTTCGCACCGCGCACGAGGCGTTTCTGAAATGGCGCGACGTGCCCGTGGTGGACCGCGTCCAGGTGCTCTACCGTTTTAAAGCGCTGCTGGACGAGCACGCGGTGGAGGTGGCGGGCATCCTCACCCGCGAAAACGGCAAGACCGCCGAGGATTCCAAGATGGAAGTTCGCCGCGCCATCCAGATGGTGGAAGTGGCCTGCGGCATGCCCAGCCTGATGATGGGCGATTCGCTGAACGATGTGGCGCGGGAAATCGACTGCAAGACGATTCGGCAGCCTGTGGGCGTGTGTGTCGGCATTACGCCGTTCAATTTTCCCGCGATGGTGCCGATGTGGATGTACCCGTTCGCGATCGCCTGCGGTAACACCTTTGTGCTGAAGCCGTCGGAAAAGGTTCCACTCACGCCAACGCGCATCGTTGAATTGCTGGCGGAGGCCGGTTTGCCAGCGGGCGTCCTGAACCTCGTCCACGGCGGTAGGGAAACGGTGGACGCGCTGTTGCACCATCCCCTGGTACGCGCGGTTTCGTTTGTGGGTTCGACGCCGGTGGCCAAATACGTTTACTCCACTTCGGCGGCGGAAGGGAAACGCGTGCAGGCGCTGGGCGGGGCGAAGAATCACCTGGTGGTAATGCCCGACGCCGATATGCCCAAGACCGTGGAGGCCATCATCGGCTCGGCCTTTGGCGCCGCGGGTGAGCGATGCCTGGCGGGCAGCGTGCTGGTGGCGGTGGGCGAGGCTGCCGGGCCGCTGCTCGATTTGCTGGCCAAACGCACAGAGGCGCTGGCGGTGGGAGACGGGTCGCAGGCGGGAATCGAGATGGGGCCGCTGGTGACCTCCGACCACTGCAAGCGCGTGGCGGGCTATATCGAAAAAGGCATCGCCGAAGGCGCCACGCCGTTGTGCGACGGGCGCCGCTACAAGTCTGCAAGCGGTGGATTTTTCCTCGGGCCCACCATATTCGACAATGTCACGCCTAACATGACCATCGCCAGAGAGGAGATTTTCGGACCCGTGCTCTCCGTAATTCGGGTCAAGACGCTGGACGAGGCCATCAAATTAGTGAACCGTTCGCCCTATGGCAACGCCACGTCAATTTTCACCAGCAACGGCAAGTCCGCGCGCGAGTACTCGTCAAAAGTTGAAGTGGGCATGGTAGGAATCAACGTCGGAGTCGCAGCCCCCATGGCCTTCTTCCCCTTCGCCGGATGGAAGAATTCCTTCTTCGGAGACCTGCACGCCCACGGCAAAGACGCCGTAGCGTTTTACACCGAGCAGAAAGTCATCATGAGCCGGTGGTTCTGATTTCGCTGATCCCTACCACGCAATCTGGGGCGGGAAGTACTCGGCGATCAGTTGCTCATAATAGGGGCGGATTTCCTGGAGATTCGGCCGCTCCGCGCTCTTCGAGTACAGATCGTAATTCTGAAACTCGTACACCCACTTGAACATGGTCTTGTCGTGCTCGCTCATCAGGTACTTGTACTCGCCCTCCTGGTGGGCGGGGTAGAAGGAGTGATAGCGAATCATGTAGCGGGCTTCCTCCGGCAGGTAATCCTTCGCGACGTGGTACATATACTCATCGTGGCCCCACGACATGTCCACCTTGTCCAGTCCGCATTGCTCCTGGTAAATGCCCAGCTTGGTTTGATACTCGGGCACGGACGAATCCGGGTTTGAGGCGAAGTATTCGGGGAACACGATCTTGGGAGAGTAGGCGCAGCCCACCGGAAATGTGTCGCCGACCACGGCCCATTGCGGCTCGCCCCAGAGGCACAGGATCTTCCCCAGGTCATGGACCAGGCCGGTGAGGATGAACCAGCGCGGCTGCCCATCTTGGCGGCAGGCCTCGGCGGTCTGGAGCAGGTGCTCGATCTGCGGGAGGTCGGTGTCCGGATCACTGTCGTCAACGAGGGTGTTGAGGTACTCCATGGCCTCCCAAATCCCCATCCGCGTCCTTTCCCGATTGGCGAACTCACGCTTTTTGGCGAGGACGAATTCGCGCGTCTGGAATGTGTGGTTAAGGCGATAGAACTCTTTCACCGAGGCGCGTGCTTCGGCGCCGTGGTCACGGAACTCCTCCGGCTTCTTGCCGGGGTCCGTGCCCGCCGACGCCACCTTTCCGGTGTCTGAAGGCGTCCCAGGATACCGCTGCTTGAGGAAGTCTTCCCACTCATCAAAGCTGCCTAAAGGTTGGCGTGTCTGATCAGTTGACCCCATGGACGTCCCTCCATTCCTGACGCGCTTCTGATTACAGTTATCTAGCGATTGGCCCTATTCCCTTTTCGAACTGTAGCACAAGAGTACACCACAGTAAAGAACCAGAATTGGGAGATACTCGCTGGGAAGCAAAGGATCAAATTATTAAAAATAGGGAAATTAGGCGGAGGAAGGTCAAGGGGGGGCTATACAAAAAGATGCTAAAAATGAACAATGGTTCGACGAGTGCATAAAAAAACAGGCGAGAGTAACAAATTGTGCTGTGATCGCGCCGCATTATTGGCCGAAGGTACAAGGGTTTCTGGATAATCGAGGCGAAAACAAAATGCTGTAGAAAGAAATGGCTGTTATCGCGCTGTTTTCAACCCAACTGTGCTTTCTACTCGATAATACTCAATTTTCTCCCCACTTCGGCAAGCATCCCAAGCGCCCGCGTCAATTCCTCCTGGGTGTGGGTGGCGGTGACGATGGTGCGAATACGCGCCTGGCCTTGCGGCACGGTAGGAAAGCCGATGCCCTGCGCGAACAATCCGGCGGCGAAAAGCTGGCGGGAGAATTCGTGGGCCAAAGCCGCGTCTCCCACAATGATGGGAGTGATGGGCGTTTCGCTCATGCCGGTATTGAAGCCCAGATTCTTCAGACCTGCTTTAAGGAATTTCGTGTTCGCCCAGAGCTGCTCAATGAGTTGGGGTTCCGCTTCCAGGACTTCGAAGGCCGCCAGGCAAGTGGCCGCGACAGCCGGCGGGTGGGACGTGGAGAACAGGAACGGGCGCGCCCGATGGTAGAGGAACTCGATGGTGTCGCGCGAGGCGCACACGTAGCCGCCCAACGCGCCGATGGCCTTGGAGAGAGTGCCCACTTGAATGTCCACGCGACCGTGCAGGTTGAAGTGGTCCACCGTGCCGCGTCCGTTCCGGCCGAGCACGCCGGAAGAGTGCGCGTCGTCAATCATCATGATGCAGCCGTACTTTTCGGCCAATTCCACAAGCTGGGGCAGCGGGGCGATGTCGCCTTCCATGGAAAACACCCCGTCGGTGATCAAAAGCTTGTGGCATTTGCGGCTAGCGATTTCCTTCAGAATCCTCTCGCAAGCCTCCGTATCCTTGTGCGGGAAAACTTTGATTTCCGCGCGCGAAAGCCGGCAGCCGTCGATGATGGAAGCGTGATTGAGGGCGTCGGAAATGATCACATCCTCGCGCCCGAGAATGGCGGAGACCGTCCCGGCATTGGCCGTGAAACCGGATTGGAACACCACGGACGCTTCCACCTGCTTGAAGCGCGCGATCTTTTCTTCCAGGGCCATGTGGATTGACATGGTGCCGGCGATGGTCCTCACGGCGCCCGAGCCCACTCCCCATTTTTCCGTGGCCTCCAAGGCGCGCTGCCGAAGTCTTGGGTGAGTCGTCAATCCCAGATAATTGTTGGAAGAAAGGTTGATGACTTCATGGCCGTCGAAACGCGAGATGGGAAGCTGCTCGGTTTCCAGTACGCGCAACTTTTGATAGAGCTTCTGTTCGCGCAGTTTTTCGAGCTCATCGGTGAGATATTGCAGCTCCGCTTTAGGCATGTTCAAACTCCCAACGGCAATTTATGGTGATTTTAACGCGCCATGATAGCATACCGGCTTAGGTGCGAGGATGAATACAGGGAAAGTCTGGTGGTGGTTGGAACCCGCTATTGAAGTTTGTGCCGGACTTTGGCTAGGCCATCCTTCGCCAGAGCGTAGTCCGGGGAGAGTTTCAGGGCTTGCTCGAAGTGGTAGCGCGCTTTGCCATACAATTCCTTGGCGGTATAAACACGCCCCAGATTGTAATGGGGATAATGGTATGACTCGTAGCGCCGGGATTGTAGTGAGCGCTCAAGCCACGGAATGGCCTCGTCGTATTCGCCTTTTTCGATCAGATACGCGCCGATGTCGTTGTAGGGATTGCCAAACTCCGGGTCGATCTGGATGGCTTTTTTGCATTCCGCAATGGCATCGTCAATTTTTCCCTGGAAGCGGTAGGTCCATCCCAGAAACGTAAAGGCCTCCGCCGTGGGATGAAGGTCCAGCGAGCGTTTGTAAAGTTCGACCGCCATGTCGTAATCCCCGCCCATTTGGTATTGATACGCCTCCTTGAGCAGCTCCCACGCGGATTGAAGTTCTTCGGCGCCCATATGCGGTTGAAAATCCTTCCTTGTTTGTAGTTAACACAGGCACCCTAGGTTGTCAATGACGAGAGAAGGACGATGTCAAGCCCAATTAGAAATGTCCCCATGCTTACCCGGATAGAAGTGTCCCCTTTTTGAGTCTTAGTTTTCTTGTTCTTGGTCTCTCCTGGTATTTGCCTTTTGTTCTAGTTGTTGCTGGGA
>JBEKQO010000120.1:0-20762 GCA_049519635.1 Terriglobia bacterium | reverse complement strand
GGCTTTTCCGTGCCAATTGGGGACGAGCCGCGGACCTACAAAACAGCTCCGCGCTACTCCTGCTTGGGACCGTCACCATGGAAAACCTCACTGGAAAAGTTGCCCTCGTGACCGGCGCGAGCGTGGGGATTGGCCGGGCCATCGCCGAAGCTTTTGCCAAAGCCGGCGTGGATGTGGCCGTCAATTACTTTCAGCATCAGACGGAGGCCGAGGAGGCATGCGCATTCATCCGGCACTCGGGACGGCGGGCGCTCGCCGTGCAGGCGGATGTCTCCAAATCCGCCGAGGTTGCGCGCCTGGTGAAAACGGTAGAGGCGGGTCTGGGACCCATTGAAATCCTGGTGAACAATTCCGGGATCGCGCGTCCGCAGCCGTTGGAGGAGATCCGGGAAAGCGACTGGGATGAACTCATTACGGTGAATCTCAAGTCCGCCTTCCTGGTCACGCAGCAGGTGGTGCCGGGAATGCGCGCGCGCCGCTGGGGGCGGATCATTAACATTTCCTCGGTGGCTGCGCATGTTGGCGGGGTGGTGGGCCCGCACTATGCTGCGTCCAAAGCCGGAATGCTGGGGTTAACGCACTCCTACGCGAACCTCCTGGCGCGCGAAGGCATTACGGCAAATGCCATCGCCCCGGCGCTGATCTACACCCAGATGGTGGCGGCGAACCCTCGCGCGCGGGCGGACCTGATACCCGTAGGGCGCTTCGGCCAAGTCGAGGAAGTCGCGGATGTGGCCGTCATGCTGGCGGGGAACGGCTACATCACCGGGCAAACGATCAACGTGGATGGCGGCTGGTATATGACGTAAAACTATCAGAGGCGTAGCGGGGACCTGTTCTGTAGGCCCGCGGCCTTTCCTTGTCAACTGGGGACGATCCGCGGACCCACAGAACAGGTCCGCGTTACAATTGCCGGGTGCTGACCACTGTTAGCTGTCGGCTGTTAGCTGTCAGCATCAAGCTCTTTCTAAGGAGAAACTCATGCCGGAATCAATCGGATTTATTGGACTCGGGATTATGGGCCAGCCGATGGCGCTGAACCTTGCCAAGGCGGCCCATAAGCTGGCAGTCTACAATCGCACCCTGGGGAAATCCGCTGCCCTTGAGGCGGCGGGCGCGCGCGTGGCCGCCTCACCCGCTGACGCCGTACGTGATGCCAGCATTGTTATCATCATCGTCAGTGATTCGGCCGCCGTGGAAAGTGTAGTGACAGGCAAGGACGGCATTCTGGAAACGTTGCGCTCCGGGGCGATTGTCATCGATTCCAGCACCATCAGCCCCGTGGTCAGCCGCAAGATGGCCTGCCTGGCCGCCGGCAAGGGAGCAAGTTGGCTCGATGCGGCCGTAACCGGCTCGAAGCATGGCGCAGAAAAAGGCGAACTGACGTTCATGATCGGCGGCGACCGCGAGACCTTTGACCGCGCCATGCCCATCCTTCAGATGCTGGGGAAAAAGCACATTTATTGCGGACTGCACGGGCTCGGCCTTTCCGCCAAGCTCGCCCAGAACACCATCCAGGCAACCATGGTCGAGGTCTTCTGCGAAGGCTTTGTGCTTGCCACCAAGGCGGGTGTGCGGCCGGAGACGATGCTGGAAATCATCCAGTCCAGCATGGCACGCGCCGGCATTACCGATTTTAAAGCCCCGTTCATCTTCAAGGGCGATTTCACTCCTTACTTCCCCCTCAAGCTCATGCATAAAGACCTGGAATTGGCCGCCGAAGCCGGCTACGCGCAAGGCGTTCCCATGCCGGTGCTGGCGGCGGTAAAAGAGGTCTACATGACCGCCAAAGCTCAGGGCAAAGGCGAACTGGACTACGCCGCGGTTGTCACCGTCCTCGAGGAGTTTGCCGGGGTGAAGGTGCGAACGTAAACGAGTGTCCGCCTAGCCCCAATACTGTTCACTGAGCGGGTTTAAAGCCATAAGTTCTCAATTTCGCCCGACCGGTATCCTCACCCCCACACCCTGTAAAACGTGGTGGCCCCCCGCCTTGCGGTCCCCCCCCTCGCGCCGGGAGAGGGCTTTTAAATATTGACATTAGCCCTCGCCCCCTTGGGGGGAGGGGGTATCTCAAGGCGAGGGGTGAGGGGGTCTATCGGAAATATTCAGGAGCAGGCAACGCGGTGAACCCCAGCCCTTAGCAAGATATGTTTGGTTGTAGCTTTTCCATGCCCGCCTCGTGTTGAAAATCTCCACATAATCATTCTTGCAAAAGTATTAAAGTGTCCAGCGAGATCCGTCGATACTAGCAATTGTCAAGTTTAGGGCTGACAACACTCAAGGGCAATAATCCTGCTGCGGAGGCAACTGCTATGGCGCTACGGGGGAGCGGAAGGGGAGGCCATCTCACCTCCCGAGGGTCTCAAATTGATGATTCCATTATGGTTGAGGAACGAATGCCGCGGCAGGATTCAGAAGTGCAACCCGCGCTGAAACCCGCGATGCTTGCGGAGTTGCGCGTATTATCCCGGGCTATGCGGAGGCTGTGGTGCGTTCTAAAAGTCGCCCCCCTTACTCTCGCACCCGGCCACGAAAACCACTCTCAGCAGGTGGCACGCTTCAGCCTGAGGATTGCCCGGGCGCTGAAGTGCTCTGACCAACAATGCCAGAGGATTTATCGTGCGGCATACCTGCACGATGTTGGCAGTATCGCCGTTCCGCCGCCGATCCTGCGCAAATCCGGGACGCTTACGGCTCCGGAGCGTGCCGCGATGCAAATCCACCCGCTCATTAGCCGCGAATTGCTCGGTGCCTTCCTGCCGACTGCGGATTTGGCAGGCATCGCTCTGTCGCACCATGAACGGTACGACGGGGGTGGTTATCCGCACGGTCTTCAAGGAACAAAAATCCCTGTGGAAGCGAGAGTCCTAGCCGTTGCCGACAGTTTGGATGCGATGCTGTCCAGACGTCCCTACCGCGAAAAGCTCTCCTCTACTGTTGCCCGGGATGAACTGACCCGCGAGGCGGGCCGCCAATTCGATCCTGGAATCGTGGAAGCCCTCGTCCGGGCGGGAGGGTGGTAGCGCAGAACGGCAGGCCGGAAACATAAATATCTATCGACATGAGAAATATTGTCGCGGCAGCCGATGACCGCCGGCGAGGGCTTATAGAGCGACTCTACAATTTACGCCGGTCTGCATAATGGGGCCTGCTAAACAGTTCCGAACTATCTTGGTACAGGCGGAGGAAAGCCCCCCAGGCAACCGGGGATCTACGCCCCTCCCGCGATCGATACTCCCGCCTCGCTTCGCGGTAACGTCTCAGTCTGCTGTACCGGCGCTCTATGAGCACCGGTGTTCCTAAGAATTCAGGGACAGCGGTCATAGACTGCCGCTAGAATTCCAAACTGAGACACTCTCCACTTTGCGAAACTCTTGACAAGGTACTCCCGAAGTGGCATTCTATATCCGACTCTTATTGTCGGATATAGCTTATGCTGAAACTTTCCAAGAAGGCGGACTACGGGTTGATTGCTGTTCAGCATTTAGCCCAGCAACCGCTGTCGGCGGCGTGCAGCGCCAAGGAAATCGCCCGTACCTACGGAATTCCGACCGAATTGCTCGCCAAGATACTTCAGAAGCTTGTCAAGAACGGCCTCCTAGTGTCTCAGCATGGGACGAATGGCGGCTACGCGCTGGCGCGCCACCCCAATGAGATTTCAGCCTTCGAGGTGATCCGCGCCATCGAGGGGCCTCTATTCATTACCAGTTGCGTCACCGACAAGCGCGAATGCGGCCAGATGCCCCGCTGCACCGTCCGTGAGCCCCTGCAAAAGGTAAATGAGACGTTGGTCAAAGCCCTGAGCGCCGTCACCATGTCGAGTCTCTCGGGCGAAAGGACAAGTTTGGTGCAAATCGAGGGAGGCCTGCTGTGAAGCTTCCGATTTACCTCGATTACCACGCCACAACCCCCGTGGACCCGCGCGTCCTGGAAGCGATGCTGCCATTCTTTACGGAGAGCTTCGGCAACCCGGCGAGCCGGAACCACAAGTTTGGATGGGCGGCGGCCACAGCGGTGGAAAACGCACGTAAACAGGTAGCCAGGCTGATTAACGCCGGCGTCAAGGAAATTGTCTTCACCTCGGGCGCCAGCGAGTCCGATAACATGGCCATCAAGGGTGTGGCGCACCGCTACCGGGATCGCGGCGACCATATCATCACCGTGGCCACGGAGCACAAGGCTGTGCTCGATTCCGCCAAGCGGCTCGCGCAGGAGGAAGGCTTCCGCGTGACATATGCGCGTTTGCGGCCGGATGGTCTGGTGGACCTTGAGGACCTGAAGCAGGCCATTACCGAGAAGACCTTACTGGTCAGCGTCATGGCGGCGAACAACGAGATTGGAGTGTTACAGCCGCTGGCGGAAATCGGCCGGCTGTGCCACGAGCGTGGTGCGCTGTTCCACACCGATGCGGCGCAGGCCACGGGCAAGATTCCGCTCGACGTCGAGGCCATGCAGATCGATCTGCTCTCCATCGCCGGGCACAAGATGTATGCCCCGAAAGGCGTGGGCGCGCTCTACGTGCGGCGGCGCGGCACACCGGTGGAGCTTACGCCCATCATGGATGGCGGCGGCCACGAGGGCGGGCTGCGCTCCGGAACTCTGAACGTGCCGGGGATTGTGGGTCTGGGCAAGACGTGTGAGATTTGCCGCCAGGAGATGCCGGAAGAGTCGCGGCGCCTTGCGGCTCTGCGCGACCGGCTTAAAGACGGATTACTTGCGGGGCTCGAGGGCATTCACCTTAACGGCAGCCTGGAGCATCGGCTGCCGAACAATCTAAACGTGAGCTTTCCCGGCATCGATGTCGCGACCTTGATGGCGGCTTTGAACGACATTGCGCTTTCTTCGGGCTCAGCTTGCAACTCCGGGACTCCCGAGCCCTCTTATGTGTTGCAGGCACTCGGCGTCTCCGACGAGGTCGCAAACACCCCACTCCGTTTCGGTCTGGGCCGCTTCAACACGCAAGAGGAGATCGATTACTGCCTCGGCCGCGTGGTGGAAACGGTAAAGCGCCTGCGCGCGATGGGCTCCACGGAAGCGGCGTAGGTGGAAAGCCCGCGTAGCGGGCGCAAGATCATAGCCCACGGCATAAGCCGTGGGGATGGTGCACAGAAAAGAGTAGCCAGCCCCGGAGGGGCGAATGAAAGCGGGGTGAAATTCTTTCGCCCCTCCGGGGCTAGGTAGTCACACTGGGATTCGCAACCCGCAGCTCACGCTGCGGGCTACGATCTTACGCCGGCTACTCGGGCTTGGGTTTGATTGGTAAAGGACGTACTGCTCGTGCTGAATTTGGCCCCGTCGGCCGTGCTTGTGTATGGGGATTAATCAGGAGGAATTTTAATGGCTACACCGCAAACCGATGTCGAATTTCTGGCGACACAGGAATACAAATACGGTTTCGTCACGGACATTGAAGAGGAAACGGTTGCGCCGGGGTTGAACGAGGACGTCGTTCGTTTGATCTCCGCCAAGAAGGGCGAACCCGAATGGTTGCTGGAATGGCGCCTGAGGGCCTATCGCCATTGGCTGAAAATGCAGGAGCCGACGTGGGCGAATGTGAAGTTCCCCCCCATCGATTACCAGGCCATCCGCTACTACTCCGCCCCCAAAAAGAAAGGCTCAGGACCGAAGAGCCTTGATGATATCGACCCCGAGTTGCTGAAGACTTACGAGAAGCTTGGCATCCCGCTGAAGGAGCGCGAACTGCTGGCGGGTGTGGCCGTTGACGCCGTGTTTGACAGCGTCTCCGTGGGCACCACATTCAAGGCGAAGCTTGCCGAGCTGGGCATCATTTTCTGTTCCTTCTCGGAAGCGGTCCACGAGCATCCCGAACTGGTGCGCAAGTACCTGGGCTCGGTGGTTCCGTACACCGACAACTTTTACGCCACTCTAAATTCGGCGGTATTTAGCGACGGGTCGTTCGCCTACGTTCCCAAGGGTGTGCGCTGCCCCATGGAGCTTTCCACCTACTTCCGCATCAACGCCAAGGATACCGGCCAGTTTGAGCGCACCTTGATTGTCGCGGACGAGGGCGCTTACGTCAGCTACCTGGAAGGCTGCACGGCGCCCATGCGTGATGAAAACCAGCTTCACGCCGCCGTGGTTGAGCTTGTGGCGCTGGACAATGCCACCGTAAAGTATTCCACCGTGCAGAACTGGTATCCGGGCGATAAGAACGGCAAGGGCGGCATTTACAACTTTGTGACCAAGCGCGGCAAGTGCGCGGGCGTGAATTCCAAGATTTCCTGGACCCAGGTAGAGACCGGCTCGGCCATCACCTGGAAGTATCCAAGCTGCATCCTCCTGGGCGACAATTCCGTGGGTGAGTTCTATTCCGTCGCGGTGGTCAACAATTACCAACAAGCCGATACAGGCACCAAGATGATCCACATCGGCAAAAACACCAAGAGCACCATTGTCTCGAAGGGCATCAGCGCCGGACGCGGCCAGAACAGCTATCGCGGCGCGGTTCGCATCCTAAAAGGCGCGGCCAACGCCCGCAATTATTCGCAGTGCGATTCTCTGCTGATTGGCGACAAGTGCGGCGCCCACACGTTCCCGTATCTCGAAGTGAAGAATTCCACGGCGACCGTCGAGCACGAAGCTTCGACTTCCAAGATCGGCGAGGACCAGATATTTTACTGTCGCCAACGTGGGATCTCGACCGAAGACGCCGTGGGCATTATCGTCAACGGCTTCTGCAAGCAGGTGTTCCGCGAGCTGCCCATGGAATTCGCCGTGGAAGCGCAAAAATTACTCGGCGTGAGTCTTGAGGGGAGCGTAGGGTAATTCAGAATTATGAATTCTGAATTATGAAAGGTCAAAGCCCGCGTAGCGGGCACAAGATGGTAGCCCACGGCATAAGCCGTGGGAACAGGTTAAGAGCAAGTCGTCCGAGCCCCGGAGGGGCGAAAGAAACCGATCTGAAATTCTTTCGCCCCTCCGGGGCTGGGGAGTCACGAGGGGATTCGCAACCCACAGCTCACGCCGTGGGCTACGATCTTTCGCCCGCTTCGCGGGCTAAGTTTGGATGCTCTTAATGACCATCCAATATTTCGAGGACACGGATACGCTTTACATCGTTTTGAAAAATCGTGACGTCGCTGAATCCAGGGATTTGGACGAAAACACGCTGATTGAATTTGACGCGAAGGGCAGCCTGGTTGCCATGACGATTGAACACGCGCGGGAACGCGCCGAGCTTCCCGACTTCTCCTTTCAGAGGGTCGCAGCAGGGGCGCCGGCTTGACCAGGATATGCCATGGCCACGAAAATGCTTTTAACGGTTGAGGAATTTCTCCGGTTGCCCGAGCCGCTCGATTGTTCCTATGAACTCGTGGAAGGGGAACTAATTAATGTGTCTCCGGGAATGTTTCTCCACAACCGCGTTCGTGACCGCCTGCTGATCCTCCTGTCGGCGTTCGTTGAAGAGCACAGGCTAGGGACTGTGATATCAGAGCAGCCCTTCCATTTGTTCGGAAATACAGTTCGAGTGCCGGATGTGGCTTTTGTGCGCAGCGGCAGAACGCTGCCCCTGGATAAACTGCCAGAGGGCGCGCCGGACTTGGCGATCGAAGTGATTTCGCCCACCAACACCCCGCGTGAGATGGATCAAAGGGTGAGCGATTTCTTCGCTGCCGGTTCAGCCCGTGTTTGGCTGGTTTATCCCGAACACCGGGAAGTGTATGTGCACGGCTTGGCTGGCGTCGTTCGCCGCCGGGGAGACGAAACTTTGGAAGACCCGGAACTGCTCCCGGGATTTTCCGTCAAAGTCGCGAGCCTGTTCGAACACGTGTAGGGGCGGTTCGCGAACCGCACCTACACCGGAATGCGCTCAATCAAAATGCGCCGGCTGGTGAATGAGCCACAGGAGAAAGGGAATAGCGAAAGGATATCAAACATGTCCAAACTCCAAGACCCCGTGTTCGCCTTGACGCGAGTCGTATTTGCATTCCTGTTCGCCTGCCACGGCGCCATGAAGCTTTTTGGAGCCTTTGGCGGACATCCCATGCTCCACAATCCTTGGATGCTGACGGCGGGAATACTGGAGTTTGGCGGCGGCATTCTGATCGGCTTGGGGTTGTTCACCCGGCTGGTGGCCTTTGTGCTGTGTGGCGAGATGGCCGTGGCCTATTTCAAAATGCACTTTCCCGGGGGCTTCTGGCCCATCTTGAATCACGGCGAGCCGGCGGTGCTTTACTGCTTTTTCTTCCTGTACCTGTCAGTGCGCGGCGCGGGCAGGCTGAGCATCGACGGGAAGCGGGGAAAAGCGTGAATTCAATTCTGAATTATGAAGGGCGATACGGGAGGGCTTTCGTAGAGGCCGCCTTCAGGCGGGCAGCATTTTGCGGCCCTCGTCTTTAGCCGGAAAGCTTGGGAACGAAAAAACTGCCGCCCTAAAGGGCGCCTCTACAAAAGCACCACTGACTGCTGATAGCTACTTTCGACAATGGAGCAATGAATGCTAACGATCAAGAATCTGCAAGCCAAGGTTGGAGACAAGGAAATCCTGCGCGGGATTGATTTGCAAGTGAACGCGGGCGAGGTGCACGCCATCATGGGGCCGAACGGCTCCGGCAAATCCACGCTGGCGCAGGTACTGGCGGGCCGTGAACTTTACGTGGTTACCGGCGGTGAGGTGACGTTTGAGGGCAAAGATTTGCTTGAAATGTCGCCGGAAGAGCGCGCGCGGGAAGGCATCTTCCTCGCCTTCCAGTACCCCGTGGAAATTCCGGGCGTCTCGAATACCTATTTTCTGCGCGCCGCGGTCAACGCCGTCCGCAAGCATCGCGGCCTCGATGAATATGACGCCATGGACTTCCTCACCCTCGTGCGCGGCAAGATGAAGCTTCTGGAAATGGACGAGAGCCTGATGTCGCGCTCGGTGAATGAAGGATTTTCCGGCGGTGAAAAAAAGCGCAATGAGATTTTCCAGATGGCAGTGCTGGAACCCAAGCTCTCCATTCTGGATGAGACCGACTCCGGCCTGGATATCGATGCGCTCAGAATCGTGGCCACGGGTGTGAACGCCCTGCGCGCTCCCGACCGCGCCACCATCGTGGTGACGCACTACCAGCGCCTGCTCAACTATATCGTTCCGGACTTTGTCCACGTGCTCTCCAATGGACGCATCGTCAAGTCCGGCGGCAAGGAACTGGCCTTCGAGCTGGAAGAAAAAGGCTATGGATGGCTGGACGAGGCGGTGGAGTCCGGTGTGGCCGTGCAGAGATAGCAAGTGTAGCGCGGACCTGTTTTGTCGGTCCGCGGCTTTTCCCGGCCAATTTTTGGATGTGTTTGCAGTGACGGAAGAACAAGTCAAAACGCAAAAGGCAAAAGTCAAAGCCGGTTGGGATTTTCACTTTTGAGTTTTGACTTTTGCGTTTTGACTTGTTCTTCCTAACCGAGCTGGCTAGGGCATTCGATATGCGCAGAGGAAGGAAAACAGAAATCTAATGACTGCTGTTAAAGAACAAGAAGGACTCTACCTCGCCAGCTTCAGCCGCTTGGAGAGCGCCCTCAATGAGCATGCGCCGGCCTGGCTGTCAAAGCTTCGCCATGCGGCCATCGCGAGTTTTGCCGAACTCGGTTTCCCTACAACTCACGACGAGGAGTGGCTCTACACGAACGTCTCGGCGCTGGCCTCCGCGCCGTTTGTGCCGGCCTGCTTGAAGCTGACGGATGAACTTCGGCAAAACATTGAGCGGTTGCCGCTGGCTGATTTGGGCTGTAGCCGCCTGACCTTTCTAAACGGCTGCTACGTTCCGGAACTCTCGAAGCTGCAGGAAGTTCCCAAGGGACTGAGGGCGGGCAGCCTGGCCTCCGCCTGGAAGAGTCACAGCGCGCTGCTGGAGCGGCATCTGGGGCGCTACGCGGACCTGAAGACCCATGCTTTCGTCGCGCTCAATACCGCGTTTTTTGAAGATGGCGCTTTTATTGAAATCCCCAAGGGTGCGGTGCTCCAGAAACCGTTGCACATCTTGCAGATTTCCCATGGCGGCGGCCGGGAAACTGTCTCGCACCCGCGCAATTTGATCCTCGTGGGTGACACCGGCCAGGCAAGCATTATCGAAACCTTCCTCAGCCTGGAAGAAGACACCACTTTCACCAACACGGTCACGGAAATTGTGGCCGGTGAAGGCGCCCTGGTGGACTACAGCAAGGTGCAGCAGGAAAGCGACGCGGCGTTCCATTACGCGCGCGTGCAGGTACACCAGGAGCGTTCCTCAAGCGTGGCGACGCACTCCGTCCAACTGGGCGGCGCGCTTACGCGCGAGGAAGCCCAGACGGTGCTTGGAGGCGAAGGCGCGGAGTCCTTTTTGTACGGCCTCTATGTGATCAGCGGGCGGCAGCACGTGGACAACCACACCATCATCGACCATGCCAAAGCACACTGCTCCAGCCGCGAGGTTTACAAGGGCGTCCTGGATGGAAAATCGCAGGGGGTCTTCAACGGCAAGATCATTGTCCGTCCCGACGCGCAAAAGACCGATTCCAAGCAGAGCAACAAGAACCTGCTGCTTTCCGAGGACGCGATCATCAATACCAAACCGCAACTGGAAATCTACGCCGACGATGTCAGATGCACGCACGGCGCCACGGTCGGCCAGATTGATCCCGAGGCGGTCTTTTATCTCCGCTCCCGCGGCATTGCCGCGCCAGAGGCGAAAAAACTGCTCACGTTCGCTTTCGCTAACGACGTTATGGAGCGCATCAAGTTCCAGCCTCTGCGCGAACAGCTTGCGGAGAGGCTGTATGCGCGGCTGGCAAAGAATTGACGATGGAAGAAATTGGTGATTTGCGATTGGCGATTTGCGATTGGTGATTGAGAAGATTGGTGATTGTTGATTTGTGATTTGTGATTGATGAGGATTGAGGATTGAGGAGGTTGACAGTGGAAGGTGCTTACGGTTGGAATTCGTTAATCACCAATCAGCAAGCACAAATCACCAATGCCTTCAATCACCAATCACCAATCGCAAATCACCCATGGCAGGAGGTTTCATGGCCACAACGCGAGAGATTGTTAGTCCGGCGGTAGTGGAACTACAGGCGCGGACTTTCGATGTGCGGAAAATCCGCGAGGACTTTCCCATTCTCAAGCAAAAGATGCACGGCAAACCGCTGGTCTATCTTGACAATGCGGCAACCAGCCAGAAGCCGCAGGCGGTCATCGACGCCCTGCTGCACTATTACCTGGTTGACTGCGCCAATATCCATCGTGGCGTTTACCTGCTCAGCGAGCGCTCCACGCAGGCCTATGAGGATGCGCGGGTCAAGCTCCAGAGGTTCATGAACGCTGCTGAGTCGCGCGAAATCGTCTATGTTCGCGGTTCGACGGAGGGCATCAACCTGGTGGCGCAGACCTACGGCCGCCAGCACATCGGCGCCGGCGACGAAATCCTGATCACGGCGATGGAACATCATTCAAACATTGTTCCCTGGCAGATGCTCTGCGAGGAAAAAGGCTGCCACCTGCGCGTCGGCCCCATCAACGATCGCGGCGAACTGATTCTGGATGAATTCGAGAAACTCATCAGCGATCGGACGCGCTTGGTGAGCGTCGCCCACGTTTCCAATGCGCTCGGCACCATCAATCCGGTCAAACAGATTGTGGAAATGGCCCATGCGCGGAACATTCCGGTACTCATCGATGGCGCCCAGGCGGCACCCCACATGAAGATCGACGTGCGCGCGCTGGGCTGCGATTTTTACGCGATTTCGGGCCACAAGCTTTTCGGACCGACGGGCATCGGCGCCTTGTATGGCAGGGCCAGCCTGCTCGAATCCATGCCTCCCTATCAGGGCGGCGGTGACATGATTCTTTCCGTCACCTTTGCGAAGACCATCTACAATCACATTCCGAATAAGTTTGAGGCCGGAACGCCCAACATCGCGGCGGCGATTGGGTGGGGCGCCGCGCTTGACTACCTCACGCGCATTGGGATGGAGAATATCTCATCTTACGAACATGCGTTGCTGACATACGCTACGGAGGCCATTGGCCAGATTCCCGGTGTGCGCCTGATCGGTACGGCGCGCGAGAAAGCCGGCGTTCTCTCTTTCATGCTGGAGGGAATCCACCCGCACGATGTCGGCACCGTGCTGGATCAGGAAGGCATTGCCGTGCGCACGGGCCATCACTGCGCACAGCCGGTCATGGAGCGCTTCGGCGTGCCCGCCACGGTGCGCGCCTCCCTGGCCTTTTACAACACCAAGCAGGAGATTAACGCCCTGGCGGCGGGCCTGGAGCACGTCAAGGCGATGTTTGCCTGACGCAGATCGGGTGAGCGGGTGATCCGATGATCGGGTGAACAAATAGAAGCACTGCGCCGATTGGCCTTCTGTTCAACCGATCACCCGATCATCGGATCACCCGATTCGGCGAGACACTTAATCACTAATAAGGAATGGCAGAAGCCCATGTCAGAATTAAGCAACCTTTATCAAGAGGTTATCCTCGATCACGCCAAGCGGCCGCGGAATTTCCACTCCATCGAGAATGCCGACCATCACGCCAATGGCTACAACCCTCTGTGCGGCGACAAGGTCACCATCTATCTTACCCTTGTGGACGATCGCATTACGGACATCAGCTTTCAGGGCTCCGGTTGCGCCATCTCCACGGCATCTGCGTCGATCCTGACGGAGACGTTGAAAGGCAAAACCCGCAAGGAAGCAGAAGAGATTTTCGAAGTATTTCATGGCCTGGTGACAGGCCAACCGGTGAGATCCGCAGCCGGCCCCGCCCTCGGCAAACTGGCGGTTTTTTCCGGCGTCTGTGAATTCCCCGTACGCGTAAAGTGCGCGTCGCTTGCCTGGCACACGCTGCGCAGCGCGCTTGAGGGCAGCCCGGCGGTTGCCAGCTCGGAGTAAGACCATTGTCGATTGCCGATTGATGATTGGCGATTGAAGAGATGGACGATTCACGAGTGACGGTGGACGGCTGGAAATCGAAAATCGGCAATCGGTAGTCTGGAGGAATTTAAATGGCTGAGCAAATTCTAGCGGGCGCTTCGAATTCGCAACCCACCATGAACGTTTCCGAAATCGTGGCGCTCAACGACAAGATCGTTGAGAAATTGCGCACCGTCTACGACCCGGAAATCCCCGTAAATATCTATGACCTCGGCCTTATCTACAACGTGAAGGTGGAGCCCACCGCAGACGTTTACGTCCAGATGACCTTGACCTCACCCGGTTGTCCTGCCGCCGGCACGCTTCCCGGCGAGGTGGAAGATAAGATTGTCGTGATCCCCGGGGTAAAGAAGGTCAAGGTGGATGTGGTGTGGGAACCGACCTGGGATAAAAACATGATGTCGGAAGCCGCCAAGCTGCAACTGGGATTTTTCTGAGGGAAGCTGATTGTTGACAGCCGACAGCTAACAGTCTCCAATCAGTGCCCTGAAAGGCCTCAAGGTCATCTTAGGGTTCCTTAGGGACCCCAGTTAGAACCTGTTAGCTGTCGGCTGTTGGCTGTAACTTCTCCAATCACCAATGATCAATTCTCCCCTCGCTGAATATCACGTTTCGCAAGGAGCCACGCTTGCGGAATATCACGGCGCGATGGCTCCTGCACGGTTCACCGACCCCGCGGCGGAGAACCGCGCCGTGCGCACGGCCTCGGGGCTTTTCGATTTTTCTTTCCGCGCCAAATTCCGGATGAAGGGCCGCGACCACGCGCGCCTGCTCCAGCGGCTGGTGAGTAACGACGTGAAGAAGCTCGCACCGGGCCAAGGCACGTACGCCACACTCCTTAACGCCCAAGGGCACATTGTGGTGGACTTGCGCTTGTATTGTGCCGAGGACTGCTTCCTGGTTGATGTCGAGGCTGACTTGCGCGAGAAAGCTATCCAAAGTTTCCGTCGCTTCATCATTGCCGACCAGGTTGAAGTCGAGCCGCTCGAACTTTACGCGTTGGCGTTCCAAGGGCCACGCGCACGGGGACTGCTGGAGAAGACGTTGCACATCGACCTGCCGGCAATGCAGGAGTTTGACCACTTTGCCTCAAACTATGCGGGCTTTCCCATCCGCGTGGTTCGCGCCTCGAGCACCGGGGAGGAAGGCTACGAAGTGTGGGTGCATCCCGCAGGGATGGAGGCCGTCTGGGGCGCAGCCTGTGGACAGGCGCCGACCTATGACATGCTTCCCTGTGGCTGGGAGGCGCTGGAAAGCCTGCGCATCGAGGCCGGCATTCCGCGCTACGGGGCGGAATTGGGTGAAGACGTGATCCCCCTAGAAGCGGGCCTTTTGAACGCGCTGAGCTTCAACAAGGGTTGCTACATCGGGCAGGAAATTGTGGAGCGCGCCCGCAGCCGGGGCCATGTGAACTGGAAACTGATGGGTTTGATCGTGAATGCCGAACAACCGCCCCCGCCTGGCGAGAAAGCCGTAGTGGAAGGAAGGGAAGTGGCGGAGGTCACCAGTTCCTGCGTGTCCCCCACACTCGGCAAGACGATCGCCCTCGCATACCTGCGCCGCGAGTTCTCTGAGCCCGGCGCTAAACTCACCCTTGCTTCCGGCGTTACGGCGTTGGTTGCGGCCCTGCCATTCATCCCGCCCACCACGGCTGCACCAACATGAGCGGCTCGCCCCTATGGGCAAGGAAAAGCCGCGGACCTACAAAACAGGTCCGCGCTACCCTTCTATAGTAACGAGTGATAGATGACAAGGAAAAAGCGTTTGTTCTTGCTTGTCAGTCGGCACTTTGCTTACCCCAGTTGCAAAGCCATCAATACAAATGAGGCGCCAATGACCAACACCGAAAGCACGGCCAGCGCATTCCAAAGGTTTTCGCTCGGACGCGTAGCGGGTTCACCCTCCGGAATCAGATAACCGAGCACGAGGCCGCTCGCCAACCCACCGAGATGCGCGGCGTTATCCACGTTAAAAATGATTCCAAAAATCGCGATATAAATCACCCAGCGCCAGAGCTGGCTGCGGTATTCTTTTCCCGTATGCCCGTGATGAAAGCTTGCGCCGATTAAGATTCCAATAAGACCCATGATGGCGCCGGACGCTCCCACCGAGACTCCGCCGGGGCGCCACCAAAAGCTCAGCATGAATCCCGCGACCCCTGTCACCAAGTAGAGCACCGTGAATTTGGTGGTGCTGAAAAGCGACTCGACTTGCGGCCCCAGGTCCACCAGGCACCACATGTTCATTCCGATGTGGAGCAGGCCGGCGTGCAGGAACATGGCCGTCACCAGCCGCCACCATTGACCGGCCATGATGTAGGGAGCTTTAGCGCCGAGGCGCACCAGCACGTCGGTGCTGATGCCACCCATGGAGGGCGCTCCGTACAACTGCGCGGCCTCGGTATTCTGCGTCATATACCAGGAGATGACATAGAGCGCGAGGTTGGCAACGATCATCACGGAGGTGGCCGTGGTGGGAATCGGGATGACGCCCATGATGCGGCCGGGCGTGCTGGTGCCCCCGCGGGCGCGCACGGGGCCGGTAGTCTCGCCGCACAGCGGGCAGATCTTGGCATTACGATCGATCAGGGCGCGGCAGTGCGGGCACATGCGGACGGTACTGCTGGGCATGGTTTCCTGCGCGCCCAAAGACGAGGAGAAAACCTTTCTGAGCCGTTGCCATTGGAACCATAGCTTTGGACGTAGGGACATTCGCGGGCCTTCTTTTCTGAACGCAAAGCTAAATTATATCTGACGTTCTCAGCCTTCAGGAATTTCATTTGTAGCATGGCCGCAGCTTGGCTAGAATAACCACGATAAGATTGGAGAGGGTCATGAATTTCCAAGATGCAGGGCGCGCCATAGATGGCGAATTCGAGAAGCTGCGGAAGTATTTTAAAGATGAAGTCCGTCCCGAAACCAAGAAGGAAGCGGCGGAGTTCCTAAGAAAGTCCGCCGAGCGCCTGACCAAAATGGCAGAGCGATTGGAAAAGGAAGAGGCAAAACCCTGACGCCGTGCTGAGTCACGTCACGGAAGGACCGCTGGTGCGATTGCATTTCCCCGCTGCACGGATCGGCGCGGCAATGGCATTGCTGTTCTGCGCCACGGGCTGCCTGCATCGCCACCAAGCGCCTGCTCCTGCTGCTCACACCACTCCCCCGCCGGCGGGTCCCGCCACGGTGCCGGCGTCGCCGCGCGCCCCGGCGGCTCCGGCCGCGCCCATTGTTCAGGGAGAGGAGGGCATTGCCTCCTGGTACGGCCATCCCTTTCACGGTCGCCGCTCGGCAAGCGGTGAGGTTTACAATATGTACGACATGACGGCGGCGCATCGCACCTTGCCGTTTGGCACCCAGGTGCGCGTCCACAACCTTGAGAACGGCCGCGACGTGGACGTGCGGATTACTGACCGCGGGCCGTTTGTGGAGGGCCGCATTATCGATCTCTCCTATGCCGCGGCGCAGGCCATGGGGATGCCCGGCATTGCGCCGGTGCAGCTCGAAATCCTGGGCCTCGGTGCCACTTCCGGGCCCGCGGTCTTTGCCGTGCAGGTGGGCGCTTTTCTCGACCCCGCGAATGCCGAGCGCTTGAAGGCCCTGATTGAGGCGAGCTATGGGCCAGTGGTTATCGTGAGTTTCGACCGCGGCGACGGCCTCTTCTACCGCGTGCGGGTGGGCCAAGAGGGTTCCGAGGGCGCGGCGCTGGAATTGGCGGAAAAGATTCGCGCCGCGAATTTGGCGTCGCAGACTTTTGTCGTCAGGGTGAATTAACCGTGGAATGCCTCTTCTGCCGGATCATCGACCGCAAGATTCCCGCCAAAATCGTTCATGAGGACGAGCGCGCCGTAGTGATTGAAGACATTCACCCGCAAGCGCCGGTCCACCTCCTGGTGCTTCCCCGCAAGCATCTCCCCTCGCTGCGGGAGGCCCTCGTGGAAGACGAGGCATTGCTCGGCCACCTTTTTCTTCTGGCGGCCCAACTGGCGCGGGAGCGGGGACTGGAACCGAAGGGCTATCGCACCGTGGTCAACAACGGCACGTGGGCAGGGCAATCGGTGTTCCACCTGCATGTCCACGTGCTGGGAGGCCGCACGTTCCACTGGCCCCCGGGATAATCTTTCCACCGGGGGCCCTGACTGCATCACCCGCGAAAAGACCCCTAGCCCCAATACTGTTCACTTAAGCTGACGGTTCCCAATATTTGACCCCCTCACCCACCGCCTTGCGGTTCCCCCTCTCCCCCAAAGGGGAGAGGGCAGAAATCTTCCATGGTAGGTTCTCACTGGTCACCACCCTCTCCTTCTTGGGGCCAAGAGTCTCATGCATGCAGCACCAAAACTAAGTATTCCTCTTCCCTCGCCCCCTTGGGGGAGAGGGGGGACCGCAAGGCGGTGGGTGAGGGGGCGCTCGGGAACAATTTGGTGAATAAGTTCCTCAAAATCCCTTATGTGAACAGTATTGCCCCTAGCCCGGACTTCTTGCCATCTTTGGACGATGCTGGGAGGGCCGGGCTTCAGCTCCCCCCTTCCAGAGTCGTGGTCAGAAATCCGGGCTAGGTCCCCAACTCGACTGAGGCCGGAGCGCTGTTGTATGATGATTAGAGGATGACAGTGCCCTCCGAAGTTCGGAAGCCCTTCGCGTTCCAGGTGAAAGCTGCGTGGGGCCGAGGGTTATTGTGTGCCCTTCTCCTGTTTCCCTCCCCGCTGCTTGCGGATGTTATCTATCTAAAGAACGGCCGGCAGATTGTTGGCCAAGTCACCAAAGAGGATGAGAAACAAGTTTACTATGAAGCGGACGGGGGTGAATTCGCGGTATCGAAGTCCATAGTGGATCACGTGGAGAAGTCGGATGCCCCGGCCGCGCCGCCGGCGCAGTCAGCTCCCCGGCCGAGTCGTGATGTTCCCCTGCCGATCACACCACCCGTGGATTCCTCGATTGAAATGTCCGGCGTCATTCACGACGACGCGGTGGACGAAGCCTACCTCACGCAATTGGCAGACGATGCCGCCCGCAATTCCACTCCCGAGAACCTTCGCAAGCTCAAACAGGGCTTCCAGGCAGCCGCGCTTTTTCTGACCCGCAAGGGTGACCCGGAGGCGGCCATCGTCAAATATCGCGAGTCGCTCAAGTATCTGCCTCACGACCAGGCTCTGACTCTGGCGCTCGGCTACTCGTTATGGAAGCAGGAGCATTATCTGGAAGCCGTTGATCTGTTGTCGCCGGAGGCGGACCGTTACCCCCACTCGCCGGATTTTCGTGTGCTTTTGGGCTCGGCCTACTACGGCATGGAGAATCTCGATCAGGCCATTACGGAATGGAGCCAGGCGCTCGCCGTTGGTGATAATCCCCAACTGCGCCAAGCGGTGGCGAGGGCGCAACGCGAGCGGGATGTTTCCGGCTCTTACTCGGAATTACGCAGCGAGCATTTCCTGCTTCGCTACGATGGCCAGCAGAACGAAAAGCTGAGTGGCGGGATTCTGACCAGCCTGGACGGCTCCTTTCTGGACCTGGTGCTGGATCTGGATTATTCCCCGTCGGAGACCATCGTCGTCATTCTCTATCCCAATCAGGACTTTCGCGACATCACCCGGACCCCCACCTGGGTGGGCGCTCTGAATGACGGGAAGATTCGAGTTCCCGTTTCCGGCCTGACCTCAATGACCCCGGACCTGGCGCGCGTGCTGAAGCATGAACTGACGCATTCCTTTGTCCGCCAGATCACCCTGGGCCGCTGCCCCATCTGGTTCAATGAGGGTTTGGCGCAGCTTGAGGAAGGCGCCACCACCGCCGCCCTGGGAAGCCAGTTGGCGCGAGCCTTCGCCGCCGGGAAGACTCCCGCCTACTCCTCGATGGAAGGATCTTTTGTAGGCTTGCCCGCGGACCAGGTGCCCCTGGCTTACGCCAAGTCGTTGGCCGCTCTCGAATACCTTCGCGACGTTTTTGGCATGGGGGAAATCCGCCGGATGTTGCGCCAAATGGCTTCCACCGACTTCGGAACCGTGCTGCAAGACGAGGTGCGGATGGACTACCCCTCCTTCGAAGCGGAAGTGGCCAACTACGTAATGAAGAAGTACGGGTCTTAGAAGGCGCCGGGACGTCTAGCCCGCATTTCTCACCACGCTTGGACGGGCTTGCCGGAAGGGCGGGGCTTCAGCCCCGCCGAAATCGCGGCCCCATCCTCTCTTCGTCCCGCGCCCCTCACAGCTTGCAGTTGCAAGCTGTGAGGGGCGCGGGACACAAAAATAATCAGAAACGCCCTGTAACGGCCGGGCTAAACAGGCTGCGGAAAAACGCTTAAATGCTGTCATCCTGAGCGCAGCGAAGGCCCCCTGTATTTGAATTTTCAAGCAAATACAGAAGTCCTTCGTTGGCTTCGACTCCTCAGGATGACAGTTTGATGGGTTTTCCGCAGCCTGTTTAGCCCCGCCGTTACAGATCCGTGGTGAGAAATGCGAGCTAGGCGGACTAATCGAGTTTCAGCGACACCTTTTGGCCATTGAGGATGTACTCAAGCTGGTGTACGGCCTTCTTGTTGTCCTTGGAAAGCGAGAAGTAGAGATAGCCGGCGACGGGAGCCGACACCGTATTCTCCGGAAGGGCCTTCTCCGTCAATTCCAACTCCATCACTTCACGGTCGCGAGGGGTCGAGGCTGGAGCCGCTGCGGGGTCGCGGCCGACGCCGACGCCCACCCCCCCACCCGCTTCTACACCGCGGACCCGCTGCCCGGTCAGCGGGTCGGTGCCCGACTCGTAGCCCACGTGGACTTCGGCGACGGGAGTGACGGCCACGGAGTCTGCGTTTTTCTTCTGGAGTTGTGCCGCGAGCAATCGAGCGCTGGATGCCTTTACCGCTGCCTCGGTGCCGGCGAGGCGCAGGACGAACGCATCGGAAGAGATATTGATCGCCTTGTCTTTAGGGGGATAGAGGGCCACCTCAACAACCAGGCAGCAGTGACTGAGATCGGTGCTGAAGGCCTTGTGAAGGTCCTTGGATGTAAGGAGCGTGGCGCCGAGCGCAGCCCCGTCGGCCTCGGCGTGCGCCGTATACTTCTCCGCCGCGCTGCGGGGTACCGTACCCTTGGGGGAATCGGCCATTAAAGGCAGGGTCAAGACGGCCAGCAGGGCGAGAATAACAGCGGCTTTCATGGTTTCACCTCCACAAGCACGGGCGCCAGTTTGGCGAGAACCGCACTTTCTTCCTGCTCCTTCGCCGATGACGCCGGTGAGACCGAGGGAGTTGAGGAAGCAGACTTGACGTCAACGGTGGGGCTTTCTTGCGCAGGCGACGAGCCAGTGCCCAATTTGCCGGATTGCTGCTGCGCCAAGCCCACGAGCGCTATGAGGATGATGATAACGAATGATAAGGCCGGACGAAGGCGGGTTCCGGTCATGACAAGCTGACCTCCGAATCAGATAGTCTGATGTTGCGCCCCTTCCTCCGTCGTGTCAAGGCGGTGCTGGGCAGGGCACCGTCAAAGTCTAATGGGGTTGAAGGGGACCCCTCACCTGCCCTCCTCCGTCGGGCACCCCTTCTCCTGGGAGAGGGCTGTGATTCTGATTTCTCGCCCTCTCCCTTGGGGAGAGGGGAGACCGCAAGGCGGGGGGGTTCTTCGCGGGTGATGCATTCATAGCTATGGAGGTATCTGGCGCCTGCGACTTTGACGGAACCCTGGGTGCTGGGGGGGAGTGCCTTATTGCTTGAAAGGCTATCGTTGTGGTCTGGGAGGACCTCGCTAGTGTAGTGTCTCATAAATAGCTTTACAGACTTTCCGGCGTTTGCTATGATCTTGGTCATGCCAAACACAAGTCGGGCGATCGAGTTGCAAGCGGCTGAGCGCGCGCAAATGGAGCAAT
>JBEKQO010000119.1:0-20894 GCA_049519635.1 Terriglobia bacterium | reverse complement strand
ATTCCCACATTCCCACAGCGACGACGGCGGCGGTGGCCCTCAAATTTGTGCAGGAGAAGAAAAACCAAAACCGGACAGATCACTTGCTATGAAAACCGGACAACTTGACAAGCTAAGAACACGGAGATTGAAGTGGGCAGGCATGTTTTGGCTTTTTTGCCATGGGCACCCCAATATCTGGGGTATGGAAAGACTCTGAACAACAGGTTTCACCCTGTGGTTAAGGTTGCGGTTGCGCTCCCAAGGATTTCGTTGCATCCTTGCCCAATATGGAGTTATACTTCTATATCGTTTGTAGGGCTTCGCTTCCACGAAATTTTCGGGTGTGCGCAGATAAGAGAACCAGCCTTCGGGCAAACGTCCCAGGTCAATGAATCTTCCTTTACAACCCGGGCGCACCAGACCCCAGCCTTCGCTGCTGGCGGCCGGCGGCTGCTTTCTTCTCGCGACTCTGGTCATAGGCGCGGGGCTAATCGCCGCACAACCCCAGGTCACTCCCCATAAACCCCGTACCAAGGTTACCTTTGCGCACGATATCGCCCCCATCTTTCAAAAGAACTGCATCGCTTGCCACGGCAGCGAGAAGCCGCAAGGGGCGCTGCGCCTTGATAGCGAGGCTGCCGCGCTGAAGGGGGGCGAATCCGGCAAAGTCATCATTCCCGGCGACAGTGAAAAGAGCCCCTTGGTAAAGCGACTGCTGGGGGTGGGGGAAGAGGCTCGCATGCCGATGGGTGCCGATCCGCTTCCGGCAAATCAAACCCAATTGATTCGTGCCTGGATTGATCAGAACGCCTTCGACATTCCCCAGCAAACGACGCTGGCGCAAGTAAAGCCTGTCGCGGCTAATCCGCAAGAGAATGAGTCAGGAGTTTTCGCCGCGGCGATCCGCCCGATTCTTGCCGCGCGTTGCTACCAATGTCACGGCCCGGACCTTCAGCAAAACGGGCTGCGATTGGATTCGCTGGCGGCGATTTTGAAGGGAAGCGCGAATGGCAACGTGGTAATTCCCGGCGACAGCGAGAAGAGCCCGGTGGTACGGCGCATCATGGGCCTCGACCGTCCGAAGATGCCTTATGGCGGTCCATCACTCCCCGCTGAAGACGTGGAACTGATCCGCAAGTGGATTGACCAGGGGGCGCGCGGCCCGGACTCCGCGGCGCTGATGGCCGCCGCTAAGCCGGTAAAACATTGGGCCTACATCCAGCCGGTGCGGCCAGATCTGCCGAAGGTGATAAACGCCGCTTGGTGCCGGAATCCGATTGATAACTTCGTTCTCGCGCGGTTGGAATCGGAAGGGCTCAAGCCTTCGCCGGAAGCCAGCAAGGAAATGCTGATCCGCCGCGTGTCACTCGATCTGATCGGCCTTCCGCCCACCCCGGAGGAAGTTGATGCGTTCCTGGCCGACCACAGTCCTCAGGCTTATGAGAAGGTAATCGACCGCCTGCTCGCCTCGCCGCACTTTGGAGAACGCTGGGCGGCCGCGTGGCTCGACTTGGCGCGCTACGCCGACACGCATGGCTACGAAGCGGATCATCGGCGGACAATATGGAAGTACCGCGATTGGGTCATCAATGCTTATAACGAAGACATGTCGTTCCGCGAGTTCACCATCGAGCAACTCGCCGGTGATATGCTGCCGCAACCGGCCACGGAACAGTTGATCGCCAGCGGTTTCAATCGCAACTCCATGATCAACATGGAAGGTGGCGTCGATCCGGAAGAGTACTACTGGTACGCCCAAGTGGACCGGGTAAATACCACCGCCACCGTCTGGTTGGGGAGCACCCTGGCTTGCGCCGAATGCCATAACCACAAGTTTGATCCCTTCACTCAAAAGGATTACTACCGCTTCCTGGCTTTCTTTGCCAGTGAGCGGTACAAAGTCGACCGCACCACAGACGGTCCGTGGGCGCGCGAAGCCACTCTTGAGCTGCCTACCCGCGAGCAAACTGCCAAAAGTAAAGAATTGCGCGCGGAAATCGCCAACCTCCAGGCCGTGTTGGACACACCCACTCCAGCCCTGGCTTCCGCCCAAGCGCAGTGGGAACAGGACATCAAAGCGGCGGAGGCGAAATGGACCGTCCTTCAACCCAGCCATTACGCGTCGCAGGGTGGCGCCACCCTCAAACTTCTGCCGGACGGATCGATTCTGGCGGGCGGAAAGAATCCCGCCGCTGACTCTTATGAAATCTCGACCAGCACAAGCGTGACGGGAATAACCGGCGTGCGCCTGGAAGTGATGAGTGACCCCAGCCTGCCGGCGGGGGGGCCGGGGCGCGACCCTGACGGGAATTTTTTCTTGAGTGACTTCGAAGTGCAAGCTGCTCCCGCGGAAAAGCCCACGAGCCTCCAGAAAATCGTTTTCAAAGAGGCGGCCGCGGACGAATCTCAGTCGCAATACCGTCTCGACAACCTCGTTAACGACAAGCCGCGGCCCAAGGGTTGGGGCATTGAGACCTCCGACGACAAATCGACCACCGTCCGCCGGGGAATTCTTATTCCTGACAAGCCCTTTGGATTCGCCGGCGGCACCGTTCTGACCATTCGCATGAAGCACGACATGGCGTTTTCCCTATGTGGAATAGGCCGCTTCCGGATTTCCGTCACGACCATGGCCGATCCACGCATTGTGGTCAGCGTGCCCGCGCGCCTTCGCAATGTGCTGGACCTTTCCTCCGCGCAGCGCACGGAAAAACAAGCCACTGATCTCGCCGCCGCGTATCGGGCCATTGCCCCGCTGCTACAGCCGGTGCGCGATAAAAAGAAGGCGATCGAGGACGAGGATTCCAAGCTTGGCATCGCCACGACTCTGGTTATGGATGAAGAAAATTCCTTCGAGCGGTCCTGCACGAACCTTCACATCCGCGGCGCCTTTCTGAGCCTTGGGGACAAGGTGTGCGCGGGAGTTCCTTTCATCCTCAATCCCATGCCCGACGATCAAATGCCCAACCGTCTGGGCTTGGCCAACTGGCTCGTATCGGAAAATAACCCGCTCACCGCGCGCGTCACGGTGAATCGCTACTGGGAACAGTTGTTTGGGCGCGGCATTGTGGAGACCAGCGAAGATTTTGGAACGCAAGGCGCGCCTCCCACGCACCCGTTACTTTTGGATTGGATGGCAACGGAATTTATGCGCGGCGGCTGGAGCTTGAAGAAAATGTTGCGGCTGATCGTGACCTCCGCCACCTACCGGCAATCCTCCAACGCCACTCCGGAACTTGAGGAAAAGGATCCCTACAACCTGCTGCTGGCGCGGGGCCCCCGCTTCCGCGTGCCGGCGGAAATGGTCCGCGACGCCGCGCTGGCGGAGAGCGGTTTGCTAAGCCCCAAGATTGGCGGCCCCAGCGTTTTCCCTTACCAACCCGAGGGTATTTGGGACCGGCCTTACAACGATGATAAATGGGTGGAGAGCGAGGGGGAGGATCACTACCGCCGCTCTCTTTACACGTTCATCCGGCGCACCTCACCTTACCCCAGTTGGACCACGTTCGACGCCCCCACACGTGAGTTTTGCACGGTGCGGCGCGTGCGCACCAACACGCCGCTCCAAGCCTTGACGACGCTCAATGACCCTGCGTTTTTTGTCGCGGCGCAGGCCTTGGGCCGCAAGATCCTGCAAGATGGCGGACCTGACGCTGCGGCACGCGCCACTTACGGGTTCCGCCGTTGCTTGACGCGGCGCCCCACCCGGCCGGAACTCGAACGCCTCCTCACGTATTACAACCGTGAGGCGGCGTATTTCCAAAATGACGCGAAGGCCGCGGCCTTGGTCGCCAAAGGGTACAACGGACCGCCAGCAAACCTGCCGGAGGTCGCGGCATGGACCATGCTTTCAAATGTCCTTCTCAATTTGGATGAAGCGATAACAAAGGAATAATCGATGCCCTACAGATTTCCGCACGACCCGGAAGGGCTGGCAAAAGCCTTTACGCGCCGGTATTTCTTCAAGCAAGCAGGAATCGGCGTCGGCGCCACCGCCCTGTCTCTCCTTTTACGTGGTGACCTCTTTGCCGCGGCGGCTGGGCCGCCAAGTATGCCCACGCCCGAGCCTAATCCGTTGGCCCCTAAGCCGTCCATGTTTCCCGCCAAGGCCAAAAGCGTTATTTATCTTTTCATGGCGGGGGCGCCTTCGCACCTGGATATGCTCGACTACAAGCCCAAGCTGCAACAGTACAACGGCCAACTCATTCCCCAGGAGTTTATGAAAGGGCAGCGCTTCGCCTTTATCAAAGGGGTGCCGCGCCTGCTGGGCTCGCCATACAACTTCCCCAAGAGCGGCAAATGCGGCGCGGAAATCTCGGAAATTCTACCCCACCTGCAGGAAGTTGCCGACGACATTGCCATTGTGAAATCGATCAGCACCACACAATTCAATCACGCCCCCGCACAAATCTACATGAACTGCGGTTTCCAGATTATCGGACGTCCCAGCATGGGTTCGTGGCTTACCTACGGCCTGGGAAGTGAGTGCTCCGACCTGCCAGGGTTTGTGGTGTTGCTTTCCGGCGAAAACCAGCCCGACGGCGGCAAGTCCTGTTGGGGAAGCGGATTCCTCCCCTCGGTTTATCAGGGAGTTGAATTCCGCTCCCAGGGCGACCCGGTGCTTTACCTAACCAATCCCGACGGCGTTTCAGCCGAACAGCGCCGCGAATCACTGGATGTGATGAGAGATCTCGATCAGATGAATTTGAAAACCGCGAACGATCCGGAAATTGCCACACGCGTCGCCTCCTACGAAATGGCGTACAAGATGCAGACCAGCGTTCCGGACCTGGCGGACATTTCCCAGGAGCCCGAGCACATCCACAAAATGTATGGCACGGAGCCGGGCAAGAAATCCTTTGCCAACAATTGCCTGTTGGCGCGGCGGTTGGTGGAGCGCGGCGTGAGGTTTGTGCAACTCTATCACCGCGGCTGGGACACCCACGGGACCTCCGCCCACGAGGACATTGTTCATGGCCTGCCGAGACTATGCCAGGAAACTGACCAAGCGTCCGCCGCCCTCGTCAAGGACCTTAAACAACGCGGCCTGCTTGATTCCACAATCGTGGTATGGGGTGGGGAATTTGGGCGCACGCCCATGAATGAAGCACGTAACCAATCGAAGTTTCTCGGGCGCGATCACCACCCACGCGCCTTCTCGATGTGGCTGGCCGGGGGAGGCATCAAGCCCGGCACCACTCTCGGACAGACTGACGAACTGGGTTACAACGTCGTCGAGGACCCCATCGACATTCACGACATGCACGCCACCATCCTCAACCTCATGGGTATGGATCACACCAAACTGACTTATAAATTTCAGGGCCGGGATTTCCGGCTCACGGATATTTCGGGCAACGTCGTAAAAAAGCTTCTCGCGTAAATCTCGGTCCTGGCATCACGCCGGCATCAGAACGCCAGAACCTCTCTTGAAACATTCTTCTATCCGAAGATAATCACAGAAGGGCGGGGGGGACTACATTTCATGGGTGTCCTGGGCTATTTGAAGAGGATCAACCGGAATCATTGGTTCATTTGCCACGCGTGTCTAATGCAAACAAACCACGATCCGATGCGTTCACTCTTCTTTCAAAATACGCCGGGTGAGAATTTTCTGGGCCGTATGATGTACCCTTGTCCCCGCTGCTCCAGTACCAACACGCGATCTTTCCAGCAGCTCCAGGAAGAAGGTTCGGAGCAAGCCCGGTTTGGATTGGAGCGCATCGTCCGGGAGCATCCGCGCCGCCTGTTCGAAGTGAAGCCGGTAAAAACCCCTATCGCGTGACGTTGGTGCATATAAACTCCTGATTGCTGTATATTTCTTCGGAATTTGACAGCCAGAAGGGAGCAACGATGAGCTGGTACCACTATGTGGCGTACTTCTTCGGGGGCGCATTCCTTGCCAATACGCTGCCCCATCTTGGCAATGGCGTTTCGGGGCGCGCTTTCCAGAGCCCCTTCGCGTCGCCACCCGGAGAAGGCTTGTCCTCCTCGACGGTCAATGTCCTTTGGGGCTTCTTGAACCTCGTGGTTGGTTACCTGCTGGTCTGCCGCGTCGGCAGCTTTAGTCTTCACAACACCGTGGATATGCTTGCGCTTGGTGCTGGTATCCTGATCATGTCACTGATGCTTGCCCGCGGTTTTGGCCGATTCCATGGGGGGAATAAGCCGGTATAGCGCCGGCCTTTAGGTCGGCACGTTCTGAGCTAAAGCTCAGCGCTACTATACCCCTTGAACCTAACGCCAGCCGCCGATCACAACCGCTGCCGCAAAGCGTTGCCCACTGCCTCTTGGGTCATGGGATCGAGCTTGGCGCCATGGCAAGTCAAGTAGAATACGTCAATGGCGCGTTGTCCTTCCGTGTCAATCAAGGCGACCTCAATATTGCAACCCTGATCAGCAAGAACCGAGCTGACGTCAAAGAGCAGGCCGGGCCGGTCCTGAGCGATAAGTTCGAGGAGCGTGCTGTGAGAAGAGCCCTCGCTGTCAAACCGCACGCGCGTCGTTATCTCGACCTTTGGCTGCGACTCGGCTTCTGCGCGCGCCCTGGCACTCAGGAGTTTTTCCAGTTCCAGCTTCCCATTAAGAACATCGATAAGGTTTTTCCTGAACCGGTCTTTTTCCGAAGGATTGAGCTCGAGGGTGCGGTGAAGATCGATGAACCTGAAAGTGTCCAGAATTATGCCGGCGGCATTGGCGAAAGCATCGGCCTTGACGATGCTCATTCCCCAGGCAGCAAGAGTTCCGGTGATGGAAGCAAACAGGTAGGGCCTGTCGGCGGTGACAACGGTCAGCTCGAAATGACCGTTGCGCGCATGCAGCTCGACCCCGATCGGTTTGGCCGCCAAGCGACGAGCCAGTCCAAGGTGCCCGGCGATTTGCTCCGGGGTGTGCGTAGCGGTGTAGCGCCGCGGGAATCCTTCCAGGAAATAGTGCAGGTCCTCAGCGCTGGCGGGAGTCCCCATCACGGCGAGAATTCTTGCCATTTCCCCTGAGGATGCCCCGGTGATGCGCAACCTTTCGTCATCCACGCTCCGCGCCAGGTAATTGGCAGTCGCGGCGTAAAGCTGCCACAGAAGTTCGGCCTTCCACGGCGTCATCGCTTCCGGATTGACGGCGCAGATATCGGCATAAGTGAGCAGACAAAGCATCTTCAGGCGCTCCAAGGTGACCACGACCTTGGCAAAGTCGCGCACCGTTTCCGGGTCAAATACATCCCGCCGCTGGGACGCCGCCGACATCTCCAAGTGCCGGGCGATTAGGAACTGAACGGTTTGCCAGCCATCTTCCGGAAGCTCCAACCGCGCCTGAATTCGCTCCAGCGCTTGCAGGCTTCCTTTAATGTGATCGTCAATTTCGGGAAACCCCTTGCCCACATCGTGAAAGAGCAGGGTGAGATAGAGGAGTTCCGGTTGCTCGACTTCCGCAAGAATCTCTGCGAATTTTCTTTCCCAAGCCCGTTCCACCTCAGACATCTCCCGGCGCGTAGACGTTGCTTTTTCCCGGAGAAGCCGATGGAGGTTTTCCAGGGTCATAAAGGAGTGCTCATCGACAGTGTACCGATGGTAGTAGTCGCGGATCACCAGGGAATCAATCGCTCGGAATTCGGGAAACAGCCGGGTAAGCAAGCCCAGGCGGTGCATGTTGCGCAACGCCTCAGCGGCGTAAGGCTGAACCAGGATGCGTTGAAAATGTTGCCAGAGTTGCCGCGGACGTAGCGCTTCTGTGCCGGCAAACTCGACCTTTGACTCCACCAGCTTTTCCGTTTCGCGGCTCAGCGGGAGCCCGTGCCGGGCCACCATCTCAAACAGGTCCAAAAGGAGGAGAGGATCATTGGCAAAGGCGGAAGGGTGCCGGGCAAAGATGCGACCCCGAACCACCGAAAAATCGGCGTTCGACAAGCGCGACCGCCAGTCCTGGTAAAGTGCGTACAGGGCAGAGCGTGCGGGGGCGGATTCATCAATGAGCTGGGCCGTCAGTTGGTCGATCGCCCGCGCTTGCCGGAAATAGGTGCGCATCCAATCCGCGGGGGCCAGTCCCACCGCTGGCTCCACCCCCATGCCACGGGCCGCGGCTTGCGCCTGGGCGTCGTAACTCAACCGGTTATCATCTCTTCCATAATGGTAGTGAAGGAAGCAACGAGCGTCGGCGAGAAAATCAAAAGCCCGCTGGGCGGCGGGGCGATCCCGCTCTGGCCAAAGTTGTTCCGGCGGCGTCCACCCTCCGTTTTTTTCCAGCTCCTCAATGCGGGCGAGCCAACGGCAGACGTGAAAGTCGCGTAGACAGCCCGGGGTATCTTTGAGGTTGGGCTCAAGATGGAAAATGGTGTTGCCGTGCTTGGCATGACGCTGGCCCGTCAGTTCCACCAGATTGCGCACCAGGTCTGGGCGGTCCCGCGCCACCATGTGGGGGACAACCGAGCAACGAAGGCGGGTATAAAGGTCCGCGTCTCCGGCCAGGTACCGGATGTCCAGCAAGGAAACGTTGAATTCCAGGTTGTCGCGATAGAGACGTCCGCACTCCGCCAAGGTGTGGGTGCTGTTTCCCACGCGCATTCTCAGGTCCCAGAGCATGCGCAGAAGGGTGGCGATGGCGTCGCGGTACAGGGATTGCGCGCTTCCATCCTCGGTCAGAAAGAGCAGGTCAATGTCCGAATGGGGAAACAGTTCCCGCCTGCCGTAACCCCCCAGTGCCAGTAAACAAAGGTGACGGGGATCATTGGGGTCTTTCGCGATGAACTCTTGATAGAGCCGGATCGCGAGGCTGTCCACCAGATCCGACCGTGCACTTAAAACGGCGACCCCCGCATTCGTCGCTTCGAAGTTTTGTTGTATTCGCTGGGATTCCGCGGCGTAATAAGCCGCCAGGACCGAAAGGGCGGGGGGGCCAGGGGCGGGCGTTGGAGGTAACGACATAAGGGATTATCCGTGCCCGCTGTAAGGGTAAATTGCCAAGGGTAAGGGGTAAAGAGTAAGACGGTGTTGGTGTTTAGCTTTTATCCTTTACCCATTAACCTTTCGTCCGACCACGCTCCCCCCCGTTTACAATGCGGTTTCGCCGCGGTCTTCGTTGCGAATGCGGATGGCCTCATCCACGGTGGTCACGAAAATCTTGCCGTCACCGATCTTCCCGGTTTTGGCCGCCCGCAAAATGGCTTGCACAGCCGAATCCTTGAGGGCATCAGAAACCACCATCTCGACTTTTATCTTGGGCAGAAGATCCACGGTATACTCACTCCCCCGGTAGACTTCGGTGTGCCCTTTTTGCCTGCCATGGCCGCGCACCTCGGAGACCGTCATGCCTTCCACCCCAACCTCCTGGAGCGCGCTCTTCACCGCATCGAATCGCGAGGGCTGCACGATGGCTTCAATTTTTTTCATAGCGAATTATCCTCAATGGAGTCAGCAGACGGTAGATAGCATAGGGTATACCGGGCCACCACACCAAGGCTCGTCCCTGTCTACCGTATGCCGTCTGCCGAATTTCCTTATACCTCTAGATTGTAACCTTCTTCCCCGTGTTGAGACAAATCCAGGCCTTGAATTTCCTGCTCCTCTGTGACTCGCAGGCCGACGGCCCAATCCACGACCTTGAGAATCGCGAGCGTTCCTACCACGCCCAACCCCCACGCGATGGCGACTCCCACCAACTGGTTGAGCACTTGAGTAGCATGGCCATCGATCAGCCCCACCGCCGTTGCCGTCCCCTGCGCGTTCCGAAAGATGGGATTGATTGCTTTGGCCGCAAAGACACCGGTCAGGATCGCGCCCAGCGTGCCACCCGCGCCGTGGACACCAAAAGCATCCAACGAATCATCATAACCGAGCTTGCTTTTGACGCGCGTAACCATCAGGTAGCAAAACACCCCTGCGAGGGCGCCGATCGCCAGGGCGGACATCGGTCCCACGAAACCGGCAGCGGGTGTAATGGCCACAAGACCGGCGACGGCGCCGGAGATTGCCCCCAAGACGCTGACCTTGCCATTGTTAAACCACTCCGCTGCGGACCAACCGAGCGCCGCCGCGGCCGCGCCGAAGTGTGTGGCCACGAAAGCACTGGTGGCCAGGCTCCCCGCCGCCAGGGCGCTGCCGGCGTTGAAGCCAAACCATCCCACCCAGAGCAAACAAGCGCCGATGACGCTCAATACCACGCTGTGCGGGGGAATGGCTTCCTTCGGGAATCCCAGGCGTTTCCCCAGATACAGCGCGCACACGAGAGCTGAAACGCCGGAAGTCACATGCACCACCGTGCCGCCGGCGAAATCCAGGGTGGGAATTGCCCCGCCCAAGGAGGCGTTCAACAGGCCGCCTTTGCCCCAAACCATGTGCGCCATGGGATCATAAACGATGATGGACCAGAGCACCATGAAGAGCAGCATGGCTTTGAATTTCATCCGTTCTGCGAACGCGCCGGTGATCAAGGCGGGGGTGATGATGGCGAACATGAGTTGATAGACCATAAAGGTTTGCTGGGGAATTGTTCCGGCATAGTCGGGGTCGGGAGCGGCGCCCACTCCCTGCAGGAACAGGTAACCGAGGCTCCCGATGAGCCGATTGCCTCCATGGAAGACGAGGCTGTAACCGAAGAAGGCCCACAGGACAGTAACCACCGCCATAAGAATAAAGCTCTGCATCATGGTAGCCAGCACATTCTTCTTGCGCACCAATCCGGCATAGAAAAGGGCCAAGCCCGGGCCTGTCATCATCAGAACCAGGGCGGCGCACACAAGCATCCAGGCATTATCCCCGGCGCTACGGGCGTCCGCCACGTGCTGTTCGAGTGTGGCAATCTGGGCCTGAACTTGCGGCAAGGCCGCGTTCCCGGTCTGCGGGGGCGCCACGGCAAAACCTGCGGGTGCCAACAAGCTGCAAACGAGTATGAGACCCAGCATGAGTCGCGACACTATCCGTTGCATGAGTTCTTCTCCATCCTACTCATAAACACATATATGGTTCTGCATAAAACTTGTATAGATAATCCCCAAATGTTCTAAGTGGTCCATATCGAGCCACTGGTTTGTGTTATATGTTCTTCGCGAGCATTGAAGAGTCGCGCCAAGCGGCCAGAGAGTACAACTTTTGGGTTGGAAATGAAAGTGGTTTTTCCCCCTGAAAAGAGGGGCTCATGCCGGCCAAAATGTCGAAGGGGGCACTTCTCGGTAGCTTTGGTCGCTGATGAGCTCTGCACCCGATTGAGCCCGCCATTTGATCAAATCGGTGGGTGCAGAGCGGGGAGGTCCGTGAGAGACTCGCCAGGACCCTGCGGCTCTCCATCCTCGTGATGCTTTAACGCCTCATTCTCGACGTCTTGGGCGGTAGCCAACGCCACGCGGTTCCTTCCCGCGATTTTGGCTCGATAAAGTGCGGCATCGGCGACGCGGACAAGCGCCTCAGACTTCATATCGTTGAGGTTTTCGAGCGCCACCACGCCCAGGCTAAGGGTTACCGGGATCAGACCTTCTGGAGTTTCTATGGCTTTGCGGTCGATGCGGGCGCGAAAGCTCTCGGCAAAGCGGGCGGCTGCTTCCGGGTCGCACCCCGGGACCACCGCCAGGAACTCATCTCCTCCGTAACGGCCCAGGGAATCATAGGTTCTCATGGCACCTCGCAGCCGGCGGGAGGCTTCCCGCAGGACGGCGTCCCCCGCCGGGTGGCCGTAAGTATCGTTGATAGCTTTGAATCGATCTACGTCTACCATGGCAACGGCAATGGGACCTTGGGTGCGGAAAGCGCGGGCAACTTCCTTCCGCAAGATGGCGAGAATGGTTCCATGGTTCCAAAGGTCCGTGAGGGGGTCGCGGCTGGCTTGGTCGCGCAAGGCCTCACGCGCCTGAAGGAGTTGTTCCTGAAGCTCCACGATGCGCCGGCCAGCCCGAAGGCGGGCCCGCAGTTCGCAAGGATCGAAAGGCTTGGTAACATAGTCGTCGGCACCCGCCTCCAGCCCTTCCACCATGTCTTGCTTCTGGCCTCGGGCCGTCAGCAGAAGGATGTAGATGTAAGGCCGACCCTTCCGCTGCCGGATGCTCCGGCAGATGTCGATGCCGTCTCGGCCCGGCATCATCCAATCGAGGACGGCCAGCCGGGGAGCGTCGTTCCCTTGCAAGATTCCCCAAGCCGCTTCTCCCTCCTTGGCCACCATAACCTCGAAACCCCATTTCACCAGGAACGCCTCCAGCATACGGCGGGAAATGGAGTCATCTTCAGCGATGAGAACTTTCACGGGGTTACCTCTTTTCCGAGATTTGCCAGGGCCGGCTGAAGGCGCTCCAACTCCTCTTCCAGATGCGCCAAAGCCTCACCGACATGCTCCAGACTCTGGGCACGCCCAGCCAGTTCTGCCAGATCCGCGGCTTGACATGCCGCCCGCGCCGAAAAAAGCGCGAGATTGTTGCCCAAAACTTGAATGGCACGCTGCAACTCAACCCGATCTTGGCGTGCCGCGGCGTCCCGAGCGGCCGCAATCAACTTGGGGTAATCATCAAAGTAGGCGCTAATCAGATTCCCTAGCAACAACTTGTCCCGTCCGAAACGTGCCAACACTTGATGCCGGTCGAGCACATTTTCCCGGCGGTTGTCAGGAGGATGGCTGGCCACGGGCCCGGCAGGTATGGGGAGGAGCCCCTCAATGGTCTCAAGGAGTTGCTGTGCCCGGACGGGTTTAGGGAGGTACCCATCCACGCCGATTGCCAGGAAACGCTCACGGTCCCCATTCATCGCATGGGCCGTCAAGGCGATAATAGGAATCCGGGATGTGGAGCCCTTCTCTTTCGCCCGGATTCGAGCGACGCACTCCTCTCCATTCATCTCGGGCATAAGCATGTCCATCAGGATCAAGTCGAACCGGGTTGGGGCGGCTCCTTCCAAAAATTCCAACGCCTTCTTTCCGTTTCCCACTACCTCGACCGTGTGCCCGCGCTTTTCCAGAACACGCATGACCAACGCCTGGTTTACGGGGTTGTCTTCAGCCAGCAAAATGTGCAGCTTCATCCGCTCTTCCTGCAGGAAATGGCGGGTGACGAGCGGCTGGGGGGAGTGTCCAGAAGGGGCACCCAATGCCAAGAGAACTGCCTCTAAGAGCTCAGACTGCTTCACCGGCTTCGTCAGATAGGCCGAGATGCCCAACTGCCGGCAGCGTGCCGCGTCTCCAGGCTGGCCTCCCGACGTCAGGAGCAGGATTACCGCGCCGGCAAGCTCCGGATCGCGCTTGACGAATTCGGCCACGGTGAATCCTTCCATGTCCGGCATTTGCGAATCGAGCAGGATAACCGCATAGGGGTTTCGGGCTCGCTTGCTTTGCTCCAGAAGCGCCAGCGCGCGCCGCCCTCCATCTGCCTCCGAGGGTACCATCTTCCAGCACCTCAACACCTCCACAAGGATGTGACGGTTGGTTGAGTTATCGTCCACCACCAAGGCCGGAAGGTTTCTGAGCCGGGGAAATTCCGCCCAACGCGCGGCGCCAGGCCTGCGACCCAAACCGAACCGCCCGGTAAAGTGGAAATCGCTGCCTTGGCCCGGAGCGCTTTCCACCCAGATTCGCCCTCCCATCAAATTTACCAAGTGCGAAGTGATTGCCAAGCCCAGCCCGGTGCCCCCGTACCGGCGAGTCGATGAGGCGTCTGCCTGCTCAAAGGGGCCAAAAATGATCTGTCGCTTATCGGGTGGGATTCCAATCCCGGTATCGCGAACAGAAAAGTGCAGCGCCGCAGTGTCTTCGCTCTGAGAATCCACCTCAACCCGGACCACCACCTCACCTTTTTCCGTGAATTTAATGGCGTTTCCCACCAGGTTGAGGATGATTTGACGAAGCCTGCCAGGATCCCCAATCAAGTACTCGGGCACCTGGGGCGAAAGGGAATAAGCCACCTCCAGCCCCTTCTGGGAGGCACGGACGGCGAGTGATTTCAAAGTATCGCCAAGGCTCTCAGGCAGTTTGAACTCGATTGCATCCAAGATTATCTTCCGGCCCTCGATCTTGGAGAAATCCAGGATGTCGTTCACCAAGGTGAGCAAGGTGTCCGTGGATAACTTCAGCATGGTGAGATACTCGGATTGCTCCGCGGAGAGGGGTGTGTCGAGGAGAAGTTCACTCATACCGAGAACGCCATTTAAGGGCGTACGAATTTCATGGCTCATATTGGCCAAGAACTCGCTTTTCGCCTGGCTGGCGGCCTCCGCCTGCACCTTGGCATTGCCCAAGGCATCCAGGGCCTGGGTGAGATCGCGAGTGTTCTGCTCTTGCCCGTCGCGGGCGGCCTCCAGTTCCGCCGCGTAACGCTTTAGCTTTTCCTCTGCCTGCTTGCGCTCGGTAGTGTCGTTCATGACCCTCAGGTGGCCGACAATCTGGCCGTGAGCATCGAAAATCGGGGCGTTCAAAACTTGAATATCAAGCCAGGAACCGTCCTTCCGCTTGCGACGCAGTTCCACATTCGAGATGGTTTGGCCCCGCATTGCGCCCGCTGAAATCGACTGGTGAATTTCCCGGCCCTCAGCCGAAACAGTGGGAAGGCGCCCACCCAGGACCTCCGCTTCGCTCCAGCCAAACAGCCCTTCCGCCGCAGGGTTCCACATGCGGACAACACTATTGGCGTCCAGAACCGCAATGGCTACAGGGGAGTGCTGCACCACGGCCCTGATCAACTCGTTGGCCTTGCGTAGGGTCTCGTCAGCCTCTTTGCGTTGCAGAGCGGCGCCCAGCGTCCTCGCTGCCGCGCGTAGGGCCTCCGTTTCCACGCTCGACCACTGGCGCGCTTTCAGACAGTCGTCAAACCCGATAAAGCCCCACCACGATTCACCCACAAAGATGGGAACAGCAATAAGGGATTTGATTTCCTGCCCTTCCAGATGCCGGCGGGCCAATTCCGGAAGGTCGGCGATCACCCCTTGGCCAATTTCCCCTCGGCTCAATTCGCCCATCCACTCTTGCAGGTTGTTTTTCTTCCAGGAGAAGTTTTGGAGCTCTGGATTGTCAATTTGGGGGGTGATCCCCGGCGCCGCCCACTCGTACCGCTGGCTCGTCAGCAGATCGCCCTCCGAGCCGGGATGGTTCTCGAACATATAAGCCCGGCTCACGGACATGGACTCTCCCAACCGCTCTAAGACGGACTGAATATTCTCTTCCCAGTTACCTCCGGAAAGGAGCTTTTCGGCAGCAAAGCTGACTGCCTCCAGAATCGCACTGCGCCGGTGGAGGGTCTCGGCCACCACCTCCTGTTCGGTGACATCCCGGTTGAAACTCAGGACCGCCGTTTTGCCTGCATACTCGACAGCGGACAAGCTTACCAGGATCCTTCTGGGACGACCGTCCTTGCGGGAGTGGACGGTAGTGAAACCGGAGCAACTCTTGCCCTCCTGGACGCTGCGAAGCTCCTCTTCGTAGCGGCCTATATCCTTCGTAAGGGTCTTCAGGTTGGTACCCACCAGGGCATTGCGATCGCACCCATACAGTTCGCAGGCCTGGCGATTGCAGTCCAGGATGATTCCGCTTTGCGCCTCGTGAATGAGGATGGCATCATTGGCGCTTTCGAAAAGCCCGCGATATTGCCGGGACCGCGACGCCTCGCGCCGGAGCCACTCGCGGACGACGGCGGCCTGACCTCCTGCCCCCTTTCGATACATCATGAAAAAGGCAAGCAACCCGAGAAGCCCTAAAATCACCATCGCCGGAGTTATCATCTGTGTGTTCACAGCGTCTTCTCGGTTTGAACGTGCAAACGATCAAGCTCCGGTTGGACGAACCGCGCATAGCATTCCGGACAAATTCCATGGCTGAACTGAGCTTCGGAATGGTCGCTGATGTATCCTTCGACCTGTTGCCAGTAATTGCGATCGTTGCGGATTTTCTTGCAATAGGAACAAATCGGCAGCAGTCCTTGGAGCGTTTTGACACGCGAAAGGGCCTCTTCCAATTCCCGGACGCGCTGCGCCAAAGCCCCCTGGAGCCCCAGGACGCGGATTCCCACTTGCACGCGCGCGCGCAGCTCCTCACGGTTAAAGGGCTTGGTGATGTAATCGTCGGCCCCGGCCTGAAGGCCCTGGATTTTGTCTTCCTGGCCTCGCCGCGCGGTTAAAAGGATCAGATAAACCGGCCGCGCCCGCGGGCCTTGGCGGATCTGGCGGCAGATCTCGATTCCATCCATGCCCGGCATGAGCCAATCCAGAACCGCCAATTGCGGCGCTTCTTCCGCCTGCAAGGCCTCCCACGCTCGTGTTCCATCTTCCACCGCCGTCACGTCATAGCCCCACTTACACAAGTTCGCTACCAGGATATGCCGAGATACCGATTGGTCTTCCGCCACCAAGATCCTCATGGAAGAGATCCTTTCCAATCTCTCCGGCTAGGGAACTGCCACGCGGCCTTCCGGTTCCCGAGCCGAAATGTCATCCGCAATGCGGTTGGTCCATCCCCGCCTTGCGAAGTGCGATGGAAAGCCCTTCGAGCGTATAAGGCTTTCCGATGAATGCCGCCGAGCGCGCGTCAGGCGCGTTGCGCAGAATCTCGCCGGTGCTATAGCCAGAAGCGAAGACCACTCGCACCAGGGGATCCACCGCGCACATCCGGCGGTAGGTCTCCAGGCCGCTTAGTTCCGGCATGATCAGGTCCAGCAGCACGCCGTCGATTTCCTTACGATGCAGCTCGTACATCTGGAGGGCCTGCTTCCCGTTTTCCGCCACCAAAACCTGGTAGCCGAGCCCTTTCAATCCTTCGGACGCGAATGCCCGGACAAGCGGTTCGTCGTCCACCACCAGTACGGTTCCCCTGCCGGGCTGTAGGGGTCCTAATCGGTCGGGTCCCGTCGGCGCCGCGGGTGCAGGAATCAGGGGAAGGGAGATGGTAAAACGAGCACCGTGGCCCGGCTCGCTTTTCACCTTTACGAACCCGTCGTGACTCTTGACGAATCCGTAAACCATGGCGAGACCCAGCCCCGTGCCGCGGTCCGGCGCTTTCGTGGTGAAGAACGGGTCAAATACCCTGGGCAAGGTTTCGGGTGCGATTCCCGCCCCCGTGTCCTGGACGGAAATGCTGGCATAGCGCCCCGGAGCACAAGTTGCGCAAAGGCCCGGTGGCTGGGCTTCGCGCGTGACGGCGCCCGCTTCGAGAGTCAGCGTCCCCCCTTGCGGCATCGCGTCGCGGGCGTTGATGCACATGTTCAGCAGGGCCTGTTCGAGGTAACTCGGCTCCGCCGTAACCCACAGAGGTTCGCTCCCCTTGTGGATGGCAAGGGTGATATTTCGATCGAAGGTCCGCGCCACCATGCGCCGCACACGATCCATGACCTGGCCGACGCATACCGCCTTTTCTTGCTGGTGCTCAGGGCGAGCGAAGCCCAGGAGTTGGCGCGTCAGGTCCGCAGCGCGCTGGGCCGACTCCTCGATCATGCCCATGGAATCTTGCAAGGGATCGTCAGAACTCAGGCGCTGGCGAGCCAGAGAGGCGAAACCCAGCATGACGCTCAGCAGGTTATTAAAGTCGTGGGCAATGCCACCCGCCAGGGTTCCCAAGGCCTCCATTTTCTGCGCCTGAAAAAGCTGTTGCTGCAACCGGGTGCGATCCTCTTCCGCCTTCTTGCGTTCATCGATGTCCTGCACCATCCCCAGAAAATAGGCGGGACGGCCCGCCGCGTCGTGGAGAAGGGAAATGTTGGTCGCGCACCAAACCGATTCGCCGGACTTGCGCAGGTAGCGCATCTCCAAACTGACCTGCCCCGTCCCGTTTTCGAGCAGTGTTTGCACCTGGTTTCGCTTTTCCGCAGCGTCATGCGGATGGGTGATTTCCGTGAAGTGTTTCCCCTGCAACTCCTCGCAGGTATAGCCCAGCAGGCGCGCGAAGGCGGGGTTGACGGTGGTGAACCGCCCGTCCAGGCTCGCAAGCTCGACCCCGAGGTAAACCTGTTCAAAAATCGAGCGGAAGCGCTCCTCTGAGACGTGCTGTTGCTGGTAAAGCTCACTGCGCTCAAGCGCCAGAGCTGCCTGCGTGGCAATCTGGTCAATCAACTGGCGGGTTGCCGAGCGCATGCCATCCGGTTGGGCGGACGCCACCTCGAGAACTCCCAGAACGCGCGTGCGGGTCTGCAAGGGAACGGCGTAGACGCATTCTTCCTCAGCGCCGAAGCCCTGACAACGCGAGTCCTTATCGACCCGCGGAACGTAAACCGCCTCCTTTTGACGGATCGCCCAGGCCAGAAGGGTTGGCTCCTGAAAGGAAACCACCCGCCGAGCGACCCCATTCCTTCCCCCCCACGCCACCTGCTGAAGCTCCCCCGCCGATTCATCCCATCGATAGATGCGCGCGTGGCTGAGCCGCTCATGGTCAACCAAACGAGACAGGATTGGGCCCAGAACCGATTCCACATCGAGCGCGCCGGCCAGCGCGGCGCTGACCTCCACCAACAGAGAATGCTGGTGGGCTAGGGCTTCTCCGCCGTCGCCGCGGGATGCGACGCTGTAAGGGTGTGCATATGCCGTTTCGGGCGGCCCCATCGGCGCCGGATTTTGCGAGAAACCGACAGGCTGACTATGGGTGGGTATGGTGGTGGCCATCCTGCTCCTTATTTAGGGCACGCCTGCCGCCGAGACGGTGACGATTCGCCCTGCCTTGGATCGGAGAAACCTGCTGGCGCGAAATGCCGGGGATTGCAGGCCCGCTTGCCGCATCATTTCTTCCCGCGAGGTTGCTCGCAGATTGCAGCCCGCGTCTTTCCCTTGGCAATGCCGCCGGCAAGTTGGACGGGCAACGGCGCCCTTTGACGTATGGGGCCGCACTCCATAGTCCCCGCCCATAAATTCGCGGGACCTTCAGCTTAGGGTGCATCGTTGGCACCGCAGAATCGGCAATGTCTTGGTGCGGCGCCATAATTCCAAAACCCACCGATGCGTTTCTTCTCGTGTCGAATTCCCATGTGCGCGGCCGGCGCAACTCAGTCGGGCTGAGCGCCAGCGACAGCTCGGCCTCCTACGCGCGCACAGTAACTCTGCAATTATCCTTCGGCAAAACGAGGGTTAAACTTGAGTAATCCCGCAATTTACGGAGCGCGCAGGCGGCACGGCGGAGGGTAAACGAGACTTAAGCAGGTAAGTTATTGATGACGAGAGGGATCGGGAAACAAGACGCTTATAGCATCGAGCCCCCCTGAAGGAATTCCGCCTCCCTCTCCCTTGGGGAGAAGGTGGGGCGGCAGGGCGGGACCGGATGAGAGGTCACTCGCACGCTCGAGGCATGGGAAGAATCTGCCAATTAAGTATTCAAAAACCATCAACAAGCGTGGCAAGTAATCCGGGCTAAACCGTCTGGGTCACAATACGCAGTGAGCGGGGTTTGTCAGGATCGAGCCCTTTGATTTCTGCCAGCAATGCCGCGAAAATCTGGCCGGGGACAATGTAAGGAATAGGCGAGTAGATCTCCGGCATTTCGCCGGGCACGCGGATGATGCGCGTCGCGAACGGAATGGCCGCTTTTGGCCCCGTGATCGCCACCACTTCTGCGTGCAATTTGCGCAGCCGGCCTGTCAGTTCGCGCATGTTATTGAACGTCTTGCCCGGCGGCATAAAGACGAACGCCGGAAAATCGTGTTCGATGAGGGCGATCGGGCCGTGCACAAAGTCCGCCGCGGAAAACCGTTCGGCGATCACGTAGCACGTTTCCATGAGCTTCAGGGAGAACTCAAACGCATTGCCGTAATTGATGCCACGCCCCACCACCACGCAATGATTCATGTAGCGGTAACGCTCCACCAGTTCGCGCAGTTCGGGGAGGAGCTTGAGCGTATCCTTGACGCGGTCGGGGATCTCGCTGACATACTCCATGCTGGTGGCGGTGCCCAGGGCCGCGGCGAGCATGTAGAAAATCATGAGCTGGCCCGTGTAAGTCTTCGTCGCGGCCACCGAGTGCTGCCGTCCCGCGTGCACCAGAAAGACTTCGTCCACCAGCTTGGCCATGGTTGAATTCCTTTCGTTGGTAATGCCGATGGTGTAGCCGCCTTGGCGCTTGGCGGACTCCAGCACCATGTTGATGTCCGTGCCCTCGCCCGATTGCGAAATGCCCACCACCAGCGCCTGGCGATAATCCAGCTTGGTTCGGTACAAGGTATGCACCGAGGGCGCCGCCAGCGAGGCTGGAATGCCGGTAGTGATCTCCGTCAGGTAGCGGCCAAACCGCGCGGCATTGTCGGAAGTTCCCCGCGCCACCAGCACCACCAGGCGGAAATCCTGTTGGCGCGCGAACTTCATGAATTCCAGGGCATGCGCCCGCTCGGCTCGAAACGTCGCCCGCAAAGCCTGCGGCTGTTCCAGAATTTCCTTCAACATTAATGACATGAATTCACCCTATCGACTGACCGGCAATCGGACCATTTTGATTCAGGATTTTCGATCGAGAAAATCCGAAATCGGTAATCTTGCATGGCACTCGTCACTTGCCCATGCTTTTGCGCTTCGCAATTTTCGACGTCAACAAATGGGTTCATCTTCCCACCAAGCACTGCCGATAACCGATCAAGGGAAGTGTATCACGAGGAGGGGTTGGCCGTCGGCACTGCTCCCATTGTCGTCTCTGCCTTTGCCGATTTCTCATCACTCGATACGGCATGTGGGCACGAAAATTTGCATTCTTCTCTGGACATCGGGCTTCGGACTTTGGATCTTGTTTCTCGTCACTTGTCACTTGTCAGTGCTCATGTAATCGGACCCTGGAGTGACTGAGCGATTTGTGATTTGCGAGCTTCGGATTCAGCAAATTGCTTTACCCTCTCGCCTGAAACTGCCGATAACCGATTTGGGATAGTGTGTCACGCCAGTATTTGTCAGTCGGCGCGGCCCGCTTGTCCGCGCTTGGACCTTGCCCGTTGCCTGTGATTGGTTACTCGTCACTCGCCACTGCTCCTGAAGTGTGTCACGCGGGGGGAGGGTGGGCCGTCGGCA
>JBEKQO010000118.1:0-20900 GCA_049519635.1 Terriglobia bacterium | reverse complement strand
AGCGCCTCGGCGCCTTGGGCGGAGATAAGGCAGGTGGAACAGGATCTGATAATCAGTCGTGCTCTGATTGAGTTGTTCGGGGACCCAATGCTCGCGCACGAACTGCGCCTTCGCGGTGGGACTGCATTGCACAAGCTCCTTCTCCCGAGGCCGCTGCGCTACTCCGAAGACATCGGTGCGCCGTGACGGCGCGGGAGGTAATTATGATTTAGCTATTACATCCTAAGCTTGCTGATCTTCAACCGGCGGCTGCAATGCCGCCCCTCTCTACAGGGAGCAGGAGATGGAAGGGAGCCGCAAAGCTCGACCGGGTGTCGCCGGGAGAGTGTCATAAGCAGAGCGGCCTTAACTGTACCGGATGCGCCCATCGAGCGCAGGTCGGGCTACCTCAGTGTCCAGGGTGAGATAACGAAGTGAGCGTCAGAAGCCTCTATATCCGAAAATGTCTCTGAGTCACGTGATGGCGTGGGGGACAAGGTAATGCGAACAGAACCGGCGCGGCTCGATGTTCCTCGCTGGTGGGTGCGAATACCGCATTCGAGGTGGGAACGGCTCTCCATAGCCCACCTCCCGAGTCGCAAGGGGTATAGCTCACCACCTAACGGCACCAAGATTGAAGATCGGAACACGGGAACTCGGCTCGCCTGCCCAGTGCGGACTGGGCTAGCCGCGACGACCGGAGACGGACGACGCCGAGGACGGAGCTTTCGTAGTAGTCTGCGCATGGGAAAGCCATGCACATGGCGAAGGAAAGCAGGAAGACGATGGGTTTGTAAGACGGAGGAATGATCCATGGACATGGATCGTCCAGCGGACGAGGCTTGGATACTCAGCGTTCAACGCAAACTCTATCAGTGGAGTCAGGAAAATCCTGGCGACCAGTGGCGAGATATGTGGGGTTGGTTAACCGACATCCGCACTCTTCGCTGCGCCTGGTGGCGCGTAGCTTCTAATCGAGGCGCACGCACCCCCGGAGTCGACGGGATGACCGTGGGGCGCATCCGCGCCAAACTGGGTGAGCAATGCTTTCTGGAAGGGGTACAAGCTGAACTGCGCTGCGGCGCATATCGGCCCAGCCCATCCAAACGCATTCTCATCCCCAAGGCTGGAAAACCAGGACAGTTCCGCCCCTTGGGCATACCCACGGTCAAGGACCGCGTCGTTCAGGGCGCGGTCAAAATCCTATTGGAGCCTATCTTTGAAGCGCAGTTTTGGCATGTCTCTTACGGGTTTCGGCCTGGACGAAGCAGCCATGGCGCTTTGGAGTACCTCCGCCGAGCCGCCCTGCCGCAGAAACGCGACCAGGACAAACGGCGGAGCCGGTTGCCGTATCCATGGGTTATCGAGGGTGACATCAAAAGCTGTTTCGATCAAATTTCGCACCACCACCTGATGAATCGGCTACGCGTTCGCGTAGATGATCGTCGGATGACGCGGTTGATCGGGCTGTTCTTGAAGGCCGGCGTACTGGCGGAAGATCAGTTTCTCCGTACAGACGACGGAACGCCTCAAGGCGGTATCATCTCTCCTTTGCTATCCAACATTGTGCTCAGCGCAATTGAGGAACGCTATGAGAGGTGGGCGTATCACCGCACGAAACTCTACCCTCATCGTAAAAGAGACGGGGTTGCGGCAGCAGCAAGTGCACGGAACAGTGATCGGAAAGCCGGTCGCTGCGTGTTTCTACCCGTGCGCTACGCCGACGACTTTATCCTGCTGGTGTCAGGCACAAAGGAGGAGGCTCTAGCGGAGAAATCCGCTCTGGCCGACTACTTGCGGGAGACCACGGGCCTAGAGTTGTCGGCGGAAAAGACGAAGGTCACAGCCTTGACGGACGGATTCCAGTTCCTCGGATTCCGCTTCGGTGCGTATTGGAACAAATGCTACGGCTTCGGCACGCGCGTTGAAGTTCCAAAGGCAAAGGCTGCCGACCTACGTCACAGGGTCAAGCAACTGACAGGGCGTAACACCACCCTCGTTAGCCTTGGCGAAAAGCTCCAAGAGATCAATTCCATCTTACGAGGATGGGCGAATTACTATCGCTACTGCGCTTACGCCTCCGATGAATGTACCAGTCTTGACTGGTACATCGGAGACCGAATATGGCGCTGGCTGCGGTACAAACGCCCGAAAGCGTCAGCGCATGAAATACTGGCTTCTCGTAAGGCTAGTCAGTTTCGGCGCACGCGCCAGGTCTGGCAGGACGGGTCCACAGAGCAGTTTTTGCTCTCACGGACTTCGGTCTGCCGGTACCGCCTCGCCTGGATAGGGACGCCTAACTTCGCCACGTTTTCTGGAGAGCCGGATGCGGAACGAAAGCCGCAAGTCCGGTTCGGGAAGACGCGGTGAGAAACCGGTCGCTGTGAGGCGATACGGCGCTTGCCGCCTACTTTACATATTAAGGTATTCCGGGAGGATCTTCACCAAGCGGCCTCGATAGAACATATGGAGAAACTGTCCGGAAAAAAGCGAAAAGCAAAACTTGACGCCATAAGAGACGCCTGCCACGCTTGGGTTGAGGGTCCATTCCGCGAAAGTCTTGCCGCACAGATTAAGGGATTCATCTCTGACAGTGGTCGCATCGAACTTGACGCGGACGATCCGGATGGCCAAACCCTACTCGTTTGGTATCCCGCGATAGCTGCGTCCGAACCAGGCTATGTACGACCGGCCGTTCGAATTGAATGCGGCGCGAAGTCGGCGCTCGACCCACACCGCGACGTTCTCATTCGACCCTACATCGCCGTGGATGCGCCTGAGCTGAATATCTCTGTACCCGGCGTGAAAACGATTGAACCACCTTGAACGTTCTGGGACAAGATCGTCATTGTTCATGGTTTGCGCCGATGGCATGAAATGCAGGGAGAACTCCGTCAGGAAGGGCAGCGGGTATCAAGGCACTATTACGACCTCCATTGCCTATTTCGCTCGCCGGTCGGGCTTGCGCTTGGCGATCGGGCGTTAGGAGCCGATTGTGTCCGCCCCATGCCCGGATGTTCTTTGGTCGCCCTGACCTTGACCTTGCTTCCGCAAAGCCGGGCACTTTCGCCATCAAGCCCAACCCCAACATGCTCGATTCGCTCCTGCGAGATTACGCTAATACGACTTCCATGATCTTCGGCACAGCGCCGAGCTTTGAAGAAGTCATGGCATCAATCACCGAGATCGACGCTGCCGCCAATCGTGTTCGTTGACGCTGCGGTCTATTTGGGTGTGGAAGGGCGTTTTTCAGGCATAATCCACCCTCGGGCCGCCTGTGAAACATTTCGCCCCTCAGTGGTTAACAGTAACCGGTTTAATGCCGGTCGAATAAGGGTAATCGGAAATTGGTTTGACAGATCCTGAAATGGAGCCTGTGGACGGTAATAAACGGAAATGGCGCGGCAGAATCTCTGGTATAATAGCTCCCAAGTTAACCTGAAATGAGTGCCTTGAGGGACACGGTGCCAGAGTCTCCCGGTGATATTACATTGCTGCTAACCGAGCTTCAGGCGGGGAACCGTGCGGCGGAGTCCCAACTGGTGCCTTTGGTCTATGACGAATTGCGCCGCCTCGCGCGACGTTACATGCGTAGCGAGCGCGCCGACCACACGCTCCAACCCACGGCACTGGTGCATGAAGCCTACCTGCGGCTGATCGGGCAGCGGGACGTCCGCTGGCAGAACCGGGCGCACTTTTTTGGGGTGGCGGCGCAACTGATGCGGCGCATCCTGGTGGACCATGCCCGCGCGCGCAATGCCGAGAAGCGCGGCGGCAGCGAGCCCAAGGTTTCCCTCGATGAGGCGTTTGTATTCACTGAGGCCAAGGGCGCGGACCTCCTGGCGGTGGATGAGGCCCTTACCCGCCTCACGGCACGCGACCCGCGCCAGAGTCGAATTGTGGAGCTACGATTTTTCGGAGGTCTCACCGAGGATGAGGCCGCTGAAGTCCCGGGCGTCTCCACCCGTACGGTTAAGCGCGACTGGAACGTCGCTCGAGCCTGGCTTTATAAGGAATTTAGCAAGGGCGCCGCGTCCGCTGAGCGGCAGGCACGAAGTTCCTTTCACAACGGCTGATTTTTCCATCGTGGCAATAGTCTGGCTTAATGGGGCGCTGAAGTTGGTGCGTGGCGCACCCGCATTCGGTTCGCGGTCATCGGCGTTTTGAATTTCGGAGAACGGTTGCACTGTTGAGAGGTCCATGGATAGTCATCGCGGGCAAGAGGAGTGCGTAGACTTCGTATCGGACCCGCGAAGCTGCTTTTGTTCCCGTGGAGATTCGCCATGAGTCCCGAGCGCTGGGAACGGATCAAGGAACTGTTTGAGGCGGCGCTGGATCGCTCCGAGCCGGAACGATCTTCATTCCTCGTCAAGGAGTGTTCCGGGGACGAGCCGTTGCGACGGGAAGTGGAGTCGTTGCTCTCGGGGCATCGCCGCGCCGGCGACTTTCTGGAGGCGCCCGCCTTCCAGCAGCACGCGGCATTGCTTGTCCGCGACCTTCCCCCTTCCACCTTCGGCGTTGAAGAAGTCATCTCCGGCCGCTTCCAGGTGTTGCGCTTCATCGGCCGCGGCGGCATGGGCGAAGTGTATGCGGCGATGGACCTGGAGCTTGGCGTTTGCATTGCGCTGAAGACCATCCGTCCTGAGATTGCGTCCGAGCCTGGAACCATGGCGCGCTTCAAGCAGGAAATTGAACTGGCGCGGCGCGTGGCTCACCAGAACGTTTGCCGCATGCATGATTTGGAACACCACCAGCCGCCCAAGAGCAGCGGTGAAGGCGAGATTGTGTTCCTCACCATGGAACTGTTGGAAGGCGAGACTTTGGCGGAGAGGCTCCATCGCCAGGTAAGCATGAGTTGTGGAGAAGCCCTACCGCTCATCCGCCAATTGGCGGAGGGATTGGCTGCCGCCCATAACGTAGGCGTGGTGCATTGCGATTTCAAGCCCGGCAACGTGATGCTGGTGAGCTCCGGGCCCGCCGGTCCTGAAACCGAGCCCTCGACGCAAGCCGTGACTCAGGACCAGGTGGCGCCTAAAGCGGCAGCGGCAAGCGCAACCGCGCGCGCCGTCATCACCGACTTTGGCCTCGCGCGAGCGATGCGCCCAGCGGTTACCCGAGAGGCCATTCAGGAGTCTCAAACCACTGGCGCCCCCCCTTGGTCGGGACGCTTCCCTACATGGCGCCAGAGCAACTGGAAGGGCACGCACCCACCAGGGCCTCCGACGTCTATGCCTTGGGCCTCGTGATTTATGAAATGGTTACGGGCCGGCAGCCTTTTTCAGGCTCAACGCTGCTGGCCGCCGCGTACCAAAGACTGAAAGAGCCCCCACCGCCGCCGCGCACCCAAGCACCCGACATCGATCCTGCCTTGGAATCGGTTATTCTGCGCTGCCTCGAAAGAGAACCGGCGGCGCGCTTCGCGAATGCGGGCGAAGTCTTTGCCGCGCTGAGCGAACCTGCAATTCTTGCTCTCCCTGGCGGCCGGCGACTTCGCGGCGCATTCGCCCGTTTGTCCGCCATCGCGGCAAGTACGCTATTTCTCGCAGCGGTGTTGATCACCTCGATCCCGCGGGCGCGAGAGGCCCTGCGGAACGACCTGTTCCCTCCGCCGATTCCCAGCCGCAAGAATCTGGTGGTGCTGCCATTCAAGGCCACCGACGCTCCTCCCGAGGATCGGGCCCGCTGCGACGGCCTCACTGAGACCGTAACTGCCGAGCTGGTGCAAGCCTCGTCACTTCAAGTTGCGTCGGCGGAGTTCGTGCGCGAGCACCACATTGATGACATCAAGGCCGCGCGCGGTCAGTTCGGCGCCAACCTTGCATTATCCGCAAGCTGGCAGCACGTGGGCCAACAGGCTCGCATCAACCTCAGCCTGGTTGACACGGAGACGGGACAAACGCTCCGCAGCGATACGGTTGACGCCGCGGTCGGCAACGTTTTCAGTTTGCAGGATCAGGTTGTGCTGCACGCTTTGCGGATGCTCCAGGTCCAGTTGTCGAAGCACAAGCGGAACGACCTGACCACGCATGGCACCGAGGTGCTTACGGCTTACGATTTTTACGTTCAGGGCATCGGATACTTGCAGAGGTATGAGAAGCCGGAAAACGTGGACCTGGCCATCAGTCTGTTGCAGCGCGCAATTTCAGAGGATACGAGTAAGGCTCAGGCGCAAGCCGCTTTGGCCCAAGCTTACGTGTATAAGTACAACGCGACCAAGGACCCTCAGTGGGTTGAGAAGTCGAAGGCGGCGGTGAGAGCGGCCGAGAGCTTGAACAGCCGCCTGCCCGACGTCCAGTTAGCCATCGGATTCCTGCGTCAACGGACGGGCGATTACACGGAAGCGCTCGAAGCCCTCAATCGTGCCCTGGCTCTTGCCCCGGAAAACGTGGAGGCTTACCAGCATTTGGGGCAGGTTTACGATTTGCTGGGGCGCGCACCGGAGGCCGAGCACGCGTTTCGCAGCGCGATTTCAATCCGGCCGGCTTGCTGGAGTTGCTACAACGAACTGGGCATCTTCCTGGAGAACCAGAATCGTTTCGGGGAAGCAGCGCAAGCGTTCCAGAAGGTGATCGAACTTGCGCCCGATAACCCCTGGGGCTACACAAATTTTGGAAATGCTTATTTGTACCTCGGAGAATTTGCCCGCGCCGAGGACACTTATCGCCGTGGTCTGAGTTTGACCCCCCAGGATCCCAACGCTGCCGCCAACGCCGCAGTGGCGGCGTTCTACCTGGGACGCTATTCGGAGGACGTGCACTACTCCCAACTGGCCATTGGGTTGCGGCCCCGGCAATACGCCTACTGGGCGAACCTGGCTGACGCTTATCGGCTGATGCCGGAAGAGTCCGGCCAGGCGGCCTCAGCCTACCGAAAAGCTATTGAGCTGGCCGAGAAGCAACTGAAAGTTAATCCCAACGATGCCGAGACCTTGGGCCGTCTGGTGCTGTTCTATGCGCGAACCGGCGAACCGGCGCAAGCGCAGCACTATTTGGCCGCCGCGCTTAAGATTACCCACGACGATTGGGACACTTTCGACGTCGCCTGCCTCGTTCACCTGGAAGCGGGCGAGCGCCGCGAAGCGCTGAAATGGCTGGGACAGGCGGTTCGGGCCGGATATCCACGCGCCATGCTGGTTGCCGACCCGGAGTTGGCTATTTTGCGCCCTGATCCTGAATTCGCAAGCCTCGCGGAGAAAGCAGTGGTTTACCGGTAGCCCTGTAATCCCGGTGGAGCCGGGCGACGACCCGGCTCGGTTTAGACGAGCGCGGCATCTGCTGTTGTCAGGTGTCGGCGAGGGACAAACCGAATTTTTGGGACTATTTTTCGATTTCTTTCGCTTTCTCAATTGCAAGGGGGTAGCGCGGACCGCCGGGTTTGCGGTCCGCGGCTCTTACGCGGCGAAGACCACAAATCTCAACGACGGGGACCAAACCTGAGGGTTTGCTCAATGGGCATGGCAAGAACCGCGGACCGCAACCCCGGCGGTCCGCGGTTCGGTTCGGAAAGGTTTGCAGTTCAAATTCAACTGACAAGGAGAGTGCTTATGAATGTCCCCACTTATGTCATCACGGTCGACCCAACAAACGCTACCGATGACCTTAACACGAATAATATCCATCCTCTACAGGACCTCGAGTATAGCTTCCCTCACCCTGCGTTGAAGAAGCTGTGCCAGGCCTATCATTTACATGTTACAAGTGCGGGCACCGAATCAATTGCGTGGCAGCTTCCACCAACTCTGGCGACGGCCAACCCTGCCAACGTCCACCTGTTCATACTCTTTCCTCCTGGAAAGAGCCCCTTTTCTAACGGCGACGCTTTTCACACAACCTTGGCGGCCGGCGCAACAACACCCGCAGGGCAGGTGGGAGCGGTCAATCCTCCCACGGACTTCAAGTATTGCGTCATGGTCATAGATGAAAACTGCAAACCTCGAAGAGTCCACTCCGACGACCCCATAATTTCTAACAGTGGTAGCGGTGGTGGTCCTGGCCCGATGGTAGCTCACCTCAGGGCTACACTTGCCTCGGTAATGGGAATGGGAGATCGTTCGGAAGCCAAGAAACTTCAGCATCTGATTCAAGCTGCCATCGATGAAGCGAAGAAAGTTCAGTCAGAGGGCGGCTAAGACCTATTGACCCGAACTCTTGCTATTAACACCGTCGCTCCGCGGCCTCCCATCGTGGGAGGCCCCGCGGCGCGCGCTCGGTTGGCGGGGTGAACCCGCCGCTAGGTGCCATGGGCACCTGCCCCGATTCATCGGGGTCCTGCCCATGCTCGAGCACGGGCTGGAAGCCCGTGGCACATTCCCGGGAACCCCCTGGCACATTGCCGGGCCAATCCTTCCACCGCTGTCTTCTACAACGCGCGGCCCACACTCCCCCGCTTCGTTGATCGGCTAAAGCGGGGAGGAAGATGAAGGAACCTTCCTGGTTGGCGGCGATCGCCGCGCAAAGGACCCCTCCCTCCCCCTCATACCTCGGGTACCCTACCACGGAAGAGGGAGAAAATTACTACCGGCGGGAGCCGCCAATGCTCTGCGCAAGAAACCCCTCCCCCCCACAACTTTTTCATCAGCCTCCGGAAGGCATTGTGTCCCCTTTCGCCACGGGATGCCGCGTTATGAGATGAAGGCGGGAATCGCCAGGGCAGTGCCCGCCAAATTTACATAACAAGGAGGCACCATGCTAAGTTCCACACTCAGGCAAGCCGTTACGTACTCCGCCCCCGAAGGGCGCGCAAATGGAATTAGGACTGTGAAGGCGATAAGGGGAATGTTGTTTGTGATTCTCCTCCTCGCCGCCACCCCCAGGCCCGGCGCGGCCCAGGAGGACATTAAGATTGGGGTCAACCCTAATGTCTTGAGGCCTGTCAACGGTAAGCTGCCGCAGAGTCTCAACATCGCCGTTTATTCCGAGACTTGTCCCACGGGTACGAACTTCAAAACGGGATTTACGCTTTGGGCTACCGGTGGGTTAACGGTAGGGAAACCCAGCTTCGGCACGTGCTCCGCCACTTCCACGCTCGCCATCGATCCCTCCCTGCCGGCAGGCACGTACAAGATCTTTCTGCTCAAAGACAACCAGCCGGTGGGCCACGCGGACCTGACGGTTATGGACGCCTCCGCCGGCGCCCTTCCGCCGGGATTGGGACCCCAGGTGGACGTCCTTTGGCAAGTTATGACTCAAGGTGTAGCAAGTGATGTGTTCGGCAAGCGCGTTGCCAAAAGTTTCTACTGCATTGAAGTGAAGATTGGGAATAACACCGGCTACGCGCTCCAGTTGGCGGGCATCGGTTTCAGCCACACCGTCTTCAATACTCCCGTAAAGCAGGGGAATGCCAGCTATGCCGCGACCCGCGCCGTCCTACAGCGTGAGACTTCCCTTAGCAGACGCAATATGACCTACAATGCGCTGCAAGGAGCGGGGCTGCTGATGGCGGGCTTTACTCCCTTCTTTGTCAACCCCACTTCCAAAGCCCACTATGCCACCGCCAGTTCCATCGTGAGTGGAGCGCGTCTGCAAGCCTTCAACATTGTGGCTCCCGACCGCGTGCCGGGACAGCTCGTCAACCTGGATGACCAGAGCCTTCGGGACGGTTCCGTCATTGCCAACAATTCGCAGGTTCGGACCACCATTTTTGTGAAAAAACGCGAGCTGACGGAAGCATTGGCGCAAGCGGCAGCAGAAGAAGAGAAAGACGAGGGCGCCCTCTTAAGCGGTCTGGACAAGGAGTCGAATAAAATTCATGCCCAGAACGCCAGTACGATTCGCAATTCCACCCACCATTTCTTGGGAAGTACGGAAAGTCCCTTTCTGATTCGCAAGGCGCTGGGTGTTCTCGTGATCGTAGGCGATCCCATCGAGTATCTGCCCCGAGTCCAGATTCAAAGCAGTTCTTCCGGGCAATCGTCGTCGGTGTCACTGAGCGCGACCAGCCTCAGCTTTACCAAAGCCAAGGCTACGCAGACCGTGACCTTGACCAACACCGGTACCGGCGCGCTGGCCATCAACAGCATAACCACGGACGCGGCCGCGTTCAGTACCAGCAACACCTGCGGCTCATCGGTAGAGGCCGGAGCCAATTGCGACATCACCGTGACCTTCACGCCGCAAGCCGCAATGGGACCCCAGAGCGCGGAGCTGAAAATCGACGATAGCGCCAGCGGTTCACCTCAAATGGTGAATCTGTCGGGCACGGAATCCTCGGTCCAGCTCGGTCCAAATCCGCTCATCTTCCCGGACCAGCCGGTCGGCAAGGCCAGCAGTAGTGTGAAGGTGACCGTCACCAATGCGGGAACCGCGTCCTTCACGATCCCGGGAAATCCCATTGGCGGGACCGACAAGGGTCTTTTCAGCTTGGACACGACCAGGACCCAAGCCGACGCTTGCGGCTCGACGCTTCCCGCGGGGCAAACTTGCGGACTCTACGTCATCTTCACCCCCACCAAAGCGGGCAGCTTTAACGCAACCTTGAGCATCGCCGACGATGTCCACGCCTCCGCGCCAACGATTAACCTCACTGGTACAGGCAAATGACGGGTCAAGTAACGTCGGATCAGGCGACCTCTTTCTGTGGGCCGGCTCTCCCCGCGGGGATAGCCGGCCCCTCTTTCTTTGTCTTTGGCGTGGCGGTGAGCGTGGAGGGCCAGGGGGAGGTCTCCGCCTTTGATGACGGGAGCTGTGGGCCACTGGGAGAGGTTGGCGAGGGTGCGGTTCTTGACCTTGCCTTTGTGGCGAAAGGATTCCCGGAGGAGGATAGCGGGGGGGGAGTTGCGGTTGGGGACGGTAGTGATATACATGACTTCTACGTACAATTAATTAATAGCTATATCAAGGAAAATATTGCAGTTACATGACTACAATATGCCGCACAAATCCCGCCAACCCTCTCCGATACAAAGACTTCGATCAATTACCGCGGGGAAGATCGGTCAGGAATCAACAGGGACATTTGCATTTCGGTACGACGGCGGCGGTGCGCGTCCAATCTTGGAGAGTGAAGAAAAAGCAAAACCGGACAGATCCCGTGCTATAAGAACCGGACCACTTAACAAGCCAAGGAAAGTCAATTCACCGGCTACCCGTCGAAGCGGCCTGCGTAGGATCGCAGCAGAAAAATCTGTCATCGCCGATTACCCTCGATCAACGGCGTAGGGTTTACAGACAATTTCTGTCCCCAGATTCCCGGCGATAAATTCCCTTGCCACCAGTGATTTTCAGGTGATAGATGTCGCCGGGAGAGGATTGGGCCTGAAAAGTCGCCTTCCCGTAACGTATCATTTCTGCTCCTTTGGCGCATGATTGCGGGCGATAATGGCCTTGATCACAATGAATCAGGATTACGCCTGAACCCACGGTCTGGGCAAAGCAGGGCCGTCCATCTTGAGAACCTTCAACAATTGATCTGAGATTTGGGTACGCCGCGGCATTCTTACCCGGGTTTTGATCCCACTTGGATTGCGGAATCTGAAATCTTGGCCCCTGGGTGTTGGGCAGGCATCTATCGGGAGTGGTAGTGGGTTGGAAGCGGAGGACTGACACCCGCCCGTCACCAATATTCAGTGTGGGAGTGGTGGACCTTAATTCCCCTTGCCGAGATCTCGTAAAGCAACTGCGCCACGGCGGGCGTAACCTCGCCGTCGCCGGGAACAACCGCTGCCCACTCGAGGTTTTCCCGGAATTCTTTTGTTGAAATGCTCCATGGACGTAACGAGTCAGGCATTGTCTGCGCGATTTGGATGAAAGTCCAATGCCGAGCCAGAGCCAGCGCGGTCGCTCGATCCGGCAATGGACCTCGCACGATGAAGTGGTTATTCCCCAGCACCAAAATTCCGACCATCTTGCCTCAACCCTCAATTCGGGGATCGGGAATGGCCCGCCCGATGGCGAAGTGATAGATTACCTGCTGTGGGAGCAGGCTGGTATCCTCCCGTTGAGCAACTGCCCCAGGGTTCTTTTGGGCCTTCCTCTTTTTGTACAACTGGTCATCGTCTGAGCTGCAACTCGCCGCATTGAGATGGAGCCGGTCCGAACTCCGCGCCGCTGCGTGACGGCTCGCCGGCGATCCCAGCATGACGAGTGCTGCGTGTTCTGCAGCATCGACCGAAGCATCCAGAGTGTTGGCGTCTTCATTGAGAAAGCCGAGGTAGCGGTGCACCTCATCGTCGTAAAACGCGCCGATACCGGTGGCATTCCAGTTCAAAGCTTCCGCCCCCAAGTACAGCCTCTGCCCGATCGCCCCGGCTTCGTAATGAGTATACCGGTAGCCCCGATTGCCGAACACCCGAGCTGCCCGCGCCAAGTCTGCCACCATCGACATGGCGAAGCAGGCGTTTCCCGCCAGGGGTTGTTCAAGACTGAGATAAGCCGCCAAGCGTTCAACATTCTCGCGATGGAGCTGCTCCAAACTTCGGCTTTTTCTATCCCAACGGTACACCCCGGGCTCGCAGCCGCGGACGCGGTGGATATAGAGGTACAAGGTTACGAGATCTGTCGATCGCTTTGCCTGCAGCTCCGGACCATGGAAATTCCCCCGCCAATCCGCGGGCCAATCCCGTGTCGCAAAATCCAGCAGTTGTTCCACATGGGTGCACTCGAAGGGTGGAGTCCGCGGGTCAAAATCGAGCGCCGAACGCCGTTGGCGCGCGATTACTCCCAGCAGGGCATCGCGCCCCGGTTCGGGTAGAGATTCGGGCACATACGGCGCTGCTTCAGCATTTGCCATGGGCAGGAGAGGCGGCGGGCCCAAAGGATCGGGGAGAATCGTGGCGCAATGGATTCCCAGCAACAGTTCGTAAGGCACTTCCTCGGCCGATAAATCGTTGGGAATGCCGGCAAATTCTTCCACTGGAGGGGAAGGTGCTCGCTCTACCGGCCTTCTCGACGGAAACACCAAAAAGGCCATGGGCGCCTCATCGCCGCCGACCAAGCCGAGGGCACTCGTTAGGCGGGAATCTGCGAAGTGGGTGATTGCGCCACCGGGCAGTCCCAAGGCGCGCGCCGCCAGCAGCAAGCTCATCATGGCGTGTCCCAAATCATGACAGCAATAACGATAGGCACGGCTGCGGTACTTCCAAGCCTCGCGCCAGAAAATCGAGCTCAGCCCTACGATCAGCGGCGATTCCGCCGCCCAGGGAATTGCGAGGTCGTGGGCGAGTTGGGCTGTCCGGGCGCCCGGGCACAGAAATTCAAGCGAGTGGAGATCTGCGCGGTAATGATACAAGCCGTCGTCGAGGTCCGCGAACCCTCGTAGCGCCAAGTAGACTTCCGTGGGGTGAAGATTTCCTGAAGAGGGATTTACTCGCAGGTTGTAGTGATGGTCCGAATTCGGGACCCTCTTTTGGGCGCTGATCGCCATGGAGTGCCAGAGCAACTGACTGAGCCAGATCTTGTCCCGCGGAGCGGGATTGTGATCTTCAATCTCATTGTCGCTGGCCACGCTTGCTCCGGCCGCAAGTAATGTCATGGCAGCGAATGTTCCGATGTTTGGAAAGCCAGGTTCCGGCGGGAGCAAGATAATGGGGGCGCCTTCGTAAGTGCGGAAAGGATTGGGTTGATTATCCCAATCGAGATAATGCGCAGTGGTGTGAACCGATTGAAAGGTATGCTTCGTAGCCTGGTGATAGGCGAATAGACGATGGGTTTCTTTGTTGAAGCTGCCGCAGTGTGGATCGTCCCATGCACGCGAGAGAAAGCGAGTCATTCAGTTATTCCTATCTTGTCGCTCGTCATGGGTCATCTCTTAATCCGATCTGACATAGACGCCTTTTTCCGATCGCGACTATCCACTGCACCGCCTATCGTAGATTAGATTGTTCCCGATAGCACGCCAACACGTCAAATTCGTGGGTGGCTCATTCACTTCTTCTGTATGCGCCAGCCGCGGTAGTAAATTAGAGGGACGGCTTGTGATCTCACGGTAACAGTGAATTCTTCTCCTGTGCGCCGTCGGGCACAGCCGCCATTTGACACGGCTAGCACATCCCCAGTTCGCCCATGCGGGAACGCTGCTATCGTGCCCGTCAAAACGCTTGGGAAGACTGTACCAGGCGACCGAAGAGTCCGATGTCTTTAGTGGGAGTCAGGCAAGTGGGATTCGAGCATGAAAGGACGTTTATCGGGCGGGATCCGGCTAAGCGCCCACTCGGAATAGTTTCTGGACGCGTCGCTGCTCTCCCAAAATTCGACGGTAAGTTCCGCTCTCCTCGCAATTTGGCAATCCCACAACCGCGCGCGGGTTAGGGTATACTAAGCCAAGGTTAGGCACATGAAAACTCGTGTCTCCCAGTGCTTACACCGCCATCTCACCGATATCGATCCCCAACGGGAAATGGATTCCAAAGAATGGGATCGCCAGGCCAATATTTGCATAGTCCGTGCGACAACCGCTCTTCATGATGAATTAGCTGGATACAGCAAAGAGCAACGGGATCATATTTCGGACATGTTTAATTCAATGGCCGCAACCAACCGGGCCATCAGACAACTGCTGGGTCCAGGTTGGGGCGACCCGTCTTCGGTTGATGCGGTAGCGCTTGCTCGGCTGCAGTTGGAGGGCCTATTCGCACTTTGTCTCATGTTCGAAAGTCCGAAGTACGTCGATCGCTTCAGGCAAGACTATTGGCGAAAGAGTTATATCCAATATCTGTTGATACGAGAAGAAACTTTAACATTGCCGAGTTTTCAGGAACTGGCGTCGAAAACCCCCGTTGATCTGTTAAGGCTGGGTCTGCACTTTGGCGTTACTAACGCGCCGATATGCACAGTCGAAAACGAAGAGCTGGGTAAGCCACTGCCTCATGGTGTTCGGAAAGAACCCATCACCCGATTCCCAACTCCCGGAAAAACAATTGACCTGATTCCACAAGGTGACAAGCGGCCGATTTTAGAGCGGCTTTACCAGAAATACCTCCACCTTTGTTCGTTCGCACACGGCTCGGGAGAAGCAAATTTGTTTAAGATCATGTTTGACGAGCGCTCTCCCCACGCAAGATTTGCAACCGACAACGAGCGCGCGGAGAGATTTCAATCCAATGTTGCGGGAGAGGCGTTCACGACGAGTTTCTTTAGCATTGCGCAAGCGGCCGCTGAATTGACCGCATCTTATCCCAAATCCACGGACCTTCCTGGAGCCGCTATCATTGCTTGGGATCAATTGTCGGTGGCCAGTTTTTGGACGAAGGCCGTTTGGGAAATCAGGACGCGCAATCTCTTGGGAGCAATCAGATGAAGGCGGTGGAACACTCCTTGCGCCGAGCGAAGTTAACGCTCGCGCTGCTCCTCCCGCGTCCCCCCGCTCTCGTAGGAGATTGCATGACTGTCTGTCAAACCCCAATTGTGTCAATTCGCCACCGACAAGGTATGCTATTTATGGTGGCTTCTGGAAGACCAAAGTTAGCTCACAAGAGACTCCATTTGCCCAATATCGACATCGTCAAAGGGAGTGGGGAAAAGGCGTCAGGAACGTGTGAAAAAATGTGTTTTGAGAAAGGTAGATTAGGGAGAAGGTTGGCTGCACAAAGATTTGAGTTTGCTCGGGCGGGTAATGGTGGCGGACGATGTTGCCGGGTGAGCACCGTTTGCATCACGATCTCTTTCTTCTCTTCACTCACGCCGATGCCAGGGCGGCTTGGGTGAGATTGGGTCGTCGCCGCAGAGCGAACCACCGGGTTAGGTTGTAGCTGAGAGACGCCCAAGTTGCCTCGATCGTTGCCTTCAGGCGGCCGCGACAGCGGAACTGGCGCAGGCCGCAGCTTTCTTTAATCCAGGCGTGGGGAAACTCGGCGATGCGCGACCATTGAGCGTAAATCCGCTGCGCTTCTTCGGTAGCCATCTTGGCCTTGAACGCCCGGGTCGCCGCGGGTTCCTCGCTACGCGTAATCGACCGGACCCATACGGGGCGCGCTTTTTGCGGAGCGCACTGGCGGCGCAACACACAGCTCCGGCAAGCCCCCCGCGGCGGGCGATAGACGTGGATGCGAACCCCGTGTTCGCGGTTCTGAGTCGCAGAGTGAGTCAACGTTTCTCCCGCCGGGCAAGTGAAGCAATCCTGCTCGACATCATAGGGGAAGGCGCTGGCCAGAAACGCGGCGCTGCGGCCTTGGGCGTCGCGTTCGCCGGACTTCCAACTCTCCTGCCACGATCCATAAAAATCCACTCCACATCTCGCCGCCGCCTGCACCGAAGCATGATTGGTGTAGTCGCCATCGGCGACCACCTGCTCGGGATGGCGTCCCAGCGCTTGCGCGCAGCGGCCGAGGGCCGGCGCCAGTTGGCGGTGATCGACGGCGTCGGTGGTCGCCTCCACATTCACGATCAGCCCGTGCGTGGTGTCGGTCATCAGTTGCACGTTGTAGCTCGGAACTGTGCCGCCCTCGCCGTTTCTCATCACGTGAGCTTTCGGGTCGGTGCTGGAGGCGCGCGCCACAAAACTGTCGCGATCGTCCTTTTTCTCGCGCTGTAAGCGCTCGACCTAGCGTACGGCAGCCTCCAAACGGCTCTGGCGTTGCCGCGCGGCGCGCTGCCGCGCCGCCACCTGCCGCTGGGCCATCTGCTCCTCTTCGGCGGCTTGTTCCTCCATCAGCCGAACTTGCTCGCGCGCCAATTGCAGGTGAGCTTCCAGCGTCTCCTTGCGACGGAACGTGTTGCCGCCGGCATTCGCCTTGATCTTCGTGCCGTCCAGCGTCACGCGCTCCAGGGTGATCAGACCCTCCGCACTCAGCATCCCCAGCACCTGCACGAACAGATCGTCCAACGCCGCCTGGTGATCGGAACGGAATCCCGACAGCGTGCGATGACTGACCGGCTCCATCCCGCACAGCCACTGAAACGCCGGTTCGTATCCACACCGGCGCGCCACCTCGCGCGCCGAGCTGATACCCCCGCTGTAGGTATACAGCCAGAGACTGATCAAAACCTGGGGATCGGTATGCTCTCTCCCCGCTGCCCCTCCACCGCGGCGATGGCGGCATAATACAAGCTGGTGTTTGGCGTCAATTACTTTTGTCCATCAGCGACAATTATTTTTCCCTATCAACGACAATTACCTCATTCCTTTTTGGTGACATCTCCCCTCGCCTCGGGTGAGCTGCTCGGAGGCGGAGGGCGAAGCCCGGAGCCGGAGGGCAGCTCACCCGAGGCGGTCGCGGTCGAGAGGGGGAGGTTCGTCCCTTCCTCCCCTGCCGCCTGAAGTTTACCTTTCGCCTGCTCTAACCGATAACTGGGAATGTTCAGCTCGATGATGATGCTGTGGTGGACCAGTCGATCGATCGCCGCGGCGGTCGTCATCGGGTCTTTGAAGATCCCCTCCCACTTTGAAAACGGTAAGTTGCTCGTGAGCAATACGCTACCTCGTTCGTAGCGCTCGGCCAGGAGGGTGAACACCACTTCCATTTCTTCCCGCGTCTGTCGAATGTAGCCGAGATCGTCGATGATCATCCCTTCGTAATGTGCATACTTCTTGATCAACTTGCGGAGCTTGAGGTCGCGTTTGGCGATCAGCAACTCCTGCACCAGCCGCTCGCAGGTGGTGAACCAGAGGCGATGGCCTTGGCGAATCAACTCCTGCCCTACTGCCTCCAGCAAGTGCGTCTTGCCACTGCCGGGATTACCAAAAACCAACACGTTCTCCGTCCGCTTCAGAAAACTCCCGTCCAACAACCCCCGCATCTGCCGCGCCGCCTTGGCCGGCAGGCGGCGAGTGTCGAAGGCTCCCAGCGATTTCTCCAGGGGCCGTTGCGACTCCCGCAGCAGTTTGCTCATGCGCTTCTCCTGCCGCTTTTCGCACTCGCGTTCCACCAGTTCGTGCAGGTAGCGCTCATAGCTGAGCGTTTCCCTCTCCGCCTGCCGTGCCACCTCCTCAAAGCATTGCCGAATCGTGGGTAGGTGCAGAGACTTCAAGCTCTGGGTCAGTTCCGCTTTGATGTTCGCCTCGCTCATCCCTGCACCCCCAAGACGCTGAAGAGTTGATCGAAATTGGCCAGCGGGAATTCTGCAATTTGCACATCGGTGATGTCGGGCACGCGCTCACAGCGTTCCAGAAACTCCCGGAACGCTTCTTGGTTGATAAGCGTCGTCCTCCCCGCAGCGCTCGCCAGCAGCAGGCGCAAGGCGTCCTCCACCCGTGCTTCACCTTCTTTCGCCGCCAGTTCCAGGATCTCCAGGTAACGGCGGTCCGCCCGCCGCGGGATCACTTCCCGGAACAAGTCGTAGGCCTGCCGGAACTGGCTGCTGGGAAACAGGTGCTGACGGTGGCGGTAGTTGGCGAAAGCCCCCGGCTTCCGCACCAACCAATCGATATTGTGTCGGTAGTCCACACGATATTGGCTGCGACCGCGCAGCCGCGGCAGATGTTCCATCTTCTGCCCGCCATACCAGACCTCCAGATGATGGGCGTAGATCCGCGCCTCCACCACCTCCCCGATCAGCCGGCTGTGCACCGAATAGTTGTTGCGTTCCACCGCAATCAAGCTCCCCGAGTTCACCTTCACCCGCAGGCGCTTGGCGCTGTCGAACCGCCGGTCGGGCAGCGGGCGCAATACTTCCATCTCCTCCCCCAGGCGCTCTCGCCGCCCGCCATTGAGCTGCGCGAACAGGCCGCCCAGAAATTCCTGATACTCTTCCAGGGTGGAAAAATCCCGGCCCCCGCGCAGCAGCAAGCTCTGTTCCAGGGCCCGCTTGAACCGGTAGTGGCGCTGCTCCACATCCCCGTTTTCGTGCGCCTGGCCGGTTTGAATCTTGCGGCCTTCCAGCCCATAATGGCGCAGCAGCGCTTGGTAATTATTCTGGAACTCCGCTTGCTCGTTGAGATTGTTGATCGCCGCGGTCATCCGATCGGTGCGGTGCAAGGTCGGAACTCCCCCCAGTTCCCAGAGCGCATTCTGCAGACCTTCGCTCAGATTGGCAAAGCTCTCGGAAAAGCATACCGTGCCCGTCTCCCAGTTCGAGTAGGTCAGGACAAAGTGGTAGAGCAAGTGCGGAAACCCTTGCCCCCCGATCGTGATCTCCAGGTCCGTCAAATGGGTGAAATCCGATTCGCACAACTCCCCCCCATGATGCTCCTGGGCAAAGTACACTTCCTGCCCCGGCCCTCCGGTCGCTCGCCAGCGTTTTACCCGGCGCGGCAAGGTTCGTAACTGTCCTTCGCTGAACCGTTCCCCATACTGCCGCTGCAGCGCCGCAAAAACCGTCTTCGCCTCCAACCCCGGATTCTCCGCCAACTGCGCTTCCACCTCCGGCCAAACGTCCGCGAACTCGTCCTTCCGCGTACGCCAGCGACGTTCGGCCCCCATCTCGCTCGGCAGCCTTCTTGCCTTCAAATACTTCCGTGCCGTCTTGACGTCCATCCCCGCCTTGGCCGCCGCGATCTCTTACGTTCTCTCGGTGTTCGACATTCGCCATAACCTCCTCACCTGTTGGTCTGTAACCATCCCGAAAGCGCCTCCTAACCAGCGCCTCCGGCATCGTCTCAGTTCTTTTCCAATAGGGAAGAATAATTGTCGTCAGCCGGGAGTTTCAATTGTCGCCCATCAAGCTGAGATCCAGCCGCCCCACCAACTCCCAAATCGACCGCGCGCTGTGGTCCTCATCAATCAGTAACTCCACATCAACCGGCCGCATCACCATCTGCTGCCGATTCACCGCCGCCAACCGTGGACGGGTAACCGGAGTGCTTGGAGTGTTTGTGCTCATGCTTGCACTCTCCCCGACCCCGGTTACTCAAGTTACGCATTCTTGTTAATTTCTTCACACGTTCCTGTCCCGCTTTGTTTCCGCTGTGTTTCCGGTCTCTGAAAAACTCGGGGCACGCGTGCCAGTCCCCATCGCCTCCATCGCCGCACCCTTTCTCCCCAGGGCAAATTCCGGCGGCGCTTGAGTGAGCAGTATTGGCCTAACAGGTGAGCCTTTCTGACCAGACAGGCCCTTTGCCCTCGGGTATAAAGGACACGTAAGTAAGAGGAATCAACCAGCACTGGATGAAGCCTTCTAGCGTAAAAAGATCGTGTCAGGGCAGCAAATTCGAATCTCGAATAGACCCATGGGTGGGTCGTGGAGGAATATATGTTCCGATGGAAATCCCTCGCGTTTACTCTTCTAGCTATTTCGTTGCTCAGCAGCGTCTCAAAGGCACCGGCTCAAGTTTCCGTTGACATCGGGGTGGCGCCAGTTTGCCCGTACGGATATTATGACTACGCTCCATATGATTGTTCTCCCTACGGCTACTATGGACCCGATTTTTTCGTGGGCGGGTTATTCATCGGGGCGGGCCCATGGTTCCATGGACGCAGTGGCTTCTACGGCCACGTTGACAACCGTTACGATCCTCATAACGGTTACAGGGGACCTACGCCGGCGCGCGGAGAGGCAGCGTTCAACCACTTCCATGGGAACGAGGCGCGTGATGGACGGGGCCACGTCGGCACTGCGAGCCACGATGCGGGCAATGAGCATGCCGCAGGATTCGCCGGGCACGGTGGCCATGGCCGCCGTTAAGCCGGGCGGGGAGAATTGGGATAGGGGGGATGCCTCGCGGCTCCGCCCCTCCCACACCACCGGACATGCGGGTCCGCATCCGGCGGTTCGGCGGGTTGAGTTATCGGTTCACAGTCAAGCGTGGAATCCCGAGCGAGTCGAAGTAAGCATTAGGCAACGCGATGAGAGCAGCAGGAACCCGGGGGTCAAGCAGCTTGAGCTTGGATCCTGAACAACGGGTACTATCGCTGAAAGACTCCTTCCAACTCGTTATTCAGCACTTTCGTCCGTGTCTGTAACAGCAGGTGTGCTCCTCGTAGCGCCCAGTGCATTTGTTGCCGCTTGACGAAGCGGCGGCTCACCACCTGATTGATCGTCGATTCGATGTAGGCCGTGCTGATCGTTTCGCCCTGCCGATAGCGCTCACCGTAGTTCGGAATGGATTCCTGA
>JBEKQO010000117.1:0-20901 GCA_049519635.1 Terriglobia bacterium | reverse complement strand
ACCCGGCCCGCCCCGGCTGGCGATTACGCCGGATGCGCGCCACCCTCTCCCCCAAAGGGGGGAGGGCAATAAAATCCATCCTCCCCTCGGTGGCCGTGGCGACCGAGGGGCCCGGGGGTGAGAGGGTCCTGGCAACATGCCTTTGTCAAATCTTATCCGGGACACCACATTAGCCCTCTCATTTCAGCACTATCCATTTGATCCTATGTCAACACCACCCCGGCGCTCGGCGCACCACCGCTCTTCATCTGAGGAGGGGTGGGCCTTTTTAACTCGCCTCCTGGTTCAGGAGGGGTGGCGCCTTGGGGGCCGGGGTGGCTGTCCGCGGTGGGGCGTTTTTCCGCAGCCTCTGAAGGCCGCCCTTGCAGGCGCGTGCCGGGAAATTCCGGGTGCGTTGAGGCGAATGGGTGGTGCGCCCGGTTGATTTAGGGCAGTCCAATTCCGTCGTGTCGGTAGTGTCTCGGTTTGCTGTAGCGGTGGTCTCTGAACGCCGGAATCTATTGAATCGAAAGCCGGCGGTCAGAGACCGCCGCTACAACAGACCAAACTGAGACACTACCGTCGTGTCTTTCTCATTGACTATAAGCCGTGGCGGGTGCAAAATTTCATTGGGGTTGCCAGGGAAAAATAGGTCAGGTTTGCGGAGGCTCAATCTCCCTGGTTCTGGGCGCGCGGTACACTTATGCACACCAAGAAATGGAAGTTCGGTATTGGCATCGGCATTATCCTTGCCGTAGTAGCCTGGGAAGGGTTTTCCGGGTTCCAAGAGAACAAAACCTACTATGTGACGGTGAACGAGCTCACCCAGGCGCAAACGGCGCGCCGCCATGTGCGGGTGGGTGGTGTCGTCGCGCAGGGGTCTGTTGGGCGCCGCGGCGGGCAACTCAGCTTCCGGCTCGCCCAGGACGCCAAATCCATTCCCGTAACTTACGTAGGAACCGATACGTTACCCGACACCTTCAAAGACGGCGCGCAGGCGATTGTGGACGGCGATTATCTGGTGAATGGGGAGTTCCGCGCCGATAAAATCCAGGCCAAATGTGCTTCCAAGTATCAGGCTGCACCGGGTTCAAAGGGCGCAAGCATGAAGAGTCCGGTGGCCGCGCTCAGCGGCGCAAAATGAGCTTCCGGGCATAGCACCTCAGGGCGCCCGCGGCTTCCATCACTGCAAGTCCAGTCCCTCTAGGGAGTATTTATGAACCAAGTCGGTAGTGTCGGTCTTATTGCCTCCCTGGCGTTCGCCGCCTATGCCCTTGTCGCCGGAGCCGTGGGGGGTAAGCTCCGCAGCCCGCGCATCACCCGCAGCGCTGAGCGTGCCGCCTTGGGATTTTTCCTGATGATTACGCTGGCGGTGGTGGCGCTGGAATACATGATTCTCACCAACGACTTCCACAACGCCTATGTGGCCGAACATTCGAACCGTGATTTGTTCACGTTCTATAAAGTTGCGGCACTGTGGGCGGGACAAGAAGGGTCACTGCTGTTCTGGACGTGGCTGCTTTCGATTTACAGCGCCCTGGTGGTCTGGCAAAACCGCCGCAAGAACCGCCAATTGATGCCCTACGTAGTTTCCGTGCTGATGGGCACGGGCACCTTTTTTTCTCTCCTCGTCTTTTTCGTAGCCAACCCCTTCCAGGAACTCTCCCTGGTCTCGAGCACGGGCTCGCAAGCTTTTTCCGCGCCGGATGGCAATGGACTGAACCCTCTCCTTCAATACCACTCCATGGTGATTCATCCCCCCATGCTCTATCTGGGATATGTCGGCATGGTGGTCCCCTTCGCCTTTTGCATGGCGGCGCTCATCACCAAACAGTTGGGCGACAACTGGATTCGCATCACCCGCCGCTGGACCATGGTTCCGTGGATGTTGCTGGGCTGTGGAATCCTGCTGGGCGGTAACTGGGCCTACGCGGTGCTGGGGTGGGGCGGCTATTGGGGATGGGACCCGGTAGAGAACGCATCAATTCTGCCGTGGCTTTCGGGGACGGCCTTTCTGCACTCGGTGATGATTCAGGAAAAGCGCGGAATGCTAAAGGTTTGGAATGTCTCACTGGTCATCCTGACTTTCTTCCTGAGCATTTTCGGCACCTTCCTAACGCGCAGCGGAATTGTGTCTTCCGTGCACGCTTTTGCGCAGTCCAACATCGGCCCGTTCTTTGCCGTTTTCCTGGCCATCATTCTGTTCTTTTCCGTCACCTTGCTTTTCCTGCGCCTGGACCATTTGAAGAGCGAGAACAAGCTTGATTCCATGGTCTCGCGCGAAAGTGGATTCCTCTTCAACAACTGGATTCTGCTGGCGCTGGTGTTCGCGGTATTTTGGGGAACGCTGTTCCCCGTGATTTCCAAGGCCGTCCAGAATACAACGGTCACGGTGGGTGCGCCGTTCTTCAACAAAGTGGCGATTCCCATGGGCCTGCTGCTCCTGCTGCTGACCGGCGCCGGACCTCTGCTCGCGTGGCGCAAGACTTCGTTCCAAAGCCTGAAGGGCAACTTTACCCTGCCCCTCATCGTCGCGCTGGTAGTAGGTGCGGTGCTCTTTGTGGAGGGTGTGCGCGATTTCTACGCGTGGATGACCTTCTTTCTTTCCGTTTTCGTCCTCGTCTGCATCCTGGGAGAATTCTGGAAGGGCGCTCGCACCCGCATGAGGACGGCGAAGGAAAACTTTGCCCAGGCTATTTACAACCTGACCATGCGCAACACCCGGCGCTACGGCGGATATATTGTACACATCGGCATCGTCCTGCTGTTCATCGGATTTGCCGGACAAGCCTTTAAAACGGATGCGAAGGGATTGATGCAGGAAGGCGATCTTCTGCGGGTAAGGAATTACATGTTGCGCTGTGATGGCCTTACCACCGGCGATACCCCAAATTACGAGTACACGCGCGCCCTCATCACCGTGACCAAGAACGGCGAGGCTTTTACCTCCATGCATCCGGAAAAGCGCTTCTACAAGGCCAGCCAGCAGCCCACCAGCTACGTGGCCATTCACCCCACGCTGTCGGAAGATGTCTACGTCGTGCTGGCGGGATTGGATCCCGACACCGGTAAGGCCATCATCCAGGTGTTTATCAATCCGCTGGTCATGTGGGTGTGGATCGGCGGTGTGGTGGTGCTGTTGGGCACGTTGTTGGCATTGGTTCCCAGCCGTGTGGAACGCGAGATGGCGGAAATGCGCCAAGCGCAGGAATTGGCCGTGCAGGCGGGCGATGCGTACTAGCAAGCTGCTGAAAAAATGTTGTGGTGCGTTGCGGAAGGGCGGGGCTTTAGCCCCGCCGCCAAGCGCGCCTTTCCCTCTCCCCCCGCCCCTCTCCCTGAGGGAGAGGGGGGACCGTGAAGCGGTGGGTGAGGGCTTCACGGCGGGGCTAAAGCCCCGCCCTTCCGGGGTGCTGATTAGAATCTTTAACGCGCCATTTAAATTAGGCACAGCTCTTCTTCTCGGTACGCTCCTTGCCGCCTCAGTAGCGCGGGGCGACACTCCGGGCAAGCCGTCCGTGGATTCGATCGGCAACCAGGTGATGTGCGTGTGCGGCGGCTGCGTTGCGCCGCTGAACCAGTGCCCGATGCTTGAATGCGCCGAAAAAGCGGAGATGCGGGCCTTCATCAAAAAGGAAATCGCGGACGGCAAGGATGAGACAGCCATTCTCCAGGATATTTCGATCCGCTACGGGGTGCAGGCGTTGACCGCTCCTCCGGCCAAAGGATTCAACCTGGCGGTTTGGATTCTCCCCGGTGTCGGCTTGCTGGCAGGGTTGGGCATGGTCGTGGTCATCGTGAGGCGCTGGAGGCGTAAGCCTGCCATCGTGCCGGTGCCGAGTTCGGCGTCCCTGGACCCCAAGGTTCTCACCGCGGTGGAAGAGGAAATGAAAGCGACGAGGCTGGGATAAGCTTTCCCGGTTGAACTTGGCCTGAATTGCTCGCCGCGGGTCTGGAAGGGCGGGGCTTTACAGGCTCTGGAAAAACTCGCCGACACTGTCATTCTGAGGAGCCGCAGGCGACGAAGAATCTCGCACTTCCTTGAAAATACGCAGAGCGAGATCCTTCGCTGCGCTCAGGATGACACCCGTAAGGGTTTTTCCGCAGCTTGTTTAACCCCGCCCTTCCAAAACCAGGAGGAGAAATCGGGGCAAGGCGCGCGAGGCTTTCGAGAAAATTATGTTACTCAGCTTGGCAGTTCTAATTGCGGTGGGGATGGCGGCCTTCTGTGTTGCGCCGTTGCTCAGCGCGGAAACCGCAGGTGGCCCTCTGCCCCTGGATGTGACCGTGCTCGGCGATTTGAAGCGGCGGCGGCTGGTGGTCTACGATAACCTGAAGGACCTGGAGTTTGAATTTCAATCCGGCAAGATCGCGCGCGATGATTACGAAACGCTGCGCACGAACTACCTGGGCGAGGCAGCGGGTTTGATGGCGGCTACCCAGGAGGCCGAATTACTCAAGCAGGGCGATGCGGTGGTAGAACGCGAAATCGCCGCCCGCCGCGCCCAGCGCAAGACGCAGTCACCGGTCGAGTACTCTTGTTCCGCCTGCGGGTATGAGAATCCGTTGCCGGTGAAATTCTGCGGCGAATGTGGTGCGCGCATTGCCCCCCCGGGGAAAAGGCAGGCGTAGCGCCTCTCCCCAGGGGAGAGGGCTCTGATTTTGATTTCTCTCCCTCTCCCTTGGGGAGAGGGGGGACCGCAAGGCGGGGGGTGAGGGGTGACTTCGCCCTGCGCATAGCCAGTCAGAGAGTTTGCAAACTTTGCGACGCGGCCGGGGCGAGCGGACGTTGGAGGGTTCTTCGAGGGAAGCGGCCCCTCCTCCGGCCTCGTCCCTCGGCCACCTTCTCCCCAAGGGAGAAGGCTGCGGTTTCTCGTGGGCACGCACCCTAAAAAGCACGTCGCGGACATTAAAGTTAGCGCTTCTGGGGCAGTGCCCCCGGGTTTAGTTCTAATGAACGTGAAACCATCTCAATCCAAATTTCTCACTCTTTCGGCAGCTTGCCTCTTGCTGCTGGGATCAGGCGCTGCTCTGCTCGCTGCCGGTGGCAAAATCTCGGGGCAGGTCGTGAACGGCACTACCGGCAGCCCGGTTTCGAACCAAACGCTTCAGCTTCTGATGCCGCGCGGCGGTATGAGGCAAGTTTCGACCGCGGTTACCGATGCCAATGGCCGTTTCGCGATCGCCTCCGCCGACCTCGCCACCGATTCCTTTTACCTCCTCCAGGCAGTTTTTCAAGATGTGAATTATCACGCCCCGGTTAAGTTCGACGACCGTGGCCAAGCCCGGGCCGATATCACGGTTTACGACTCCACGCGCATTGCGCCGCCCTTGCGGATTCAATCCGCCCGCATCATCATCCGTGCGGAGGGCGACAAGGTTCACGTGCAGGAGATGTTCGCGATTCAAAACTCCGCGGACCCGCCACGCAGCTACATGAATTCCGACGGCACCTTCCTCTTTCACCTCGCCAAGACCACCGGTGACCCTACGGCCGCTGTTGCCGGTTTGATGAACATGCCGCTGCCGCAGCCCGTGAACCCCGGCAAAGGGCCGGGCGACTTCTACATTCAGTACCCTCTCAAGCCGGGCCTGACGGTAACGATGGTCGCGTACGATGGCGACTACGCTGCGAACAAGCTGGACCTGTCGGACTCTGTCGGCTACCCCATCGACAGCGTGGAGCTGCTGGTCTCGCCCTCCAACCTTTCCGTAGACTCTCCTCTGTTCAAGGCAGCGGGCGCCGATGCGGAGACGGGAAGCCAGAAATATCTGGCAGAAAACGTGCCGCCCAACGCCGGACTCGCCGCGAGCGTCAGTGGTGAAGCGGCGGCCGGCGAAGCGGCGGCGGGTGGAGCTCCTGCCAGCCAGACCGACTCCGAAGTGAAAATGCTTCCCAACTCGATGACGCGGATGGGAGGGCCGCTGCTTGCCTGCTTCCTGCTGGTCCTGCTGTGGGGGCTGGGGGTGCGTGTGGCGAAGGAATGGCCCAAGTGGCAGGCTCAGCAAAGTGCCAGCCAACTTCAGAAGTCCCTGGAAGCCGAAGTGGAAAAGCTGTTTAATGCACTCGCCGATTTGGATGAACTCTTCGCGACCGGCAAGATTGCGGAGAAGCCTTATTGGAAAGAGCGCCTGGAATTGAAAGCGCGCCTGGTGGCGACACTGAAGAAAGCTCCGCCCGCGCTGCTTGAGTCCTATGCCATCCGGCACACCCCGCGCTAGGCTGATTCTTGAACACAGCATCAAAATTTAGGATTATTCTTCCCTCTCCCCCTTGGGGGCGAGGGGGTCGGCACGAACCTGAATGCCCCATTTTGCGACAGCCCCTCGAAGTGTGGTGCGAAATGCAGACTAAGCCCGCGCTGGAACTGCGCGATGTTGCCAAACAATTCGGAGATTATCAGGCCTTGAGCGGCGTGTGCTTGCGCGTCGAGCCCGGAGACTCCATCCTGCTCTATGGGCCGAATGGCGCCGGCAAAACCACGCTGCTGCGCGTGCTCTCAACCCTGGCCCGCCCGAGCGAGGGCAAGGTTTTGTATGACGGCTCGGACGTTCACGCCAACCCCGCGGTGGCGAAAGCCGCCATCGGATTCGTCTCGCACACCACGTTTCTTTACGGCGAACTCACTGCTCGGGAAAACCTGGAGTTCGTGGGTAAGCTCTTCGGCCTGGCGGATATCCCGCAGCGGGTGGCCGGCGTGCTTGAGACTTTCCACCTCCGCAAGCGGGCGGAGACTCCGGTGCGCGAGCTCTCGCGGGGGTACCAACAACGGGTTTCCCTGGCGCGGGCATTTTTGCACGACCCCCAGTTCCTGTTGTTGGATGAGCCCTTCACCGGGCTTGATGCCGCCTCCACCGAGTCCCTCGAAGGCCTAATGCGGGGTCTGCGTGAGCAGGGCAAGGCCCTGATTTTCTCCACCCACGATTTCGAGCAAGGCAAAGCCATCGCCCAGCGGCTGGTGGCCGTCCACGGCGGGAAGGTGCGGTACGATGGGCCGATCAGTTCTGCGCCCCTCGGCGCGTTGCGAACAGGAGCCTGAAGCGAGTGGTTAGCGCAGAGTTATGCGTGAAGCGCATTACTCTGCGGCACTTCGAACTGCGCGGGAAAGCAAAGAGCCGCAGAGTAATCCCGCTGGGCGCGGGATAACTCTGCGCTACCAGTGTGGTTTTATTCTGACTCCTGACTCCTGGCTCCTGACTCCTGGCTCCTTACTTCCACCATGCGAACACTGCGAGTCATCTCCGCGATTTTCATGAAGGACCTGCGTGTCGAGTGGCGGCATCGCGAGACGCTTGCCTCCATGTGTATCTTCGGCCTCCTGGTGGTGTTCCTGTTCAACTTTGCCTTTGAGCCGGCGGGGGAGGAGAGGCTGCGCCTGCTCCCCGGGATGTTGTGGGTGGCGTTTGCCTTTGCCGGGGTGTTGGGATTCAATCGCTCATTTGCGGCCGAGCGCGAGAACGCAGGACTGGAGGGCATGTGCCTGGCTCCGGTGGATCCCGGCGCCATTTACCTGGGCAAAATGCTCGCCAACCTGTTCTTTATGGGGATCGCCGAGGTCGTCGTGGTGTTCGCGACCAGCCTCTGGTATAACTTTTCTTTCATCCCGGCACTGGGTTGGTTCGCGCTCATCACCTTCTTCTGCACGTTGGGGTACGTGGCGGTGGGCACCACCTTTGGGGCCGTCGCCGCTAATACGCGGATGCGCGAGGTTATGCTCCCGGTGCTTCAGTTCCCAGTCGCCGTCCCGGTGTTTATGGCCGGAGTAGAGGGCTCGACAGGTGCTCTCAAGGGCGACCCCATCAGCGACTATTCGTACTGGATCAAACTGGCGGCAGGATTTAGCATCATTTTTGTGGTGTTGTCGTATTTGTTGTTTGAGTATGTTTTGGAGGAGTAGTCCGTGTGATTGGTGATATGTGATTGGTGATTGCTCCCTTGACCCTGAACTATTCTGTCGCCGGAGCGACCGATGGGGAGAGATTTGAATTCCTAGCCCTCGCCCCCCTTGGGGGAGAGGGTGGCTCGCAACCGGCGCATTCATCAGACGGGGCGAGACGGGTGAGGGGGTCAAGATTGTGGTGCTGGTATGAACTTGACCGTGGGCGCTCAACTCGGTACTACCCCCTCACCCACCGCCTTGCGGTCCCCCCTCTCCCCCAACGGGGCGAGGGAAGAAGAATTCTTCAACTGAGTGCGAACTTGTTATGAGAAACGTCTTCCCTCCGAAATTGCATCTCATTGTGACGTACGCATGGCTGATGGTGGCCGCCTATTTGATTTTTTTCTACGCGCCACAGGAAGCCACTATGGGCGAAGTGCAGCGCATCTTCTACATCCACGTGTCGTCGGCGTGGACGGCAATGGTGGCTTATTTCCTGATTTTTCTCGGCAGTATTGGATATCTATGGAAGCGCCGGGATTCCGCGGATGATTTCGCCCACGCTGCGGCGGAAGTGGGCTTTGTATTCTGCACCTGCGTGTTGGTGACGGGTCCGCTGTGGGCCAAGCCGGTCTGGGGTATTTGGTGGACATGGGACGCGCGCCTGACGCTTACGTTTGTCTTGTGGCTTCTCTTCGTCGCCTATCTGATGCTGCGAAGCTACGTCATCAATCCTGGCCGTTCGGCAGTTCTGGCGGCGGTCGTCGGCATAATCGGCTTCGTCGATGTGCCGATCGATTACCTTGCGATTCGCTGGTGGCGGACGCAACATCCCCAGCCGGTGATTGCCGGCGGTGAGGGCTCCGGCCTTGATCCGCGCATGTGGGCGGCGCTGCTTGTAACCTGGGGCGCATTCCTCTGCTTGTTTGCTTACTTGATGAGGCAGTACTTGCGGCTGGCGGCGCTGCGGCGCGAGGTCGCTCATCTCCGGCGGTTGCGGCGTTCATCCCAGGAGGCAGACTATGTGTAACGTTTATCTGGTTCTCGCGTACGGACTCCTTTGGGGCATCTTTACGTTCTATGCCTGGGTAATCCATCGCCGCCAGCAGCGGGTCGAGAAAGAACTGCAACAGTTGAAAAGGGATCTCGGCCAGGCGTAGCGCCGTCCTGCACCAAGAGGTACGTGCCTCCAGAGTACAGCACCAATTCCAAGTACCCTTCTTCCCTCGCCCGTTTGGGGGCGAGGCGTCCCTTCGAACCCCTTTAGACTTTGACGCTGCCCTGCGGGCCTTTGCTACACGCGTGACTTAAGTTATGGTATGTTGGCATTGCTGAAATATCAGGCTTCAGTCAGGAGTGGGTGGGCTGCGCAGGCAGGTGCCGGGTCGGGCGATTCTGGCTCGTGCAAAGTAGCAAAGGACCTCCGCCGGAACAAGCTTGCGTGTCCGCAATAGAATTGCTACTTCACCCGGAAGAAGAACCATCATGAAGGTAGGCCGATACGTCATTATTTCCGAGTTGGGCCGGGGCGCCATGGGGATCGTTTACAAAGCTTCCGATCCGACCATCGGCCGCGAGGTTGCCCTGAAGGTTCTCACCCTCAGCCCTTCCCCCGGGGAAGGAACCAATAGCCCGCAGGAAATGTTCATGCGTGAAGTGCGGGCCGCCGGCCGACTGGCGCACCCCTCAATTGTCACCATATACGACGCCTTCGATGACGAGGAAAACCAGACCAGTTGCATCGTAATGGAATTGGTCCCGGGCATGACCCTGGAGAAAATTCTCGACTCAGGCCACGCACTCACCATCGAACAAACCCTCTATTTAGTTCGACAGGTTGTGGAGGGGCTTGATTACGCGCATCGGAATCAGGTCATCCACCGCGACTTGAAGCCGGCGAACATCCTGGTGACGCAGGATGGGCGCGCCAAAATAACGGATTTTGGGATTGCCAAGGTCCTTGCGCGCGAAAGCATGGTGCGGACCGTGGGGATGATGGGAACGCCTTCCTATATGTCACCGGAACAGGTGAAAGGAGGCGATATTGACGGCCGCACCGATATCTTCTCGTTGGGCATTATATTTTTCAGCATGCTCTCGGGGAAGAAACCGTTCACTGGCAATACTGCCGCCGTGATGTTCAGGATCGTTTACGAAGAACCGATGGCCCCGAGCAGTCTCAATCCCCGGCTGACGCCCGCGCACGATTATGTGGTTAAGAAGTGCCTGGCAAAGGACCGCAATCTGCGGTACGCCTCGGCGCACGAATTGCTGGGTGACCTGGACGACCTTCAGCATGGTCGCCCGCCCCGTTCGCAGGTTGCGGCTCCAACCCCGGCCGCGGCTCCCCCATTTGACGGGACGCCCCCCCTGCCGGTCGCGGGCATTACGAATGCATCATCCCAGCAACCGTCGGCGTGGCCCACACCGCTATCGGCGCCACCTCCGCCCGTGGCTCCGCCGGGGCCTATGCCTGCGGCGGCGCGTCCGGTTACTCCAGCGGATGCAGGACGCCCGGCTTCGCCGCCCCCCCCCTTGGGCGTGACGCTGTCCATGCCCATTTCTGACCTTATAAAAGGGATGTCTCGGCCCCCGTCGCCGGGGGTGCTTTCCGCCACTCCCGCTTCACCGGCCGCGCCAGCGCAACCACCCAAGCCGGTAATCCCGCCACCCGTTAAGCCCTCGCCGTTCGCGGATGCACGCCCTCTCACGGGAAAGACCCTGCCCATGCGAGCGCCGGACCTTTCCGCGGAGCCCCCCTCAGTCCCGGCATCGCCACTACCGCCGCCCAGATCTGCCGTTTCGTCGAGGGAGCCCGCATTGCCGTGGGAGGCGTCGCTTCCGACCGCTCCGCCAGATTCCCCCTTCATGGAAAGTCCACATGCGATGGCGCCTGCGGACCACTCCGCCGCGTCTCCGGCGGGTGGACCACAACCGGATACATTCGCGCCACCTCTCCAACCCGAGGCCGCGTTGACAGTTGAGCCGGCGGAAACCTCCGGCGCAGTATCGCCCGCGCCCAAGTCGAAGCTTATCCCCATCTTGGTTGGCGGGGTGGCCGTAGTCCTGTTGGCCGCAGCCGTGTGGGGTTATTGGAAGTTTCACCAGATAAGAACTGCGTCGGCGCCGCCCCCGCAGGTCGCGGTGCAAACCCCGCCGGCGATTCCCCCTCCGGTCACAACTCCCGCTGAGTCCCCCACACCACCTGTGGAAGCAGCGCCGGCGCAGACGCCACCAGTCAGCGCTGCTCCGGAAACTCCCAAGAAACCCGTCGTACGTAAGCCGAAGCAGGCAGCAACGCCAACCCCGTCAGAACCCGCGGTGGCGCCGCCTCCGGCCCAACCCCAACCCGCCGCCGTAGCGCCTTCTCCCCAGCCTTCGCCTGCCGCCCCGAGCCCGGAAGACATTGCCAAAGCCGAGGCCGCCCGACTCGCCAGTATTCCGCGGATCGTCCAGGTCCTCTGCAATTACGGTCTGAAAGAGGCGACGTTTGTTTTTTCCATTGGCGGGAAACCCCTTTTTGAGGAGACCCTGAAAGGCAAGAAGAAAAAGGGAGGATTCCTGGGAATCAAGGGGTCCTATGAAGGGACGTTCTCACATACCATCACCGTGCCTGCCGGCGCGTCAGAGGTTTCCGTCCGGGTCTTAGCCAAGGAGGGGGGGACGGACCTGACCAAAGCGATCAAGATGCCACTACCGGGGGGCTTCGTTCCCACGCTCGCCGTGGAAGTTGATAGCGACCACCTGTCTCTCAACTGGAAAAGTCCCTCCGCCGCAAAATAGCTATTGCCAAGTCACGGCGGCCTTATTCCCAGCAACAGTTCCAGTGGGTTGGACAAGCGTCATTTACATTATGGCAAGAGCCTTGTAGAATGCGCGTTCCCGCGTGGAGGAGTGACGAACCCCCAATCCGCGGCAAATCGGGGAGAGCAACGGCTTGCGCCTTACCGCGCCTTCTACAGGGATTTGCCGGGTTCGTGACTCGAGGGCTGCGCCGAAAGGCCGTGGGAACCGATGCGGCAAGACAGCAACCGCGCGGAACATCATGACAGGAGGCAGGAAATGGCATTAAACATTGTTGAGAAGGAAGTGAACGGAGTGACGGTCGTGCAGGCGATCGGCCGTGTGACCCTGGGTGAAGAGAGCAACCAGCTCCGCACCAAGCTCAAGGACATCCTTAGCCAGGGCAAAACGCGATTGGTTCTTGACCTTGCCGAAGTATCCTACATTGACAGCGCCGGCTTGGGCACTCTCGTGGCGGGATTCACCTCGGCGCAGAACCAGGGCGCCAATTTGAAGCTGGCCAATCTCACCAAACGCATACATGAACAGCTTTATATTACAAAGCTGGTTACGGTATTCGACGTTTACGATAGCGTCCAGGATGCCGTCAATTCCTTCAAAACCGCGCCTTGACCGCGCCGGGGCGCAAGTGGTCATCCAGATTCGCAGCCCCCACTGAGCGAGCGATCCTTCCGCGAGGGCGTTGCCGGCTGCCACGGAGAGGGTCAAGCTGTTCCCGGCTGTGGCTCGTGAACTGCACCTACCGGAATCCCACGGGAGGAAATATGGGTCATCAAATTGGCTGGGGCCTCATGTTGGTTTTCCTGGGAGGCATGCTCAACGGCAGCTTTGCGGCCCCCATAAAGCGGCTTTCCGCCTGGCGTTGGGAAAACACGTGGCTGGTCTATGCCTTCACGGGATTACTGATTCTTCCCTGGGTCATCGCGCTGGCCACGGTTCCTCATCTTGGAGGCGTGCTTCAGCAAGCGTCCGGAACGGTGCTGGCCAAGGTTGCCCTTTTCGGATTCGCTTGGGGCATCGGCGGCCTTCTGTTCGGCCAGGGGATCGCGCGTGTGGGGCTGGCGCTGGGTTTCGCGGTGATTCTCGGCATCACCTCCTCTTTCGGATCGCTCCTGCCGCTGGCGATCCTCCACCCGGAGCAACTGGGCACCCGGCAAGGCGTGGCGCTGATCGCGGGGACGCTGGTCATGACCCTTGGGCTCGTGCTCCTGGCGGTGGCGGGGAAGCGCCGCGAACGCGAGCAGTCCTCCAGGGCGGCGGCTTCCGCGCGCTCGGGCTTCGGCGTCGGGCTGGTCATCTGCATTCTTGCCGGCGTCTTTTCCTCAATGCTCAACTTCGCTTTTGTTTTCGGCGAAGAAATGCGGCAACTCTCGTTCCAGGCAGGGGCTTCGACGGCCATGTCGGGCAACGGCATCTGGGCGCTCGCGGTGAGCTCCGGCTTCCTGCCCAACGCGGCTTACTGTGTCTACCTGTTGAACAAGAACCGCACCTGGGGCGTCTTTCTGGAAAAATCAGGGGGCGCCGGCTATGTGCTGAGCGCCGCCTTGATGGGATTTCTCTGGTATAGTGGCCTGGTCGTTTACGGCATGGGTACCGACGCGCTGGGCTCCCTGGGCAGAATCGTCGGCTGGCCCGAGTTCATGTCCATTGACATCATCGCCGGAATCCTGTGGGGATTTTTCGGCGGTGAATGGAAAGGCGCCAGCCGCACCGCTCTGGGCTACTGCCTGACCGGGATCGCCATCCTCTTCCTCGCCATTGGCGTGATCAGCTTCGGCAACGCATCGTGAAGGCGCACGCCCGCACAAACTATCGTGTCGCCAGACCCAATGGCGGTCACTCAGGCTGACCTTTCCCAATCGACCCCTCACCCCCACGACCTGCGAAACGTGGGGCCCCCCCTCCGTCTTGCGGTCCCCCCTCTCCCCCTGGGAGAGGGCGTTTAAGAATTGATTTTAGCCCTCGCCCCCTTGGGGAGAGGGGGGACCGCAAGACGGAGGGGGGGCCCCACGTTTTTGTTTGCGGATTTGCCGATATGTATACACTTAAATTAAAAATGCTCTAAATCATCTACGATCCGGTCACGAGGGCGGCAGAATGCTCTTGTTGGTGAATCCACGACATGACGTTGGCGGGAGGGCGCTGGTGGCGGAGTTCGTTGGCCATAAATTTCATATAGGGGTCGACATGTTGGAAGAAGAGCTTGTAGCCCGCGCAGAGGTAATTCAATCCGGGCTCGCCGTCGGGGGTGGAGATAAAGCGATGCTTGGGGCACTCTCCGTTGCAGGCAAAGCGGACGTCGCATTCACGGCAATAGCGCGGCAGGGAGTCGCGTTTGTCGAGGCCAAAGCTGCGTTGCTGGGGGGAATTCACCAGCACTTGGAGCGGTTGCTCCAGGATATTGCCCAACTTGTTCTCCGGGTAAACATAGTGGTCGCAGGAGTAAAGGTCGCCATTGTGCTCAAGCGCCAGAGCGGCGCCGCAGGTTGGCCGGAAAACGCACAAGCTCGGCTGTAAGCCCATCCAGCTCTCTAGAGTGACGTCAAACAATTGGACATAATAATCTCCCACGTCCTTCCGCACCCATTCGTCGAAAATCGCGCACAGGAAGACGCCGTATTGGCGCGGCTCCACTGACCACTCGGAGACCTCGGCGGCGTGCGGGTCCCGCGGAGAGATCAGGACCAGGCCATCGGGGTTCGCAGCCTGGGCCATGCGCTCCACAATGGGGATGAATTGCATGAATTGGCACCCGATGCCTTTCAGGAAGCGATACACGCGCAAGGGGTGCTGGGAATTCTGGCGGTTCACCACCGTGAGGGCATTGAATTCGACCTGGTGCTTTTTCAGGAAGCGCAGGCCGCGCATGACGCGGTCGAACGTGGGCGCCCCGCCTTTATCCACGCGATAGAAGTCATGCAGTTCGGCAGTACCGTCAATCGAAATCCCGATCAGGAAATGGTTCTCGGCCAGGAACTCGCCCCAGCGATCGTCGAGCAGGACCCCGTTGGTTTGAAAAGCGTTCTCAATCTTTTTTCCGTTGGCATACTTGTTCTGGATGGCGACGACCTTGCGAAAGAAGTCCACTCCCAGCAAGGTGGGCTCGCCGCCCTGCCAGGCAAAGGAAATGGCCGGGGTATCGTGCGCGGTAATAAACTGCGAGACGTACGATTCCAGTACCCGGTCGGGCATTGCCCAATCCTGCTTCTTGCCGTAAAGGTTTTCCTTTTCGAGATAAAAACAGTAGCGGCAATCCAAATTGCAAATCGGGCCCACAGGCTTGGCCATGACGTGAAAAGCCGTGAGGGCCTGGGCTGAGTTTTTGTTGCGTTTCTTCATCGGTCAGGATTTAAGGTCGTTCCAGCCGCGCCGCTGTGGCAGCTAGCCCGGACTTCTCACCATGTTTGGACGTTGTCGGAAGGTCGGGGCTTCACAGGCTGCGGAAAAACCCGAAGGCGCTGTCATTCTGAGGAGCAGCGGCGACGAAGAATCTCGCATTGCCTTGAAAATAAACAGAGCGAGATCCTTCGCTGCGCTCAGGATGACAGCATTGTAGGGTTTTTCCGCAGCCCGTAAAGCCCCGCCCTTCCAGACCCGTGGTGGGAAATGCCGGCTAGCCCCAATACTGTTCACTTAAGCTGACTAATCCCAATTCGACCCCCTCACCCACCGCCTTGCGGTCCCCCCTCTCCCCCAAGGGGGCGAGGGCTAAACTCAATACTTTAAAGCCCTCTCCCGGAGGGAGAGGGGGAACCGCAAGGCGGTGGGTGAGGGGGTTCCGGGGTCGAATTGGGAACAGGCTCCTGCACAAATCCTTAAGTGAACAGCATTGGGGCTATCCCCCGGTTCCGCCTGCCAGGATGGTCCCAGCGGCGGCCGGGGAATCCCCTTTGCGGAATTCGCGCCGATTTTATCTTGCCCCAATCCCAATGGTCCCAACACCGGCTTGGCAAGGGAAAATCGCGGCTTGCTGATTATTCTCCGGTGGAAACGCCCCTTTACCCTTAGTACAAAAACTTCCATGATCCCCGGCGCGCAGCCCCTTGATTTCTAAATTAAACCGTTTCGCGCTCGAAGCAACTGCATGCGAAGCCGCATTTCATCAATCAACGGCTCGTACTGAATCGAGCCGTGCAAGTTGTGAAGCTCCCGCGGGTCTTTGGCCAAGTCATAAAACTCATATTCCACGGGCTCCTGTTCATAATACTCGATGAGCTTATAGCGCTCCGTTCGGATTCCGCGGTTCTTGGGAACGCTATGAGGACCGGGATACTCGTAGTATTGATACAACCACTCTGTCCGCCAGGAAACTTCATCACTTTTGAAAAGCGGCGTCAGGCTGCGCCCCTGGAACGCTTGGGGAATGTGGACTCCGGCCAGATCGAGGATGGTCGAGGGAATATCCAGCTCCAGAACCATTTTCTTGCTGAGGCTGCCGGGTTTGATCGCCGCCGGGTAACGGATGGCCAAGGGAATGCGAATGGACGGTTCATGCATCACCCGTTTGTCCAGGCAGTGCCATTCGCCGAGCATAAACCCGTGGTCGGAGGTGACGAAGACAGCGGTATCGTCCAACTGCCCCGTCTTGGTGAGGTGGTCGAGCACCCGCCCCAAATTGTCGTCGGCAGCGACGACGGTGGCGTAGTGGTCTTTGGCCAGCGACTCGAGCGTGCGCATATCCGCGAACGTGCCGATTTTGTTGTCGGCGTTGATGAAGGCGGAGGGCTTGCCGGGGTAGCCCTTCAAATCGTCGTCGAACGTGTCGGGTTTGGGAATTGCCACACCGTTATACAGATCGGCTAAGTGGCGTGGCCGGAGAAAAGGGCGATGTGGGGCGTAGAGCCAAAGGAAAAGGCAGAAGGGTTTATCGGATTGCCTGCCCTCCAACCATTCCAGGCCCGCCTTGGTTACCACATCATCAACATAGCCTACATAAATCCTCTCCGCTCCCATCTTGCCATTGATTCCCTCCACCATGGAACAATGGAAATAATCGGCTTGTCCCAAGTACCCAAGATAATAGTCCCAATACATCCCACGGAAGGCATTCTTGGTGTGCGACTTACCCAAAAACACAATTTCATAGCCTGCCTGCCGCAGCAAATCGGGAACCAGCGCTACCCCTTCCCGTATGGCCCGCTCCTTGTTATCGATTACGCCATGCTTGGCCGCGTAGAGTCCGGTCAGCAACGAGGCGCGCGACGGCGCGCAAAGCGCGTTGGTGACGAAGGCATTTTCAAAGCGGATCCCTTCCTTGGCGATCTTGTCCATGTGGGGAGTCTGAAGGATAGTGTTCCCCGCCACACTCATTTCGTCCGCGCGCTGGCCGTCCGTTAGGAAAATAACGAAATTCGGCGGCCGCTTGGATGCCGGTTCCTTCCCTTGCGGGCTTCCCGGATGCTCCTGGGAGGATTCCTGTCCTGGGCGGTCTTCGGCGTGAAGATTCAAGCCCGCCATGCTCGCCACCGCACCACCACCTATTTTCAAAAGGTCTCTGCGAGTGTGCCGTGAGACCGTCTTTTCTTCGCTCATGATTCCTCGCTCTCCGGGTTGTGAATCGCCAGAACCCGCACCACGTCCGTGACGAGGACTATCTCGCTTAGGTACGTGAAAAAGGTTTCAAAGTAGCCGACTTCTCCCGCCGCGGTCCCGAAGGGGTGAAATACGGATTGTGAATGCGCATCAGTCCTTGTCGCCTTTGGCATTATGAGGTCAGACACGGGCCGGCTTCAAGTCCTAAAAATTTGAACTCCACCAAATCCACGGCGCGGCGGAAAAGCCGCTAGGCTGAACCGCGAGCGTTGCGCTACATCTCCTCATGCGTGGTTCCCCGTGCAATGGGGCGGCCGCGAAAAATGCCGACCCAAAGGACAGCGCGCTGTCTGGGTTTGGTTTTGAGTGTGAACCGCCAAAACCTGGTAAACGCCATGGTCATTTCGTTTGATTCCAACGAAGGTCTCCTTTCATGGCCGAGAGTATAAACCGAACTTCTCACCACGTTTGGACACCACCGAAAGGGGGGGCTTCCGGTTCCGCCGTTATACGGGTTTTGTGATGGTTGCCGTGCCTCCGGGTGAGAAATCCGAGCTAAGGAGGGCACTCGTTGGCCACGAGGGCGCGTTTTCTCGTACGGAGTATTTATGCCGACAGACCGCTGTATACTGCAGGGGGTCAGGATGCCAAATCGGAAATCCTGAATCGCAGCATAGAGACCCAAGAATCGAGGTTGGAAAAGATACTCAAGATGGAAAAAATCACACGTCGAGCTTTCATTGCCCAGACTGCCACGCTGGCGGCCGGTGCCTCGGCACTCGCGACGGACGTCCACGCCCATCCCCAGTCCACGACGGCTGCCGTGGACGCATTGGATAAACGGCGCGAGACACTTGAGGTGCTCCGCAAGATTCTTCCCCTTCATCAAGCGGAACTCAGTGGAAGGATCAACGCCTATGACAAGTCGTGGGAAGACTGGCTCCAGCGCACCGGCGAGCTCCCGCCGGATTTCGATGCCATGCCCTCCACACCATTCCTCGTTGACCCGCTCGAAGGCGTCCAGACTTCCGAACACTGGAAGCAAAAGCGCCAGCAGATTCGTGCGCAATTTGAGCGGTGGGTTTTTGGCAAGCTGCCGCCCCAGCCTGACAACCTTCGCCGCGTAATCACGGGAACTGAGACCGACGGGAAACTGACCATCAGGAATGTGCGTCTGGAGTTCGGTCCCGATCACCGCGGAACCTTGCGGGTGCAGTTAATCATCCCCGCTGGAAAAGGGCCGTTTCCGGTCTTCCTCACCAACCATCCGCGAACCTGGCCGTGGGTGGCGACGGCACTGCGGCGTGGCTATATGGGCTGCATCTATTCTGCCACCGATCCAATTTTCGGCCCCGCGGATGACTCGGATAAATTCATTGACGTCTATCCGGAGTATGACTTTTCTTGCCTGGCTCGCTGGGCATGGGCCGGCATGCGCGCCGTCGACTACCTGCAAACGCTGCCCGAAGTCGACCAACAGAAGATCGCCATTGCCGGCCACTCGCGAAATGGCAAACAAGCTCTGCTGGCGGCCGCGTTTGACGACCGCATTGCCGCCGTCATTGCCTCCAGCGGCAACACCGGTGAGTGCGACCCCTGGCGCTACACCACCGACATGTTCGTGAACGAGAGTATCGAACAGATTACCGGTGTCTTCCCCCTTTGGTTTCACCCGCGCCTCCGTTTCTTCGCCGGGCGGGAGCACAAGCTGCCGGTGGACCAACATGCGCTGATGGCCCTGGTGGCCCCGCGTGGGCTCTTTATGTACTCTGGGTATGCGGAGCACGAGGGAAATCCTTTTGGCTTCGAACAGGCCTTTCCGGCCGTTGCGAAAGTCTATCGTTTTCTTGGGCACGAGGACCGGCTCTGGTTAAATCTGCGCGATGGCGAACATCCCACCACTGCGGGAGACATCGAACTCTTTTGCGACTTCCTCGACACCACCTTTGGCCGCCGGACTTTTCCACGGCGCGAGGTTTGGATCAACGGCTACACCTTTGACGGTTGGAAGCAGCTCGCCGGCGAGTCCATTGACCCTGCAAAGTTCCCGGCAATCGGTGAACGCGACCTCGCGGCGCAATGGAGCGACGCAACCCGGCAAGCCATCCTTCAGAAGATCAACTGGGCGATGGGCGACGCGCCCGCCGGCGTTCGTTTCCCTGCCCGCCACGAGCTCAAAGGCACGGTGATGCCGGACGAAGGATGGATTTCCCTGATGCTGGGCCGCCCCTTTAAGATCCCGTCAATGGGCGCCGTGGGTTTGGGCTATGGAGACGATCTCAAGGCCGACTTCTATTTTCCGACCGACGCTGGGGGATCGCCGCAGGGGAGCCGCTGGCCGGTCGTGGTTTGGATGCATCCTTACTCGTATTCAACCGGCTATTCGCGCGACACCCAGCCGCTCTTTGCCTCCTTGACCAAGCGGGGTTTTGCCGTTCTGGGCTTTGACCAAATCGGCTTCGGCACCCGGGTGCGCGATGCTCGCTATTTTTACCAGCGTTATCCGAAATGGTCCTTGCTAGGAAAAATGGTTGCCGACACACGTGCCGCAGTGGATGCGGTTGCGGCGCTCGAGGCGGTGGATTCATCACGGATTTACCTGGTGGGGTACGCACTGGGCGCTAAGGTGGGACTAATAACCGCCGCTTTGGATGATCGGGTCAAAGGCGTTGCGGCAGTTTGCGGCGTCGATCCTTTACGCCTGAGCACGGTGGAAAAAGGAACCGAAGGTGTACGGCAGTACTCGCACCTGCACGGCCTGCTGCCTCGCCTCGGATTTTTTGTTGGGCAGGAAAGCCGCTTGCCGTTCGATTTTGACGAGGTGCTGGCCGCCGTTGCGCCGCGGCGTGCGTTGATCGTCGCGCCCATTCTGGATCGCTATGCGCCGGTCGCCGACGTGCAGCTAGAGGTCGAACAAGCCCGAAAGGTTTACGCTCGCCGGGGGAATGAAGACGCGCTCCAGTTGCAAACGCCCTTGGCGTTCAATTCCTTTACCCCCTCCATGGAGGAGGCAGTGTTCGACTGGTTGAATGACACCCGCGGGTGAGGATTCAAGGTTGACAGTTCTGTGACCGGCGGGTTCCATCGGTAGAACCGTCAGCGACCCAGCGCCACTTTCGGACACGCGATTGGTCGCCGCCACGGAGCGGAAACGAAGCTCGGTCAGGATAAGTTCCAGTCGCCGCCCGGCGTCGGCGGCGGGGGGAGGGGCATAGGCGCTAGACTAAGCAATTTCCGGTCCGGCCCCGAAGGGGCCAACCGTGGGTAGCCGCAGGTTTTAACCTGCGGCTCGCAGAACCCCATGGCCCCTTCAACCCCGAGGGGGTTGACCGTGGGAAAGGTCGGCCCCTTCAGGGCCGCATTGCTTGCTCTCCTTCGGTTTCCGTAGGTTTCACCTACGGCTACTCACGGTGTCCCGCTTCGCGGGAAGGAAGGCGGCGAATCATCGGGTGGCTTATTCTAGCGCCTATGCGGGGGAGAGGTGTCCGGGCCGTCCGGTCGGATTGTTGGCCGCTCGGAAGCCGGCCGGAAGCGCCTTTGTGGTCGCGATACTGCTGTGACCATCGTCACGGGGTATCCACGCGCTGCCTAGTGTGGTGTCCCACGTAAGAATTGACAATAGGCGAGACCCCCTCACCCGGCCCGCCCCGGCTGGCGATTACGCCGGATGCGCGCCACCCTCTCCCCCAAAGGGGCGAGGGTAATAAAA
>JBEKQO010000116.1:0-20977 GCA_049519635.1 Terriglobia bacterium | reverse complement strand
AAATGCTCCCCTCCTCAGATGAGGAGGGGTGGCGCGCCGAGCGACGGGGTGGTTATTCCATTTAGTTCACCTCAGGCGAGCGGTCGGCAACTGACCCCTTAAAAATGATGCCGGATGCCTTCCCTCAGCTAAGCTGCCGTTTCGCCATTTGGGCAAAGAGCCCTCCCTGCGCCATCAGCTCATCGTAAGAGCCCGATTCCACGAGCGAACCCTTATCGAGGACATGGATGCGATCGGCGCGCATGACCGTGGAGAGGCGATGGGCAATGACCACGCGCGTGGCATTAAGCGCCTTCAGGCTCTGGCTGACGATCGCCTGGGTACGATTATCCAGAGCGCTGGTAGCCTCGTCGAAGAGGATGATTCGCGGCTTGTGGACAATGGCGCGCGCAATCAGCAAGCGCTGGCGCTGTCCCCCGGAGAGGCCGCCCCCACCCTCGCTCACCACCGTGTGCATTCCCATGGGCATGGTCTTGAGGTCCTCCTCAAGTCCCGCCAGCCGAGCGGCCACCCAGGCATCATCGATGGTCAGGGTTCCGTCCCCCACAATATTGCGGAAGATGCTTCCCGTCATCAGCCGGGCATTTTGCAGGACCACCCCAATTTGTCTTCGTACCGCCTGCACGTCCAGGTCGGACAGATCTTGCCCATCAAAATAGATTGCGCCGGAGCGAGGCGTCTCAAAACTCAGGAGCAGGCGGAACAAGGTGGATTTTCCGCTCCCCGAGGGGCCGACAAAAGCCGCAAACTGACCCGCGGAGATACTCAGCGAAAGGTCGCGCAGGATCAAAGGCCCTTCGTCGCGATAACGAAAACTCACGTGGTGAATATCGATGCTCCCGGTTAATTCGGGGGGGACGGTCTGGGTGGGCACAACCTCGGGCAGCGACGTCAGAATGGGCTTGGCGCGTTCATAGAGCGGGATCACATTGAGCACGGAAATCAGCGCGGAACTCAGCTCCAGCGCCCCGGTGCTGAATTGCACAAACGCGGCCATGAAAGCCAGGAATTCGCCGGTCGTCAGCATCGGCGTGTCCGGGGTTTTCATCAGCGAGCTGGCGCAATAAAAGATGATGGTCCAGGCCAGCACCGGGAACGCCGAATTGAAAACCGAAACGAGGTTAGAGATCCTTCGGGCGCGCATCGCCAGCACTCGCTGTTTCGCGAACTCACGCGCCCAAACCGCGAAAGCGCGGGCTTCGGTTCCGGCCACCCGGAATTTCGCGATGCCGTTTATGAATTGCAGCGTCATTCCCGCAATGCGGCCGCCCAATGTGGACACGTCGCGCAAAATTCTCACTTGCAGCCAGCCGCAGAACGTAAAGACCAGGGAGGAACAAAATACCAATGCGCCGGCAATCAGGGCCAGGCGCCAACTGTAGTAGAACATCAGGGCGCAGGACGTAATCGAAAATATACCCGTCAGGATGGAAGCAAGCGCGGACCCCGTAAGCGCTTCGCGAATTTGGCTGATTCCCAAGCTCCGCCGGGCCAGGTCGCCGGAAGTGAAATTGCGGAAGAAGGGCACCGGCAAAGCCAGCAGGCGGTCCCACACGGCCGCCTGGATTGAGGCCTCCATCTTGCTTTGCAGTCGCAGCGTCGCGAGAGCACGCGTGAGCATAAACAACGCCGTCGCCAGGGCGCTGATCACCAGGAAGATGCTTAACTCCGCCAAGGTGGAGCGCTGCGCGCCCGGAATAACCGAGTCAAAAATAATTCCCGTAAAAACCGGTGTGACCACTCCCAACAGGCCGGCCGCGACCCCCATGAAAAGGATGGTCGCAGCGTCTGCTCCGCAACCCTTAAGCCCGAAAGAAAGGATATCGCCGAGGGTCAGCGCCTTGGGAGGGAAGGGGCGGTAGAAGACGTAGGCGAAACCATGGAGCTGGGATGCGAGTTCTTCATCGACGAGTGCTTTCGCGCGCGTGCCGGGGTCATAGAGCTGATAACCTCGACGCCCGGGCAACAACGCGACGGGCCGCTTGTCTTGGTCAAGAAACCCCACCATGGGTCCGCTTTCCAGGTTCCACCACCTGCCCTTCAGCATCACCTGGCGCGTTCGCACCCGGGCAGCTTGGGCGATGGCGCTCACCGGGTCTCGCTGTTTGATGAACTCGAGGGCGCGAGGCACGAGGGGAATTTGAATGCCATTGGCGCTCCCCACCAGACGGCAGACCTGAAGCAGAGGATCGATTGCGCCGGTCTCCACTTCCAAAAGGGTCTCTTCCCCACCTCGAAAGGGCTCGGCGAGTTTGTAGAGAGCGGCTTCGAAAACATTCGCGTCGGTTTCCGCCACCACCCGCAAACGCGCCTTCTCTTTTTGCTCATCTCTCCGCCGCTGGACCACCAGGTAGGCAAAGACCTGTTGCTGAAAATACCGCAAGCCCAACCACTGCGGGTCCGCCCCCAGCCAGTCGCGGGTATCAAGGCATCCGAGTTGTGCCTGCGCGGCGCATTGAAGCCACGCCAAACGGCTTACCGGGAAGAACCTTCCGGGCTCGATCGGCGGCATCTGATCATCACCCAATAAGCATGAACTTCCTTGCCGGAGACGGACCCATACAACGCCCGCGAGTGGGAGGATGGCAGTGGGCTTACTCTCGACCAAAATCTCCGCGCCCGGCGCTAAGATTTGGAAATCCTTGGGGGCAGACTTGTCTGCCACGGCGGCGCCCAGATTCTCCACCCATTTGTCGATGAGGGGCATTACTGATTCCGGCGAACCGGCTGCTGCCTGCTGGAGTTGCCTGATGTCCAGACGGAGCACTTTTGAGCCCATCGCTGGGTTGGCGATCACACCAAAAGCCGCGTCGGACTGCTTGTCGAAACCCATCACGGGGTTTCCGGCTTCCACACGCATGAAATGATGCCGGGCGCCAGCCGGCGCTCCATCGCGCATCTCTACCAAATAGAGGTCAAGTTTTCCCTCCAACACGACCCAGATCTTCTCCGGGTCCTGGAGGGAAAGTGGGATCCCGGAGTGCAAAGCCAGGGTTTCCCCTTGCTCCTCCAGCCGGGTTATTTGTGAGATATCCATTTCGTTCGGCAAGTACTATTGGCTCTGAACGTAGGGGCGGCTCGCGAACCGCCCCTTTATCTTTTCAGCACCACCCCGGCGCTCGGCGCGCCACCCCTCCTCATCTGAGGAGGGGAGCGCTTAAGACGACTCCCCTCCTGATTCAGGAGGGGTGGCGCGCCGAGCGCCGGGGTGGTTATCCGCGGTGGGGCGTTTTCCCGCAGCCTGTAAATCCCGCCGCCTACACCGCTTCAATAAGTCTCCGATACGGGCCGTCCACCTGGATCATTTCCTCGTGGGTGCCGCGCTGCACCACTTCACCGCGTTCCAAGACGATAATTTCATCGGCATCGCGGATCGTGCTGAGACGGTGAGCCACAATCAAACACGTAATGCCGCGCCGGCGCAGACAGTCATCCACATGTTTTTCGCTATAGGCATCAAGCGAACTAGTGGCTTCGTCGAGAATGAGAATGCGCGGGTTGTTGACCAGCGCGCGCGTGATCTCCAGGCGTTGCCTCTGGCCGCCGCTCAAGTTCCGCCCACCCTCCTCCACCTTGAAATCGTAGCCGTTCGGGAGGCTTGTGATCTCATCGTAAATGCCCGCATCCTGGGCGGCCTGAACAAGGGCCGAATATTCCACCGTGGCGTCCCACATGGTTAGGTTGTCCCGCAGGGTTCCATCGAAGAGGAATATTTCCTGGTCCACCATGGCGATGGAATTATTCAGCACGCCGCGAGGAATCTCCCGGCGCGGCCGGCCGTCGAACAACACTTCACCCGACCACGGCTGATAAAGCCCGGAGACAATCCTCGAGACCGTTGATTTCCCGCTTCCCGAAGCCCCCACCAGGGCCACGCGCTGCCCCGGCTTCAGGGTCAAACTGAAGTTGGTAATCAGGGGGGATTCCAGGCGGCTGTAACCAAACGTCACGTCCCGCAAATGCAAGTTCCCGGCGAGACGCTCTTGTGTGGCGGGGCTTTGTCCCGGCAGAGTGGCAGCGCCTACTTGGGGATCGGTGGGGTATTGCAGCGTATCGTCCAGGCGCGCGAGGTCGCCTTCAATCTCCTGAGTCTTGCTGCCCAGATTCACCAATTTGTTAACGGGATCGATGAAACTGGTCATCAAACTCTGGAAGGCGATCAGCATCCCCATCGTCAGGAAGCCGTTCATCACGCGCAAGCCGCCCAAACCGAGTACCGCGGCGGCATTGAGACCGGTGAGAAAGGAGGGAATGGCCGATAGAAATACCGAGGACGTTCCGAAGCGTTGTTCGGCATTGACGACTTTGGCTTGGTACCCTGCCCAGCGGGCAAAAAAGTCGGACTCGGACGCCGAGGACTTGAGAGTCTCGATTGTCTGCAAGCCGCTCACCGAGACTCCCATCAAGCAGCCCTGCTCTTGCAGCAAGTGGCGATTCTGGTCCACGCGTTGGCGCTGGACAAATCGCAAGGCGGCGATGTTGAACGCCGCCATGAGGATGCCGATGAGCGTCAGCAGGGCGTCATACTGGATCAGCAAGGCCGCATAAATCCCGATGAGAAGAATGTTGACCAGGTTCGTGGCCACATCCCCGGAGAGGAGCGTCGCTACCTGATCGTTGAGTTGCAGCCGCGATGCCACTTCCCCGGCGTAGCGTTGGGCGAAAAACTCCGTGGGCAGTCGCAACACGTGCCAGAAAAACTTGGCGGAAGAGGTGAGCGCCAGTTTCAACTCCACGTGCATAAGAGAGTCCTGCTGAAGCAGAGTCAGGAGGGCCTTCACTATCGCCGTCACGGTCATGGCCAGCAGCAGCGGGATCAGCCAACTGGTCAGGCCGCCGACCAGAAGATTGTCAACATAGATTTTGAAAAAGACGGGAATGATCAGGTTCGGGATCGCCAGTCCCAAGGTGGCGAGCATGAGATACAAGATCGCCAAACGGCTTCCGGGAAGGCGGCTGGCCAGCATCTGGAAAACGCCGGGTTTCTCCCCACCCTTCTTGAAGGCAGGTTCCTTTTCGAAAGTCAGGACGACGCCGGTAAAGGACTCATCAAACTCCTCATCCTCCACCCACCTGCGCCCCTCGGCCGGATCGTTGAGGTAAACCCCCTTCTTTCCGAAGCCCTCCACCACCAGAAAGTGGTTGAAGTTCCAGAAGACAATCATGGGCAGCGGCAGCTCCCGAAGTTGCGCGGGTTCCTTCTTATAGCCCTTGGCTTTCAGGCCGTAATTGCGCGCGGCTTTCAGCAAGTTGCTGGCTTTGCTGCCGTCGCGCGAGACGCCACAACCCACCCGCAATTCCTCCAGGGGAACAATGCGCCCGTGGTAGGCGAGAATGATCCCCAGCGCGGCGGCCCCGCACTCCACCGCTTCCATCTGCAATACCGTGGGAGTGGTGACCCGGTTGCGGCGCAGCCATTTGCCCAGCGACTTGGGAGCCGCGGCCTTTTGGGGATGGCTTGCAGTTGTGCCCATGGGTTATTCCGGATTTCTTACTTCTCAGCACCACCCCGGCGCTCGGCGCGCCACCCCTCCTCATCTGAGGAGGGGAGTTTTTTGATGACTCCCCTCCTGATTCAGGAGGGGTGGCGCCTTGGGCGCCGGGGTGGTTATCCGCGCCGAGGCGTCTTTCCGCAGTAGGGGCGGTTCGCGAACCGCCCCTACGCCTTATCGGGGGTCATACCATTCGCCCCCCTTCGGGGAACACGCCTCGGCGCGCTAACTCAACCCCAGTTTGCCCTTGAAGAACGGGAACAGCAGGCTTACCGGCGGCTGCTGGCGTGTGATCACCTGCACTGTGCAGAGTGTGCCACTGCTAATCGTAATCGCCGGGCCTCGGGACGACGACCACTTGTACCCGCTCATGCTGGCGGGGTCGCGCTCCAGGATAACTCTCAACTCGGTTACCGGTCCGGCCGCCATGATGGAGCGCACTAACGTTTCGTTTTGGAAATTGCGCATCAAGGCGTCGAAGCTGGCCGGAAACTCTCCGGCGTAAACCACTTTGCCGCGGATAAAACCAAACTCCTCGCGCTTGACCGTGGACGGGGATATTTCCGCCGCCATCCCCGGCTGCACGGCCTTAGCTTGGAGCGACGGCAGATAAACGAGCACTTCCAAGGTATTTCCCTGGGGCTGGATGCTGAGAATGGGGCTGCCGGCTGCCACCAGACTCCCCGGCACTGCCTTCATCTCGATCACTTGCCCGTCGTAGGGACTCTCAACACTGGACTGGTTTGCCATCTGATCTTCCAGCCCTGCCAGGTTGCGCTCCAGCCCCCCGATACGCGATTTCATCTCCTCGTCAAATCGCTGCGGATCGGTTCGGGCGGTGTATTGATCGGCTTCGATGCGCTTGATTTTCGCCCGCAGAGATTCGATTTGACCGTTGATCTCAACCAGTTTCTGCTGATCTTGCAGAGTCTGCTGGCGAGTGATCAGTCCTTTGGTAAGAAGTTGATTATCGACAGCGATTTGCTCCGTCGAGATTTTCACCTGCTCTCCCAGCTCTTGAATTTCCCGCTGCGCATTCGCCTGGTCGCGCGCCAGCGCCTCCACCTGGAGTTGGGCGCCTTGCTGGCGCAATAAAAGATTGCGCTCCCGCTCCGCTTTCGCTTCTTCCAGGGCCGAGCGAGCCAGACGGATCTTCTCCAAAATCTCTTCATCGGAAACCTTGGCGACCACCTGGTCAGCCTTCACCCGGTCGCCCAGATTGGCGTTGATGCTTGTCACCAGCCCCGAACCGGAGGCAACCACGTTCAGCACGGTTCCGGCACGCACGATGACGCCGGATCCGCTCACCTTGGTATCGATGGTCCCCGCGTAGCCCCAGATGACGGCCACTCCCAGGACGAGAAACATCCCGCCCAGCGCCAGCCATCGCTTGGCCCCGGTAACCCGCATGATGGTGTCAAGCTGCTCCGGGGAGGACAGGCGCTCGAGCGACGTCTTTCGGAAGATGCTTGTGTCCATGCTACTTCATTCCTTCCCGCTCGGAGGTTTCTTGGCGGCGGGAACGGGAACGGTAAAGAAAATATCACGATCGACGGATTGAACGGTCTGGTCCGGTTCGACAATCGAGCCGGTGGCGAAGCGCAACTGGGCCAGTGCCAGCGCATAGCCGAGTTCGGCGCTCACCTGGCTTTGCTCCGCCACCGTCAACCGGTCTTCCATCGTCAACACATCGACGAGTTGCCCCACACCGAGCCGATACTTTTCGCGCTCACCATCCAGCGCCGCCTGGGACGCGGCCACCGCTTCCCGCGCCCTCTGCAACTGGAGCGCGGCGTTGCGCACGCCCCCGACCGCCGTCACCACGGAAGCCATGATGCCTTGCGACGTCTGGAGGGTGCGCAACTCCGCTTGGCGAAGGTTGGACTGCGCCAGCATCAGCGCTCCGAACGCGGCATTGTTGCTGGGCGGGAATTGGTAGGTGACGCCCACGCCCACGTCCGGGCCCCTCGGCGCCCGTCCCGGCGAGCTGAAGAAGTTAGTCAGCCCCGTGCCCTCGTCCAAGCTCGAGTAGCCCGAACTCAGGCTGAGATTGAGCTGCGGTAACACACCATTCCTCGCCGGCGTCAGCAGCGTTTTTTCTTCCATTTCCCGCTTCTTGGCAGCCAGGTAGTCCGCGCGGCGTTCCAGCGCCAAATCAAAAAACTGTTGCAGGGGATGGGCGTTCAGGATGGCCAAGACTTGGCCATCATCTATGGGGAAATCGTCTATGGGCATTCCCACGCCGGCCATCCGGTCCGTGCTCATTCCCATCGCCAGAGCAAGTTGCTGGCGCGCCGCGATGAGGTTCTGGTCCGCGGCGATCCGCGCGGCCGACCGGGTCGCCAGATTAGCGTCGACTTGATGGATTTCCGACTCCGGCACTCGTCCCGCCGTAATCAGTGTCTGAACATTCTCGACATAAATCTTGCCGCGCTCTTCTGATCCCTGAACCACCTTCAGGTTTCTTGCCGCTCCCACGGCATTCCAATAGGTGGAAGCGGTATTCGACAAGAGGCTGCTGATCGTTTGGTTGAGATCCAGCAAACTTGCCTCGATTTCGATTCCCGCCGCGGTCTCCGTTGCCGCGACCACGTTTCGACCGCGTCCCCGGAGCAAAGGTACGTTCACTTGGAAGGCCAGCGTGGTTAGGTTTACACCCCCGATATCATAGATGTTGTCGGTCGTGCGGGTGGCCATAAAGCTCGGATTGACCGTCACACCATTGCGATATTCCTTGGTGCCCCCTATATCCAAACTGGTTACGTTGCTGACTTGGTTGTTGGTGATGATTCCCAGCAGGCCAGCCTGTTCCTGGTTGAAGAGGGTGAGAGGATTGTTGATGCGGTTCTGAGAAAGGGTGGTTTCTATGACGGTGTCGAATGCCCCGCTCGCCTGCCGGCGGACTGCCCGGCTGGAAATAACCTGCTGTTCCTCAATATGCAGCGCGGGCTGGTTCGAGAGGGTTGACTGCAATGCCTCAACCAGTCCGAGCGGCTGGGGAGTCGGCTCGCTTGACTGGCCAAAGGACCGCAGGCAGCAGAACAGTAGGATGGCTCCCACAGCGAGCGTTGGTCGCCGGCCCTGCAAGCTGTTCATCAGGGTAATTTTCTCCTGCCGGCCTTTGTGGAGCGGGTAGCACAGCGCGGCAAAGCCGCGACCAAACGCGTCTTGTAGGGGCTGGGCTTGCCCTGCCCTTGGGCACCCCAAGGGGCGCCCCTACAAAGGTCGCAAACACTTTTCCATGCGCGCACTGCAAGTCGTGGCGCCGAGTGGCGAAACCCCTCATCCGGCATCGTCCCTCAGCCACCTTCTCCCCAGGGGAGAAGGCCGGGAAACTCGCGTTCCAGTCTTCTCCCGTGAGGAGAGGGTGCCAGCCATGTGCCGGCGGGTAAGGGGTTACTTCACCAACCGGAAAACAAGGGATTGCGGCCCTGCCTCCCCGCGCTACCCGCTATCACTGGCCCGTGGGTAGACCACTTTGGGAATCTCTTGGGGAGATGATTCCCCCCCTCACTTTATCCAATTCTTCCTTGGAGAGTTCTGTCTTCTTGCCTTCGCTTGGCGCGTTAGTTTCCTGGTTTATTGCCTTTTCCTTTTATTTTGCGGTGATGCTTCGTGCTTTTTGGAGTTTCCTTCCTAAAGAAGACAGCGCCGCCGCGGCGCACATGCCGGGTGCTGCCCTTCCATCCTGATGTTGTGAGTTGGGTTCATGCCCCCGACCCTGCCGCGAATGCAAGCCAACCGCCTTCCGCTAGACGCTGGTCTATCCTGCTCGCGAAGCCCTGAGAAGGTAAAAATCTTGTCAGCTTACGGGGCTAACCACTGGAGGGAAGAAAGAGAAAAGGTCTTCCTCTCGCTTATAAGCAGGAGGTGCGGTTAGGCCCACTTCCCAAATCGTTTGATCCCTCCGGTGCGAGGCGGTGCGCCGCCATTTCCGGTAACGAACTCGATTTCAAATTCCAGGATCAAGTCCTCTAATCTTTGCACTCGTTTGGGGCCTGAACCCTGCGAATTACCGTGATAAGTTTTGTAGCCGACAATCGCGCCGTTCGTGAGTTGGATCGTCTGATAAACGGCTTCCTTCCCATTCCCGTCCGGCCTCGCGAAATCGATTTGCGCGGACTGAATGGTCTCGTTGGAAGTAACAGCCTGGTAAATCTGCGGAGTCGCTATGCCCACCTCCTTGGTAATCTTGATTGTTCCCCACCGGCGCTTTCCACTCGCTTGTCCAGTGGCGGCATCGAGGGGAGTCTGTACCGAGTACTCGAACTCCAAAATTGGCATCCACTTGTATTTTCTTTCGTTTTTTGTGCTCTCACCTTTGAATTGACCCTGTTTGCTGCCCTTAATGCTGACGTATGCTTCAAAGGCCATAGTGACCGTCCTTACTCTTTAGATTTCGGGTTGCAAAAATGCCTGAACAATAGCCCTGAAGCCGCAAAAGACAAACAGCCCCGAATCGCCGCTGTGAGGCTACGCAGGCGCACACATTTGCGGTGCCGCCTGTCCTTCCAGATGTGGTGAGTCAGGTACACGCCACCCACCCCGTCGCGGAGGATAGTAAACCGCCTTCCGCTAGATGCAGATCTGTCTGTTTCCCCGATGGGCCTTGAAAACGCGCGAGTCTTGTCAGCCCACTTCGCCAACTCCCCCTGAGAGCACCAATAGTTTTCCCTTGGTTTACAATATGTCCGCATCTTAGCATTGGTGGTTGCGAAGTCAAGGCCGATTTTCCCCCCTGATTTTCCCGCCGACAAACCCGAATTTCCCACTACGGGTCGGGAAGGGCGGGACAAAGAACAACAGAAGGCAGGAGGCGGTCGCCGCCGGAAAGCCCTTGGGGCGGCGGTCGGTGGCCCTCGATCTGGACCCTCGCCACCTGCCCCTGGCCGTCGCGCATATCTACAGCCTTTTCATAAACTTATCGGCATCGCGCGGAATTGCGAGTTTCTCTCTCATACAAGTTGTTTATTTTCTTTAAGTTGTCGGCTGGGTGGGGGTTTGAGGGGGTTTTTCCCGATTTCGGGGCGCTTAAATCATGCTATCTCTTTTATTTTCAATAACTCATCGGCCTTTTAGGCATGTCGTTTATTTTCATCAACTCATCGGCATGTGACATTATGTCACACTATTCACCGTTTGTTTTCAATAAGTCCTCGGGGTCGACCTTCATTTTGACATTTTCTTGGATACGGCGTCTCGCCTCGATTTTCGTGGACAAATCGGCAGTCCGCCACAATTCGGTACTGGTGTCATTTGCTGTGGCACGGCCACCACTACCTAAAATTCTCGAGGCTTGATTTATCCCTGAAGTCATCATCGCGGCACCCGCCGTGGCGTAGCCCGAGCCTTCGTCGTTCGGATTTTGCTTGTCTCTCGTCACCAGTCACTCGTCTCTGTTTTTATGGGCGGGGCGGCGGTTTCCGTTCCGGGGGGTGTGCAGTTTCACCCTGGCGCCCTTCCCCATTTAGTAACATGGCAGGTTGACGGCCACCCTGGATAACCTCGCGATAAATGTGCTCGAGTGCCCGGCAAAGCCCCTCGCTGTCGCAGACCGGCATGCGGGCCAGGCGCTCCCGCATGGTGGCGCCCAGCGAGGCCAATTCCGCGGCGGTGGCCGGCGATCGGGCCAGCGCGACTGCGCGAGCAATATAGGCGTCGAGACCCGGCAGGCACCAATCATCCAGACCCGCGGCAAGCAGAAGCGAACGGCTCTGCCGGCTTGCCCAGCGGTCGCCGTTGAAGGTGAGCACCGGCACCCCCTGCCATAAGGCCTCCATCGTGGTCGTGCCACCGTTGTAGGGAAAGGTGTCCAGCGCAATATCCGTCCTCCCATATATCTTCAGGAACGCTTCGTGCTTGGCCGGCCCCTCCAGCAGGACGCGGGCCGGAGGGATCTCCCAACGGCCGAAGCGCTCATGCAGGGCGGCGCGGTTCGTGGGGTCGCCCAACGCAGCATTCTTGATGATAAGTCGGGCATCGGGCGCTTGCCGCAAGACGATCGACCAAGCGGCAATCACCTTGTCCGTATTTTGTACTGCGAGCACAAACTGGCGAAGGTGATATAACCGGGGGCAAGACAAGGCGGGGGCGCCACGTCCGGAACGGGATAAGGCACGGAATAAGCAAGGTAAGATCCGAGAACGCGCAGCACGCGCTCGCAATAGAATTGTTCCTCGCAAGTGGGGATAACGGCCGCGTCGCCAATAATGTAATCGAAAGCGTCGATCCCGGTCGTCGCATACATATTGAACCAGCCGACGATAACGGGCGCAGGACGCCGCATAAAGACGCCAAGGCGGCGCTGAAAGCTGTAGCCGTTAAGGTCAACCAGGATGTCAATGCCGCTGCGGGTGACGAGGCTGGCGAGATCGGCGTTGGACATACCCCTGGCGTTGTGAACGTGGTCAAGCGGGTCTGCCTGATAACCGCTCTCCGCGCTGGGGGGCTTCGCGTCGGAAAAGAGGTGGACTTCGAAGGCCGAGCGGTCGTGATGATTGATGACGCCCCATACCGGCTTCATCCAGTTACGCGCGTGGAAAAACCGTGAGCAGTAACCCACCCGCAGTTTGCCGACCGAGGCCTCCGGCCGCTGGATTGAAGGGTTGGCCGGACCTTTCCTTGCTACCTCAAGTTCGGCCCACGCGCGCCGCGCTTGCAGCACGGCCAGATGGTCGGCGCACGGGCTGCCCGGCACGATGCAGGCGAGGGCGCCAAGCGCCTTATGGCGCAACCCGGGGTCAGGGCCATCTGCGGCGATGCGGAAATGGCCGAGGGCGGCATCGATTTCGCCCAGATCGAAGGGTGCTTTCCCCAGGTTGAAATGGGCAGTCCCCCGATCAGGAGTCAGCCCGAGGGCGCGCCGAAAACACCGAAGGGCCTCGCCCGTTGCGCCCAAATCAAGCTCGACGCGGCCGAGCCCGTACCATGCGTCCGACAGCGTCGCATCGAGGCCAAGCGCCCGGCGATATTCCGCCCCTGCCTTTACGAGCTGGCCTTCCTCCTGGAGAGCGTCGGCGTACTGCGTCGTAAGGACCCCATCATTGGGATTCCGCGCCACCGTTTCGCTGAGGTGCGCGGAAGGCTCGGCTCGGGCATTGTTCGGGGGGACTGGGGTAGAGTTTTCGGAAATGGTAGCGCCTTCAACTCCGGGCGGGGCGGCCCGCGTAGTGCCTCCCTGGCGGCTAACGAAATCGACCTCCTCACACTGTTATCCTGAGCCCCAGACGCTTCGAGACAGCTTGCTCGCTATACCCTGCCTGGTCGAGGAATTCTCGAACGGCCGAGAAGTGGTCGGAGCGCGCAAGCCGAAGCGGCATCATTGGAAACGTAACCCCTGGGTGAAAAGATGACCCCTTTTGAAGAGTATAAACTCTGAGGTCACGCTTTGGAAGGTCCTCACATCGGCGTATCAGGGCACCGTCAAAGTTTAATGGGGTTGAAAGGAACCCCTCACCTGCCCTCCTCCGTCGGGCACCCTCTCCCCGGGGAGAGGGCTGGGATTTTGATTTCTCTCCCTCTCCCTTGGGGAGAGGGGGGACCGCAAGGCGGGGGGTGAGGGGTTTCGTCGCGGGTGATGCATTCATGGCCATGGAGGTCTGCGACGCCCGACTTTGACGGAACCCCGTCGGCATATTGGATTGCCTATTGGTTGGCTTTGGGGCAGTTTACTGTAGCGGCTCTCAAGAGGGGACCTCGAAGAGGTCCAATGACAGTAGCCATGGGTGAAACCCGCGGACCCGACGATTTACCAACCCCGGATTGGACGCAACTCGGCACGTCACGGTGGCAAGGGCGCTCCCCCCTCTAGCCTTTGCGCCAGTTTTCCGGCGCGCGCAGAATTCCGCGCGTGATTTTTACCCCACGCCTCGTATATCCTTACCGGCTGGAAAGAGGGAGGAAAAATAAAACATGTCTGAGCGCCTGGTGGTCTTTACTGAAAGGAATGAAGGTCCGGTACCCGGTCTGGACGAAGATCTGATTCGCCAAAACGGCGGGACCATCCGCTATGGAAAGGCCGTCGATGAAAGCGATCGCGTCCGGCTGGCCGAGCGCGCGGAGGTCATCGTGGTGGGCGGCACGCGGCTGACGCGCGAATTCTTTTCCGCTCTGCCGCACCTGAAAGCGCTGGTGCGTCTCGGAATCGGCGTGGACAACCTTGACCTTGACGCTGCCACCGACCTTGGAATCGTGGTGGCCAACGTTCCGGACTTCTGCTCCGATGAGGTCGCTGAGCACGCCCTTGGACTTATCCTGGCCGTGACTCGCAAGATCGCCCTGGCCGACCGCAAAACGCGCTGCGGAGAATGGGTTTCCGGCATGGACGCCCTCTTGCGGCCGATTCGGCGGCTCAGCGGTCAAACCTTGGGGCTGATTGGGTTGGGGAAAATCGGACGAAGCCTGGCGGGCAAGGCCCGGGGGTTGGGACTGAAGGTGATTGCCTTCGATCCCCACGTCAGCCCGGAGGCGGCAAAGGCTGCCGGCATCCCGTTGATGAGCCTGGAGGCGTTGCTGCCCCAAACCGATATCCTTTCGTTCCACGTACCGGTGACGGCGGAGACCAAGGGCCTGGCGAGCGCACGCACGCTGGCGCTGCTGAAACCGGGGGCCATTCTCATCAATACCGCGCGGGGCCCGGTGGTGGACGAAGCGGCCCTCTGCGCCGCGCTTGCTTCCGGCCGGCTTGCCGGAGCCGGACTGGACGTGCTGCAACAGGAACCCTTGCGCCTGCCCCACCCGCTGACGGAATTTGAGAATGTGGTCTTTACCTGCCACTACGCGTCGCTAAGCGAGGAATCCTACGCCATCATGCGGCAGCAGGTTTCGGAGCAGACGGTGCAAATCCTGCGCGGCGAGTTCCCGCAGCACCTGGTGAACGTCAGGGTAAGAGATGTGCCCCAGTGCCGTCTGCGGAAAAACCACGGATAGCGGCGGGGCGTTGGCTATAGAATCCGGCTATTGAAAAGGAGGCGACATGGTGCGAAACAAGGTGCGGTGGGGAGTTCTGGGCGCTGCCCTGATTGCGGTTCAAAAAGTGATACCGGCCATGCAGCACGGTGAGTGGAGTGAGATATCGGCAATCGCCTCGCGCGATCGGCACAAAGCCGAGGCCGCGGCAAGCGCGCTGGGCATCGCCAAGGCCTATGGTTCGTATGAAGAACTCTTGCGGGATCCGGAGATTGAGGCGGTCTATAACCCACTGCCCAACCAGCTTCACATCCCGTGGACCCTCAAAGCGATTGCAGCGGGCAAGCACGTTCTCTGCGAAAAACCTCTGAGCCTGACGGCGGAGGAGGCCGGGGTCCTCTTGGCGGCGCGGGACCGCGCCGGCGTGAAGATCGGTGAAGCCTTCATGGTGCGCACGCACCCGCAGTGGCTCCGGACTCGGCAGATTATCGAGGATGGCGAGATCGGCACGCTGCGCTCAATCGTGGGCTTCTTCAGTTACTTCAACCGGGACCCCGCCAATATCCGCAACGTCGCCGAGTGGGGTGGCGGAGGCTTGATGGACATCGGATGCTACCCGATTACGACCTCGCGTTTTGTTTTTCGCGAAGAACCCTTGCGGGTGATGGGGCTGATCGAACGCGACCCCGAGATGAAGATTGACCGCTTGACCTCGGCGATCCTCGAGTTCCCGTCGGGCCAGTCCATCTTCACCTGTAGCACCCAACTCAGCCCCTATCAGCGGATGCAGTTTTTCGGGACGCAAGGGCGTATCGAGGTTGAGATCCCGTTTAATGCCCCGAACGACCGGCCTTGCCGGATCCTCGTTGACAACTCGGGTGACCTCTTCGGAGGGGGCGTGACAACAGTCGAGTTTGCCACCTGCGACCAGTATACGATTCAAGGCGACGTGTTCTCGCGGGCGATTCGTGAGGGAGGCGAGGTTCCGGTTCCAGTCGAGGATGCCATCAAGAATATGTCCGTCATCGATGCCATCTTCCGGTCCGCGGAATCAGGCAAATGGGAAAAACCGTAGGTCGGCCGGGCTGAAGCTGCGCCGGCATCGGTGCAGCCCAGGGACAAGCCCAGAGCAGCAGCGGATAGTGCGGCCGGATTAGGGCGTGCCAGCGGCCTGGGATTGAGACAGAGCCGATGACGGAACCATGGATGCGGGTATCTTCGAGTTCGGCCGGCTGCGCCTCGAGATTGAAGGGTGGGGAGAGACCAAGGAAGCCAACAGCGATGGGAAAACGCTAAAGCGCCGGCACGACGGGTCAATTGTTTTGCCAAACGATTTCACCTCGGGGACGGTGAGGATTAGGACGGAGAGACGGTCCCGTGGTTGAAAGGAATTCCTTTTCCCTCTGGGATTTCCTGGAGTGCAAATTCTTGTACCGGAGATCAACCAGGCAGCCGGTGTAATCGGGTGATAATCTGCTGTCCACTACCATGACCGGCTGCGTCGTGTACAATTTTTCATAGCATTCCCAACAGGAAGGAAAGGACTCAACCCCATGCGTAAAAAAAGTCGTCGGGTATTGGTGTTGGTTCGGATCGGTTTGGCTTTTCTCGCCCTATGCATCTTCGGGCTTCTGTCGAGTTATCGGGGGCAGATTCGTGGGGCAGAAGAACAGAAGTCGGCCTATCGGGTCTGGCCGTCGCAGCCACCTTCAGATTGTCCCTTCCCAAAATCCACAGATATTACCGGCGTCGGTTTCACGGGAAAACATATTCGGTACGGAGATGCCGATACGTGGTATCCCTCATGGGCGGCAAATGGGAATTTGTATTCGCCTTGGACGGATGGCACGGTGAATAACATCAAGTCATCTTCTTTCGGCGCAAAAGCTACAACGGGCTACGCCACCGTCATTGGCGACGACCCCCTGCACCTCAAGGTCACTGACGTTGGCGTTTATCCCGGCAACCCTGCCCCGTATGAAGGACGCTACCCTTGCGGGAGTCTTGTCTACAACGGGGTCTGGTATTACGGGACTTACTGCCTCTTGGATTCAGATGGCGACCCCGGCAAAGGGCTCAACTGGGATATTCTGGGACCGTTTGTGGGATTCCGCTACTCTACGGATTACGGGAAAACCTGGCACGACACTCCGCACACCCCGGCGGCCCCCTTGTTTGGCGAGCCTGCCAAGCCGGGCGGGGTAGTAAAAATGGGATCCCCGCACTTTGTCGACTTTGGAAAAAATATGCAGTATTCCCCGGACGGCTATGCTTACCTGGTAGGCCAAGGCGCCACCGATCCCGACCCCAAACCGCGGCCCGCTAATCTCAGTTGGATTACCGGCGACCAGATCTATATGGCCCGCGTCAAGCCCGGCATTCAGAATATGAATAATCGCGCGATGTACGAATTCTTTGGTGGCTATGACGCTTCAGGTCACCCTCTCTGGACGCACGATTTTTCGAAGATCAAACCGTTGGTGGATTGGAACAATAATTGTGGTTGTGTCACCATGACGTATGTTGCGGCCCTAAAAAGATATTTGATGTGCATAACCGACGGCGGCAATACCATTTCAAAATTTAACACCTACATTGTGGAGTCCGAGCACGTGGCCGGCCCCTGGAAGCTCGTGGTGTACATGCATGAGTTCGGCGAGCAAGGCTATTTCGTAAACATTCCGTCAAAATTCATAAGCGCGGATGGGCGCACGGCCTGGCTCTGCTATGCCACAAACTTTTCCAATGGCAATCCCAACTGGAATACCCACTACCGCGACATTCCTCCGGGCGGCGGTTATGGCATGAATTTGCAGGAAATCAAATTGCTGCATTGAGTAAGAGCGGCAATCCGCCTACTCTGTTTAACGCCGCAGGCGGGCAACCGGAAAGAAGGTCGAGTGGCATCTGCGCTGCCATGGCAGCGGGCTTCAATTTCCAGGGAGGCCGGCGACAATGCGCAGCAAGCTGCCGCACTCCAAAGCTTCGCACGTGTAGGGACAATTTTGGAATTGGCGAGGTACCCGGCGCTATCATCCGCGGATCATGCAGTTGGGCCTGAGGTTTGGGTTTTAGGCTTAGCATGGACGGTCCAGCCGCCGGCACACGGATAGTGACCGCCAAACACTATCTGGAGGAGACATGGATGGATTCATTTTCCGAAGATGGAAGGGCGTTGCCTTCCGCCTGATCCTTATGTTTTCATTTGCCGTTTTCTTCTCCGGGTTTCCACTGAATGCGCAATCTGCGGCAGAGTCCTCAACCCCGCCCATCACCGGGGAACTCACGGTTTCCAGCAATCCGCACTATTTCCAGGACGCTAACGGCAAGGCTCTTATTCTAAATGGATCGCAGACTTGGAACACGCTCCAGGACTGGGGCGCTGAGGGGTCGGTCCAGGCCTTGGATTTCGACGCATTCGTCAAATTTCTCACCGCGCACGGGCACAACTTTACCTTGTTGTGGACGGTGGAAATGCCGAAGTCCGGCAGTATTCCCTCACCGGCGCCTTCGGGCTTTACGATCAGCCCCTTTCCCTGGAAGAGGACAGGCCCCGGGACGGCAACTGACGGTGGATTGAAATTCGATCTCACGACCTTTGACCAAGCCTTTTTCGACCGCTTACGGACGCGGGTGCAGGCTCTGAATAACGCCGGTATCTACGTGGGGGTCTATTTATTTACCGGCGAGTTTCTCAACATCTTCCGTTGCGCGAGCGACGGTTATCCGTTGACGGGTGCGAACAACATCAATGGCGTTGACGACGGCTACGCCGGCGGAAAGCAGGGGACCAACGCTGTAACCATGAACGCGCCCAATACCCTTACGAAGTTCCAGGACGCGTATGTCGAAAAGGCAATAGACACCCTTAACGATTTGCCGAACGTGCTCTGGGTCGTTTCCGAGGAAGCCCCCGGTAATTCCCTTTGGTGGAATAACCACCAGATTTCGCACCTTCGGGCCTATGAATCCGGAAAGGCGCATCAGCATCCCATCGGATACGCGGCGCCGGTCTCGGTCCGGGATTCGGTAATTTACAACTCGGATGCGGACTGGGTTGCACCGTCCGTTATAGTTTCCCCCGCCTCGTCCTGCGGCTCCGGAAAACCCGCTTGCAAGGTTAATATTAATGACAGCGATCATTCCTACTTCGGGATATGGAACGAGACTCCCCAACAGAATCGCAACTATGCCTGGGAGAACTTCACTACCGGCAATCAGGTGCTGTTCATGGACCCTTATGTGGTCTTTTTACCGCGTGAGAACCGGAACTTGTGTGTCTCTCCCACCCACGCAATTTGCCGTGCGCCGGACACGCGATGGAACAACTTCCGGGACAATCTCGGGTACATTTTGAGGTATTCCCGCAAATTGAATCTTTCCCATATCACTCCCCGCGACTCTCTTAGTTCCACAGGTTTTTGCCTTGCCCAGACTCCCCCTGCTGGTGCAGAGTACCTGATCTACGCTCCCGCCGGTGGCTCGTTCACAGTGAATCTCTCGGCAATGTCAAGGGCAAGAACCTTGGCGGTAGAATGGTTCAACCCAGCGACGGGGACTGTAATCGCTGGAGAAGCCGTTCCGTCCGGATCATCCGCGCAGCTGTTCACTCCGCCGTTCAGCGGAGACGCCGTGCTCTACCTGGTGGATACGGCAGGGCACTCAACCGCGGCCATGCGTTGACCATGGAGCCATCCGCCGCGGCGTTCAAGGAGCCGAAAGAGAGTTGGAAGGACCGGACGATGAATTCTGACCGCACCAATCTGCCCGGATGAAATACGGGCGGCGATGGGTGCGAGCGCTTCGAAGGTTCTGGGCGCGAGGAGGGAAAGCATGGGAAAACTTGAAGGCAAGGTGGCAATCGTTACGGGGGGAAGTCGCGGAATTGGCAAGGCCATCGCCCGCAGGCTGGCGGCCGAAGGCGCCAGGGTTGTGATCGCGGCCCGCGGAGTGGAGAAGCTGAACCAAGCCGCGCAGGAGCTTGCAGGCTCTGGCGCGACGGTAGTTCCCATTCCTACGGACGTCACCGATGAAGCCCAGGTGGCCACATTATTCCAGCGCACCTTGGAACTCTTCCATCGCCTTGATATTCTCGTCAATAATGCCGGATTGTTCGAGGGGGGGGCGCTCGACGAACTTTCCGTGGAGACCTGGGATAAGGTGATCGCCGCCAACTTGCGCGGGCCGTTCCTCTGCACGCGTGCCGCGATGCGCATCATGAAACCGCAGGCGGGTGGAAGAATCCTCAATATCGGGAGCATCTCGGCGCAGCGGCCCCGCCTGAAGTCCGCACCCTACACGACGAGCAAATTTGGACTTTGGGGACTGACGAACGTCACCGCTCTGGAAGGAAGGGAATTTGGCATTTCGGCGAGTTGTTTGCATCCGGGAAACGTGCCCCTGGAAGACGATCCCGCGCAGGCTCTGCGGCTCCATGAACCCATGATGGCAGCAGAGGAACTGGCGGAGGTGGCGGTTCTGATGATCAGCCAGCCGGCACACATCAATATGCTGGAGGCTATCGTGCTCCCCGTCGGGCAGAAGTACCTCGGTCGAGGGTAATGGTCCGCGGGAACTTGTTGCGCAAGAAGGAATAGCGCCCGCAGGCCCGAAGCGCTGCCCCTGAACGCCGGGTCAGAATATAAATCGTAGCGCCACCTGAATCTGCCGTTCCGGGAATCCCGCCGGCGTAGAGGTTGAGGTTCCAAAGCCAGGCGCGTTCAGGATCTGGACCGGAAAGCCGAACGCATGCTGGTTGAAGAGATTGAAGATTTCAGCTCTGAATTGGAGCTCGGTGCCCTCCGTAATTTTCGTGTCCTTGATGAGCGAAAAATCGACGTTCGAAACGGGATCTGTGCGGAATGTATTTCTCCCGAGATTGCCCGGCTGCGTCTGCACGGTGGAACCGTTCACGACGGTAGTGGGAGTGGAAAAGTACTGCGCTTGATTATTGATCACAGCATCGGAAAAAAACTGCTCTTCGGGCGATCCGCTGGTCCGCATCGTGGGTTGCTGAATCAGGTCTGGACGGGTGGCCTGGAATCCCGTATAGGTGTCGGTCCCATATTCCTCCGTGCCATAGGGCGAGTTAACGGTGAAAGGAAAGCCGGTTTGCCCGGTGACAATGGCCAGGATTTGCCAGCCTTCGGAAGCCCGCTTAAGCAGCGAATTTGCTCTCGCCAGGGGCAGTTCGTAGCTAAAGTTCATAACAAACCGCTGCCGTACATCGAAGGCTGAATCCGCTTTTTCGCACGCCCAGCACGTGGGATTCTGCTGAAGCTGGCCGCCATTGGAGGCGACGTTGGCGTTAAACAAGGTGGAGGTGTTGTCGATTGCCTTCGCCCATGTATACGAAGCTTGAAACTGGAACCCGTGCGGCACTGAAAGTTGGCGCAATTGAGCCTGCAAGGCGTTATAGGTGGAGTGGGCGTGGTTGTCAAGCAGCATGAACTCACCCTGTCGTTAGTATGTCATCTGTCCGGTTCAATTAGCACGTGATCTGTCCGCTGAAGGCGGCGGGGAGTTGAGGCATCCAAGAGGCCGGAGGCAGGATGCCAAAATACTCAGCGGTCGCCTGG